>JAEXYA010000060.1 GCA_023451825.1 Pseudomonadota bacterium
GACGACCCTCTCCGCGGTGTCCGGGATCATGCTGCTGCGTCCCCCGGCCCATCGCCTTGGGCCAAATAACGGGGATCTGACCGCTCCCCTGGGCAGGCAGCGGCCCCCAAACACCGCGTGCGGAACGCCGGGCCGTTTTGCTCGGCACTCCGGACAGTCCTGATGCATATCCTTGCGGAGTACCGCATCGGCATCAGGCACCAACGGGTGCATCGAGCACCCGGCGTTCCGCGCGCCCTCTTTCGGGAGGGTGAGGTGGGAATGCGCAAAGCTCGGGCGCGCAAGCGCCGCGAGACTGCGGAAGCTTGGCTGTTTGACATGTTGAAGCAACGACGCGGGGAGGCTGATGGCCTCCCTCCCTCAAGCCACGCAGCGGCGCAGCGGGGAGGGTGGCGCGTAGCGCCGGGTGGGGTGCTTCCCCAAACTCCGACGTCACGTGGGGATAGACCCCACCCGTCTTGAAGCTCGCTGAACGCTCGCTTCAATCCACCCTCCCCACTGCGCGGCTACGCCGCTTGGGGGAGGGGCAAGAGCGACCTCAATACCCGATCAAACTCCGATTCCATGTCGGGCTAATCAGCACCTCATTCATGCACACATGCGGCGGCATCCCCGCAATGAATGCGATCGTCTTGCCGAGATCTTCCGGCTGCAGCATCCGCGCCATGATCTCCGCGCTCGGCGGCACCGGGCGGTTCTTCATGATATCCGTCGCCACTTCACCCGGCGACAGGCAGCAGGCGCGCAGACCATTGACACATTCATCCATGTTGAACGAATGCGTCAGCGCGAGCACCGCATGCTTGCTCGCCGTATAGGCTGGCCCGGTCATCTTGGAGACGATGCGACCCGCCCAGGACGCCACATTGATGATGCAGCCATCCTTCTGCGCGCGCATCGCCGGCAGCACGGCGCGGATGCAATACATCAGGCCCTTGAGATTGATGTCGACGATCTGGTCGAACCCGTCCTCGGTGACATCCTGCCAGCTGCGCTTCGGCAGGTTGATGCCGGCACTGTTGACGAGCAGATCGATACGGCCGTGCTTGGCGAGAATGGCATCGGCGACTTTCTTCGCATCGGCCGCATTGCTGACATCCAGCACCATCGCCTCGATGGGCTTGCTGCCGCCGCCGAGTTCCTTGACCACATCGTCGAGCACCTCGGCGCGGCGACCGGAAATGATCACCGTCCAGCCATCGGCGAGCAGCGACTCCGCGCCGGCCTTGCCGATCCCGGTGCCGCCGCCGGTGACCCAGGCAATTTTATTTGCAATTTTCTTTGTCACGATATTCTCCCTGATCGTTTCTTGCTTGATGGCGCGCGGAGTGTTCACCAATTATGCTGGTGATACCAGCCACATCATTGCCTGCGAGATATTCGTTGACCAAGCCCGCTGACATCAAGCCGCCCATCGATCAGGACCGTCTCTGGGACGATCACATGGCGCTCGCCGAAATCACCGATCCCGACAAGCCATGGACGCGGCGCTCGTTCTCGCAGCGTTTTCTCGATGGCCGCGCCTGGCTGCAGAAACAATATGAAGCCGCCGGCATGACGGTGCGCATGGATGCCGGCGCCAATGTGATCGCGCGGCTCGAAGGCACCGTGGAAGGCCTGCCGCCGATCATGCTGGGCTCGCATTCCGACACGGTGCCATCCGGCGGCCGCTTTGATGGCATTTCGGGCATTCTCACCGCGCTTGAAGCCGTGCGCGCGCTGCAGGCCTCCGGCTACAAGTCGCGCCATCCCATCGAGATCGTGGATTTCCTCGCCGAGGAGCCGAGCGAATACGGCCTGTCCTGCGTCGGCAGCCGCGCCATGGTCGGCGAACTCGATGCAAAGATGTTGACCTATACGAATGCGGCCGGCGAGACGCTGGCGGACGCCATCAGGCGCGTCGGCGGCGATCCCGACAAGATCGCGACGATGGCGAAGCCGACCTTCGCCGGCTATCTCGAACTACATATCGAGCAGGGCATCGTGCTCGAGAGCAACAAGCTCGATGTTGCCGTCGTCACCGGCATTGCGGGCATCACCCGCGTCGAGATCGTGCTCACCGGCGCGGCGGATCATGCCGGCTCGACGCTGATGGACTATCGCCGCGATGCCGCGCTGCCCGCTGCCGAGATCGTCTTGCTGGTGGCCCGCAAGGCCCATGAAT
This sequence comes from Pseudomonadota bacterium, assembly GCA_023451825.1. Classification (GTDB taxonomy): domain Bacteria; phylum Pseudomonadota; class Alphaproteobacteria; order Rhizobiales; family Xanthobacteraceae; genus Tardiphaga. The sequence continues at coordinate 2,165 of JAEXYA010000060.1, forward strand.
ATGCGGCGCGGAAACAGGGGCATTTCGTTGCCACCTGCGGCATCCTCGAGATCAGCCCCAATGCCTCCAATGTCGTCCCCGGCGGCGCGCGCATGATCCTCGATATCCGCGCCGAAAAGGCCGAGATCGTAGCGGACTTCGTTGCGATGCTGGATAACGAAACGCAGGCGATTGCCGAGCGCACGAAAGTGGAGCGCACCAAGTTCGGCATCATCTCGCAGAACCCGCCATCGCCCTGCGACGATCATCTCCGCGACATCCTCGGCCGCGCCGCCGGCAAGCTTGGCTACTCCACCACGACGCTCGCGTCAGGCGCGGGTCATGACGCCGCCTTCATGTCGCATATCGGCAAGAGCGCGATGATCTTCGTGCCCTCGAAGGACGGCAAGAGCCATTGCCCGGAGGAATACACCTCGCCGGAGCAACTCGCCGTCGGCGCCGCCACGCTTTATGAAGCGGTGCGGCTGCTCGACGGGCAGAACGGCTAGCCGTGGAGGAGGGCGTCGATCCGTGCGGCTTCGCCGGATCGTTCGAGATAGGCTGAGACGTCGCCGACCTGCATTGGCCGCGCAAAGGCGTAACCCTGCATGAAGCGGCAGCCTTCCTTGCGGAGAAAGGCGATCTGGTCATCGGTCTCGACGCCTTCGACGATGCAGTCATGGCCGAGATCGCTGCACATGCCGAGCATGGTCTTGAGGATCAGCCGTGCAGCCGGATCGGAATCGATCCGGCTGATGAAGCTGCGATCGATCTTGACCTTGTCGAGCGGCAAGTCGTGAATGCAACTCAGGCTCGAATAGCCGGTGCCGAAATCGTCCAGCGAAATGCGGGCGCCGAGCGCGCGCAACGCATTGACCGCCTGGGTCGCCTGCGTGAGATTGCGCATCACGCTGGTCTCGGTGATCTCGAAATCGATGCGGCTGGGGCGGATACCGCTTTGCTGGACCACGGCGATCAGCTTGAGAACCGAGAGCGTCGAGCCGATATCGAGTGCGGACAGATTGAACGAGATGCGCACATTCTCGGACCAGCTCGCAGCACCCTCCAGCGCCTTGCGCAGCAACATCGGCGTGAGCTGCGAGATGATGCCGGAGCGCTCGGCGGCGACGATGAAAGTCATCGGCGGGACGTCGCCGAGTTCCGGGCTGCGCCAGCGGGCCAGTGCCTCGAAGCTGACCGTGCGTCCGGTGGTGACGCAGACGATCGGCTGATAGGCGATCCAGAGCTCCTTTTCGAGATCGGCATTGACCAGCGCCTGGTCCAGCTGGCCGGCTTCGCGAATGGTCGCCTCGTGCTCGGCGCTGAAACGCACGACGCGGCCGCGTCCGCCGGCCTTGCCGAAATGAAGCGCGTAATCGGCGCGTTCGAACAGGTCCTCGGCGGTCTTCGCTGCGTCGGGGAATAGTGCATAGCCGATCGAACAGCCGATACGGACGGTCACATTGCTAATCTCGAAGGGGGCGTCGAACAGCGCGGTGATCTTCAGCTCGGCGTCATTGATCGCCTGATCGTCGAGCAGTTGATCGCTGAACATCACAAACTCGTCGCCGCCAAGCCGGCCGAGGAAGGTGTGCGGGTCGATATGCGTGCGCAGTCGCTCGGCGACCTCGACCAGCAGCCGATCACCGATGCGGTGGCCATGCACGTCGTTGATCTGCTTGAAGCCGTCGAGATCGAGAATGCAAAGCGATAGCCGACGATTTTCGCGACGGGCCGCGGCGATGGCGCGCTCCAGTTCGGCAAAGAAATTGCGGCGGTTCGGCAGGCCGGTGAGGCTGTCGGTATTCGAGTTGCGATAGTTGCGGTCGCTGAGCAGTTGCAGTTCCGTCTGCTTGGCAAGCAATGCCTTCTCGGAATTGACGCGCTGTTCGAAATCCCTGTGATTGCCGAGCAGCATGATCACGATGGCGAGGGTGACGACGACGAAGTTGAAGGCGATGGCGACGAAGATCGGGCTGTCGCTCGATCCGAAATAGATCGCAAAGGGGATGACGACGAAGTTCATCACGATCAGCGCAGCAGCGCGCAGATGCATCAGGCAGAAGGCGCTGCCGATCGAGGTGACGGCCATGAAGAAGGCGATGTGGCTCTTGGCGAGATCGTCGCCATAGGGCAGGAGGCTGAGGCTCCAGGCACAGAAGGCGACACCCAGGATGGCCGCAAAGAGGATCGAGCTGCGCAGCTTGGCGACGGCCTGGTCGAGCTGGAGATGGCGATGCCGCGACCGCCACCAGGTTGTGATGCGGAACATGCAGATGATGCTCAGGGCGATCGGCATATCGAGCGTGAGCGATCGCGGGGCCGTGCCCTGGAATGTCAGCGCCAGCGCCCATGCATTGAAGACGACGATGAGATACATCATCGGCACCTGCCGCGTGAAGGCAGTGAGCTTGGCCTGTATCAATTCCGGGTTGTCGTGCGGCAGGCGCACGAAATCCGGCAAACTGTCGGCGAATGAGGCGAAAACCCTGGACATCGTGCCGTATCCAAATCCAATAACTACTAAAATCGACTAATCAGCCAAATACCTATCGGAACTTGTTTAAGATTGAACTGACGAGCATCGCGCGAGAACGGCAGGCCTCATCATGATCTATGTCAGTTCGCTAAGCGGACTTCCTGCTCTCGCAGCGTCACTGCAGCGCTTCGATCTGCTGACCCTGCTGTCGCCAAGTGCTGGAGCGCACGACTGGAGCGGGCTTGCGCGTGAGCGCCACGTGCAGTTGTCGTTTCATGACATCGTGGAGTTGACGCCGGACCTGATTGCGCCTGACGCCGAGGTTGTGACGGCCATCCTCGAATTCGGGCGCGGGGCCGTCGCGGATCGCCCTTTGCTGATCCATTGCTGGGCCGGTATCAGCCGTTCAAGCGCCGCGGCCTATGCCATCGCCTGCGATCGCAATCCCGGCTATGAAGCAGAGATTGCCGATGAACTCCGGCGTCGCTCGCCGTTCGTGACGCCGAACAAATTGATGGTGAAACTTGCCGACGAGATGCTCGCCCGCAAGGGGCGCATGAACGAGGCGATCGCACGCATCGGTCGGGGCGCGGAGACGGCGGAAGGCAAGCCGTATCAGTTGCCGTTGCGCTGGCCTATCTGAGCACGGCGGCGACGCCGAGCAGGAAGCCGATCTCGAACAGCTGCTCGATGGCGCCGAGCACATCGCCGGTGTAGCCGCCGATCAGGCGTTTCGCGCAACGCGCAAGCAGGGCGCCGAACAAGGCGCCGAGGAGCAGGCCGGCGATCACGGATTTGAACGTGATCAATGCGAGTGGCACCGCCGCAAGCAAAGCCGTGATGAGCAGAAACGTGATCTCACCGCTTCGGACCGGCGCTTCTGCGTAGCTCACTTTCATGGCCGAGGTGTCGCCGGCATAGGCAAGGCGGTTCATCACCAGGGGCGGCATGGCGCGCGCAGCTGCGTGCATCGCAATCAGCGCGGCAGCACCAGCCCATATCGGCAGCGAGGCAAGCGCCGCGATGCGCAGTGCACATCCGACCCCGAGCGCCAGCGCACCATAGGTGCCGATGCGGCTGTCCTTCATGATGGCGAGACGTCGTTCGACGGTCCAGCCGCCACCGAACGCATCGGCGGTGTCGGCGAGGCCATCTTCATGCAGGGCACTGGTCAGCGCGATGCTCGTGGTCACTGCGATGATCGCTGCGATCAACGGCGACCAGAATTGGCCGGCGACGATAAACATGAGCGCGGAGGCCAGGCCAATGCCGGCACCGACAAGCGGAAAATACTTCATCGCCCGCGCCAGCCAATCAGGCGCAGGCGTCTCGTCCGAATGCGGCGTCGGCACCACCGTCAGGAAACGGATCGCATTCAGCAGATGCGGATCCGGCGTCATCTAGATCTTTCCCGCCAGCACGTCGTCGAGGCTGGCAACATCGGTGAGCAGTCGGGCCGCTGCGCGCACCAGCGGCATCGCAAGCAGTGCACCGGTGCCTTCGCCGAGCCGAAGACCAAGATCGAGCAGCGGCTGCGCATCGAGAGCTTTGAGCACGAGGTCATGTCCACGCTCTGCCGAGCGGTGAGCGAAAATGCAGTAACCGCGCGCCTCCGGGCAAAGCCGGATCGCGAGTAAAGCTGCGACACTGGAGATGAAGCCATCGACAATCACCGGTCGCCGCTGCGACGCTGCACCAAGGATCGCACCGGCCATACCGGCAATTTCCAGCCCACCGAATTCGGTGAGCACATCAAGCGGCGCAGTGGCATTGCTGCGTGCGGCGGCCATTTCGATGGCTGCGCGCTTGCGGCTCATACCGGCATCATCCTGTCCGGCGCCGACGCCGATGCAATCTTCGAGGGATGCCTGTGCAAGACGATGCGCCAGCAATGCGGAGGAGGCTGTGTTGCCGATGCCCATCTCGCCAAGCGCAATGATGTCGGCGCCGGCCTTGATCTCGCCGATGGCGATGCGGATGCCGTGGTTCAACGCATCGACAGCCTGCTCCGGCGTCATTGCCGGCTCACGCGCGGCATTGGCCGTGCCCATACGCACCTTGGCGTCGCGCAGGCCGGGATGCACCGGCAGTTCAGCCGCGACGCCGATGTCGATGACGCGGACATCGATGTCATTCGCCTTTGCAAATGCATTGGCGCTGGCGCGGCCGGCCAGATAGGTCATCACCATCGCGACGGTGACCGCCGACGGATATTGCGACACGCCCTCGGCAACGAGCCCGTGATCGCCAGCGAATACCAGCAACACGGCTGTCTCGCCGCGCGGCTCGCCGGGATGGCGGATCATGCCGAGTTGCAGCGCCAGTTCCTCGATTCGCCCGAGCGACCCCGGTGGCTTGGCCTTGCCGTCGATGGTCGCGCGCAGGCTGACCTCGGTGGCGGGATCGAGGGGCGTGATGGCCGGCGGCTGCCAGAGGGGGCTGAGAGAGGTCAAATGCAGGTTCCTTTGGCCGCCTGTCTCGCGCATCCGCAGCCGTCCGGTCAACAGTCGGTGCGCAGTTCCGGCCGTGGTTGACCCGGACTGTGGGGGCAGATAGCGTCCGCCGCGATGGTCCTTCCGCGAGGAAGGTGAAAAGGGAAGCCGGTGCGATACCGGCGCTGCCCCCGCAACTGTAAGCGATGAGCCCGAGCCGGTGCCACTGGGAAGTTCCCGTTGAAGGGAGTTTCTGGGAAGGCGGCAGCGGGCTTTGACTCGCGAGCCAGGAGACCTGCCATCGTGATTTGTGCTTTGGAGGCGTCGTCGGGGCGGGGTGCACCGGACGGGAGCGAGTGGATGTCCGCATCCGCGCGACCCAACAAAGCTCGTCTGATTTGAGCCCGTGATGGATCGCAACGCATCGACCTTGCCTGATGACGCCAGTGTCACCGAACTTCCGCGCCCGCTGCCCTCGGGGCCGGTCGTCGTGAGCGTCTGCGTGAACTGCAAGGCCGCCGATGGCGCGATCGTTGGACCCGCGATGCTCGATGCGGTGACCGCAGCACTTGATGAGCGCGATGTCGCCGTGATGGTGCGCCCGGTGCAGTGTCTCAGTGTCTGCAAGCGCCCGACGACGGTCGCGGTGACGAGCCAGGACGGCTACACGTTTTTGTTCGGTGATCTCGTGACTGACACGGGACCGGATGCGGTCGCGTCCTTCGTGCAGTCCTATCAAAACTCCGACTACGGCCTCGTGCCATGGCGCGAGCGTGCCGATGTGCTGCGAAAAGGCATGGTGGCCCGCGTGCCGCCGCTGCGCTGGTCGCCTGAAGATGGCAGGGCGCCGAAATGACGTCGCTCGGCACCACACTGGTTCTCGGCGGCGCGCGCTCGGGCAAATCGGCATTCGCCGAGCGGCTCATCGGCGAGATGTCGCTCACGAAAGTTTATCTCGCCACGGCGACCGCTGGTGACGACGAGATGCAGGCCCGCATCGCGCGGCATCGCAAGCAGCGCGGCGAGGGCTGGATCACGGTCGAGGAGCCGCTGGCGCTGGTGGATACGCTCACGCGCGAATCCACCATCGGCCGCGTCATCCTCGTCGATTGCCTGACGCTTTGGCTGTCCAATCTGATGATGGCCGAGCGCGATCCCGAGGTCGAGGCGAAGCGCCTGGTGCGTTTCCTCGATGTCTCGCGCTATCCCATCGTGTTGGTGTCCAACGAAGTCGGCCTCGGCCTCGTGCCGGAGACGCCGATCGGCCGCGCCTTCCGCGATGCGCAGGGACGTCTCAATCAAACCATCGCCGCTGCCGTCAACAATGTTGCTTTCGTTGCAGCCGGCCTTCCTCTTTGGCTCAAGCGTTTTCAGGAGATCTGAATGTCCCGCGTTCCCGTCACCGTCCTCACCGGCTTTCTCGGCGCCGGCAAGACCACGCTGCTCCGCTCGCTGCTGACGCAAGCCGATGGCCGCCGCATCGCCGTGATCGTCAACGAATTCGGCGATGCCGGCTTCGATGGTGGCCTTGTCGAGGAATGCGCAGCAAAGGCCTGCGCACCCGGCGACATCGTCGAGCTCACCAATGGCTGCATCTGCTGCACCGTGGCCGATGATTTCGTGCCGACCATGGAAAAGCTGCTGTCGCGCGAGCGACCGCTCGACGCCATCGTCATTGAGACCTCCGGCCTCGCGCTGCCGCAGCCGCTGCTCAAGGCCTTTGCGTGGCCCGCTGTGAAGACCCGCGCCACTGTCGACGGCGTCGTCACCGTGGTCGATGCGCTGGCGCTGTCCGAAGGCCGCATCGTGCTGGATGAGCACGCGGTGGTCGAGCAGCGCGCCGCCGATGAAGGCATCGATCATGATGATCCCATCGAAGAGGTGTTCGAGGATCAGCTCGCCTGCGCCGATCTCGTGGTGCTGTCGAAGAGCGATCTCGTCAGCGCCGAACAGCTCGCGGAGATCGAAACGAAGCTGAAGGCTGAACTCCGCGCCGGCGTCGGCATCGTCCGCTCCAAGGGCGATCTCGCGCCGAAAATTCTGATCGGCCTCAATGCCGCTGCCGAAGATGACATGGCGGCGCGCGTCGGTCATCACGGCGAGGAAGAAGAACACGATCACGACGACTTCGACAGCATCCTCATCAAGCCGACTGCTGCGGCCGATCTCGATACCATGCGCGCCCGCGTCAGCGACGCGCTCGGTCTTGAAGGCGTGCTGCGCGTCAAAGGCCATGCCCGCATCGCCGACAAGCTGGCGCCGATCGTGGTGCAGGCCGTCGGCGCGCGCGTCGATCTCGCTTTCGCGCGGCCGGATGTGAGCCATCCCGAACATCTCGTGGTGATCGGCCTGAAGGGTTTTGACGCGGACGCTGCGCGAAAAGCGCTGGCCGCGCAATAAACCACAGCCGTCATTGCGAGCGCAGCGAAGCAATCCAGTTCTTCCTTCGTGAGGCTCTGGATTGCTTCGTCGCTACGCTTCTCGCAATGACGAAGAAAGAGTCGCATGCATCTCAAGCTCGACACCTCCGGCAGTATTGACGACGGCGACGTCGCCCGCGATCTCGGGCAGGCGACCGCCGATATCGTCGTGCTGTCGGCGGCGGACAGCGATCTCGCTGCCTTCGGCGCGGCGCATGCGAGCCTGCCCCCTGATTTCCCGAGCGTCCGCCTCACCAATCTTCTCGCGCTCGGCCATCCCGCCTCGGTCGATCTCTATGTCGAGCGCACATTGGCACAGACGAAGATCGTGCTGCTGCGCATGTTGGGCGGCATCAGCTACTGGCCGCATGGCGTCGAGAGCCTGCGCAGCGATGCCATCGCGCGCGGCGCGCTGTTTGCCTGCATCCCCGGCGAGATGGACTGGAATGCCGAACTCGCTGCGCGCGGCACCGTCGATGCGGAGACGACCCATGCGCTGTGGCGCTATTGCAGCGAGGGCGGCGTCGAGAATGCGACACTGGCACTGCGCTATGCCGCGCATCTGATCGGACAGGGCGACAAGCCGCCAGCTGCGCGGCCGATGCCGTCGGCGGGCTTTTGGCCGCAAGCGCCGCTGAGCGACACAAGGCCAAATGCGGTGGTGATCTTCTATCGTGCGCTGGTTGCCGGCGGCGATACGGCTGCGATCGACGCGTTGCGTGATGCACTGGATGCGCGCGGCCTGAATCCGGTCTGCCTCTACGTCACCAGCCTCAAGGACGAACGCTCCGTTGCCTTCCTGCGCGGGGCACTCGCGGCATTTCCGCCCGGTGTGATCGTGAACGCGACCGCCTTCGCGACAGCAACGGCCAATGATGACGCTGGCGTGCTCTCCGCATCGGGCTGCCCCGTGCTGCAGGTCGCGCAGGCCGGCATTTCGCATGCGAGTTGGGAGGCGTCATCGCGCGGCCTCACGCCGCGCGATCTGGCGATGCATGTTGTGTTGCCCGAAGTCGATGGCCGCATTTTTGCGAATGTCATCGCCTTCAAGGAGCGCGGCAAGAGCGATGGCGGCTTCACGCCGACGCTGTTGAAGCCGGTGCCGGATCGCATTGACGCCGCCGCCGATCTCGCCCGCGCCTGGGTCCGCCTGCGTCGCACCGACATCGCCGAGCGCCGCGTGGCACTGATCCTTGCCAATTATCCAAACCGCGATGGCCGCCTCGCCAATGGCGTCGGCCTTGATACGCCGCAGAGCCTTGTCGATATCATCGCCGCCATGCAGGGCGCCGGCTATAGTGCAGCAGACGTGCCCTCCACATCGGCCGCGATGATGGACCTGTTGCAGCAGGGGCCGACCAATGCACTGCATGAGCGCGCTGCGCGCAGCGGCGGTATCACGTGGTCGCTCGCGGATTATGGCGAGGCCTTCGCGCGATTGCCGGCCAATGTCCGTGCCGCCGTAGAATCGCGCTGGGGTGACGCAGGCAGCGATCCGCATGTGGTTGGCGACGCCTTCCGTCTCGGCCTGCATCGCTTCGGCAATATCGTGATCGGTGTGCAGCCGGCGCGCGGCTACAATATCGATCCTAAGAGCACCTATCACGATCCTGATCTGGTGCCGCCGCACCACTATCTCGCTTTCTATCTCTGGCTCCGGCAGGCATTCGATACGCATGCGATTGCCCATATCGGCAAGCACGGCAATCTCGAATGGCTGCCCGGCAAGAGCACCGGCCTCTCGGCCGAATGCCTGCCCGATGCGATTCTCGGTCCGTTGCCGCATCTCTATCCCTTCATCGTCAATGATCCCGGCGAAGGCATCCAGGCCAAGCGCCGCACCTCGGCTGTGATCATCGATCATCTCACGCCGTCGATGACACGCGCCGAATTGCATGACGACCTCGCCCGGCTGGAAAGCCTGGTCGATGAATATGCCGCGGCGAGCGATCTCGACCCGAAGCGCGCCGCCGTCATCGCCGAAGACATTCTGTCTTTCGCCCGCGCGCAACAGCTCGACAGCGACGTGGACATCAACCGCGATACGCCGACCTATGAGGCCTTGCGTGCGCTCGATGCGCATCTCTGCGATCTCAAGGAAATGCAGATCCGCGACGGCCTGCATGTCTTCGGCCGCAAGCCGGAGGATGCGCAGCGCAACGATCTGCTCGTCTCCATTGCACGCCTGCCGCGTTCGGATATCCGTTCGCAGGATGCGTCGCTGCATCGTGCATTGGCAATTGATCTCGGGCTCGGCAGTTTCGATCCGCTGACGCGCGATATGGCCGACGACTATTCTGGCCCGCGACCAAAGGCGCTCGCCGATATTTCCGATGCGCGATGGCGCACCACCGGCGATACGATCGAGCGAGTCGAGGCGCTGGCGTTGAAACTGGTCGCCGGTGAAATCATCTGTGACAGCCATTGGACACAGACGGCGCAAGTGATTGGCTGGATCGACAAATCCCTGCGCCCCGCCATCGATGCGTGCGGCGCTGCCGAGATGGCGGCCTTCCTCAAAGGTCTCGATGGCCGCTTCATTCGGCCGGGACCATCCGGCGCACCGACGCGTGGCCGACCCGACGTGCTGCCGACCGGCCGCAACTTCTTCGCCGTCGATGTCCGCGCGGTGCCGACGCCATCGGCGTGGCGGATCGGCCAGCTGTCGGCCGAGCGGCTGGTGGAAGCCTATTGGCAAGATGCCGGCGAATGGCCGCGCAGCATCGCGTTGTCGGCCTGGGGCACCGCAAACATGCGCACCGGCGGCGATGATGTCGCGCAGGCGCTGGCGCTGATCGGCGCGCGTCCGGTCTGGGAAGAAACATCCGGTCGTGTCACCGGCTTTGCCATTACGCCGCTCTCCGAATTAAAGCGGCCGCGCGTGGATGTGACATTCCGTGTCTCCGGTCTCTTCCGCGATGCGTTCCCGACGCAGATGGATATCATCGGATCGGCCGTCAGCGCGGTGGCCGAACTTGATGAACCCGACGAGGCCAATCCGATTGCGGCCAATGTTCGTGCCCGCGCACGAACGCTCGAAGCCGGCGGCGTGAATTGCGAGACGGCGCGCCGGCAAGCCATGCGCCGCGTGTTCGGCTCCAAGCCTGGTGCCTATGGTGCGGGCCTGCAGGCGCTGATGGACGAAGGCGGCTGGAATAATCGCGCCGACATCGCCGATGTGTATCTCGATTGGGGCGGTTATGCTTACGGCAGCGGCTCCGATGGCGATGGCGCGCGCGACGAATTTGCCGAGCGGCTAAAGTCCGTCGATCTGGTGGCGCAGGCGCAGGACAATCGCGAACACGATATCCTCGATTCCGACGACTACTACCAGTTCATCGGCGGCCTCGCTGCGACGGTGCAAACGCTCAAGGGCTCAGCGCCGCGCGTCGCCCATATCGACACGTCTCGCCCGGAAGCGCCAATCGCGCGCTCGCTGGCGCATGAGATTTCGCGCGTGGTGCGCGGCCGCGGCGCCAATCCGAAATGGGTCGCAGGCGTGATGCGACATGGCTACAAGGGCGCATTCGAGATCGCCGCCACGGTGGATTACCTGTTCGGCTTTGCCGCCTCGACGGACGCTGTCGGCAATCACCATTTCGATCAGTTGTTCTCGGCCTATCTGGAGAACGACGATGTGCGCGACTTCATGGCGTCAGCCAATCCAGCGGCGCTGCAGGAAACCGCGGCGCGTTTTGCCGAAGCGATCCGCCGCGGATTATGGACGCCGCGCTCCAACAGCGCGCAGCATCTGATTTCGGACCTGATGAATACCAAGCAAATCGCGAGGGAACACGCATGAGCGCAACCGCAGCCGACAACGCCGCCGAAAACCTCCGGCATAAGGAGAAGGCCGCCAAGCACAAGGCGGCGAAAGACAAGATCATGGCGACGAAAGTGGGCGAGAAGGGCCTGCTGATCGTTCATACCGGTACCGGCAAAGGCAAGACCTCGGCCGCGCTCGGCATGGTGTTTCGCCATATCGGTCATGAGATGCCGGTCGGCGTCGTGCAGTTCACGAAGTCGCCGAGCTGGGACACCGGCGAGGCGCGCGTGCTGGCAAAATTTCCCGAACTGGTGACGCTGCACATCATGGGCGAGGGTTTTACCTGGGAGACCCAGGATCGTGAGCGCGACATCGCTGCTGCGACCGCCGGCTGGGAGCGCGCGAAGGAGCTGATCCGCGACGATCGCCATCGCATGGTGCTGCTCGACGAGCTCAACATCGTGCTGCGCTACGACTATCTCGATCTCAACGAGGTGATCAATTTTCTGCGCGATGAGAAGCCGGCGGACAAGCATGTGGTCATCACGGGTCGCAACGCCAAGCAGGAATTGATCGATATGGCGGATCTGGTGACGGAGATGACGCTGGTGAAGCATCCGTTCCGCGCGGGGATCAAGGGACAGAAGGGCGTGGAGTTTTGACAGTCTGTCATCCCGGCGAACGCCGGGATCCATAACCTCCGAGTCCGTGGTAAACACTAGATGCTGGCCGTAGTTCTCATCTCATCTTCGGTGTCTATGGATCCCGGCGCCGCGCACAGCTTCGCTGTGCTAGGCCGGGATGACAGGTGAGTTTTTGGCCATGAACATCTCCACACCCGCTTTGATGATTCAGGCGACCGGCTCCAATGCCGGCAAGTCGACGATCGTTGCCGGGTTGGCGCGCGCGCTGGTGCGTCGTGGCCTCAAGGTCGCGCCGTTCAAGCCGCAGAACATGTCGAACAATGCCGCCGTTGCGATCGATGGCGGCGAGATCGGCCGCGCGCAGGCCGTGCAGGCGCGTGCCGCGCGGATGCTACCCAGTGTGCATATGAATCCTGTTCTGTTGAAACCCGAGACCGACACGGGATCGCAGGTGATCGTGCAGGGGCAACGTTGGGGCACGCTGCGGGCGAAGAACTATCTGGAGAAGAAAGCGGCACTGCTGCCCGCCGTTCTTGAGAGTTTTTCGCTGCTCGCCGATCAGGCCGATATCGTGCTGGTCGAGGGCGCCGGAAGTCCGGCGGAGATCAATCTGCGCAAGGGCGATATCGCCAATATGGGCTTCGCCGCTGCGGCCGATATTCCCGTCGTGCTCGCCGGTGATATCGATCGCGGCGGTGTCATCGCTTCGCTGGCCGGCACGCATCTGGTGCTGGAGCCGGAAGAGCGTGCACGCATCCATGGCTTCATCGTCAACAAGTTTCGCGGCGATCCCTCGTTGTTCGATGATGGTCTCAAGGCCATCACGGACCTCACTGGCTGGCAGTCGATCGGCGTCCTGCCGTGGCTGCCGCAAGCGGCGTTCCTTCCGGCTGAGGATGCGGTGGATCTCGATCGGGCGCAGGCGTCGAACGCCACCCGCGTCATCGCAGTGCCGGTGCTCGCACGCATCGCCAATTTCGACGATCTCGATCCGCTTGGCATGGAGCCCGGCGTCAAGCTGGTCTTCGTCAAGCCGGGTGAAGCCATTCCCAGCAATGCCGATGTGGTCATCATCCCCGGCAGCAAATCCACGATCGGCGATCTCGCCTTCCTGCGCGCGCAAGGGTGGGACGTCGATATTGCCGCGCATGTCCGACGCGGCGGTCATGTGCTCGGTCTATGCGGCGGCTATCAGATGCTCGGCCGGCGGGTCAAAGATCCCGACGGTGTCGATGGCGCGCCGGGAGAGGTCGATGGACTCGGCCTGCTCGATATCGAAACGATCATGAGCGGCAGCAAGTCGACGGAACTCGTCGACGGCACGCATGTGGCGAGCGGCACGGCGATTCAAGGCTATGAAATCCATATGGGTCGCAGCAGCGGCGCCGATTGTGTTCGGCCGCTGCTCACGATCGGCCAGCGGCCGGATGGTGCGATCTCGCGCGACGGGCGTGTGCAGGGCACTTATGTGCATGGGCTGTTCACGGGCGATGCGTTTCGCAAGGCATGGTTGGCGCAACTCGGCATCGCCTCGACCGTTGCCTATGATTCGCAGGTCGAAGCGGCGCTCGATGCGCTGGCTGATCACTGCGAGATGCATCTCGATGTGGACGCGCTGATCGCGATTGCGCGCAAGCGTCAGACCAATAGCGCCAGCGCAGCGTAAATCAGGAATTCGAGCGCGCACGCGATCGCATAGATGCGGAGCGCGCGGCGGATATCGTCGGGCTCGGCTACGCGGCCATCCGCGTTCAGATAAGGCTCATTCGCCACGCCTTCCGCATAGACGCGCGGCCCTGACAGCGAGATGCCGAGGGCGCCGGCCATGGCGCTTTCGGGCCAGCCGGCATTGGGCGAACGATGATAACGGGCATCGCGCAGCATGGTGTTGAAAGATGTCGTGATCGATCCTCGGACGATCGGCGCGGCGAGCGCGACCAGCACGCCCGACAAGCGTGCCGGCACAAGGTTGACGAGGTCGTCGAGTCGCGCCGCGGCCCAGCCAAAATCGATGTAGCGTTCGGTGCGATGGCCGATCATCGAATCCGCCGTGTTGATTGCCTTGTAGGCGATCAAACCGGGCAGACCGAGCACAGCCAGCCAGAACACCGGGGCGACGATGCCATCGGAAAAATTCTCCGCGGTGGACTCGATTGCTGCACGTGCGACGCCGGCCTCGTCGAGGCGCTCCGGATCGCGGCCGACGATCATGGCGACGGCCTTTCGCGCGGCGGGCAGACCGCCATCGATGAACGCACGATGCACGCGGGCGACATGTTGATAAAGGCTGCGCTGCGCGATCAGTGTCGAGGCGATGAGGGCTTCGATGAGGAAGCCGAACCAATGGCCGTGCAGGAGATCGGACAGCAGGGCGCCGATCAGGAGTGCAGCGCCGACCAGGATGATGACCGTCAGCACGCCTGCGAATTTGCGCGCGCGCTTCGTCCGGTCCTCGCGATTGAGCTTACGCTCCAGCCAGCCGATTCCATTGCCGATCCACACCACCGGATGCGGCTCGCGGCGCCATAGCCAGTCGGGATCGCCGATGACGGCGTCGAGCAAGAGCGCCGCGACCACCAGCAAGAGCGCATCGGCATGCACCAGCATCACGGCGCCACGCGGTTGATTTCGGCGCTGAGCCGATCCAGCGCTTCCACCATGGTCGGGCCGCCGCAGGCCATCAGGCGCTCCGGCAACACCAGCCGCTTGGATGGCGGGTAGGTCTTTTCCAGCGCGGGATGCAGCAGCATGGCGCGGCCCTGGTCTTCGGCGAAGTCGGAATTCTCCGTGACCAGCAGCAGGTCGGGCTTCAGTGTGACGATGGCTTCCAGCGACGCAAAACCGCCGGCCTTGAGGCCGAGTTCGCCGCCGGCATTTTTCAGTCCGACAGCGGCGAGCAGCGAGGTCGTGAGATTGTCGCCGCCCGACACCCAGCCGCGGCGCGAGAGCGCGAGGACGCGGATCGGCCTGCTTTGTGCTGCCGTCCGCGCCTTGGCGATGGCGGCGTCGAGCTGGGCGATCTCGGCATCTGCGCGGTCGGGATCGTTCACCAATGCGCCCATCTGGCGCAGCTGTTTCTTGACATCATCGAGCGAGCGCGCGGGATCGAACTCCGCGACTTTCAGTCCCTTCGCCTTCAGCAATTCGCGTGTTGCCCGCTTGGTAAAGCGGCCGGCGACGACCACGTCTGGCTTCAGGGCGAGAACGTCTTCCGCCTCGCCGGAGAGCAGGCGGAAGCGGGCTGCTTTGTTCTTGTCCCATGACCGGAAGGGATCGCGCGCAAACGGGCTGAGGCCGAGGATCTGTTCGGGATCGGCAAGGGTGACGAGCAGCTGGTCGGTGCACAGATTGATCGAGGCGATGCGCGGCAGCTCGGCGGCCTGCAGCGGAGCAGCGGCGAGCAGCGCCATTGCCGCGACCGTCGCGACGCAAAGCCTCTCGCGCTTGGCGCGATATGATGGCATGAGTGACGCATGAAACATGGTGGCGATCTCACCCAGGCGATGGCCGAATTCGGCGGCACGGCGGACGAATGGCTGGACCTTTCGACCGGCATCAATCCGTGGCCTTATCCGATCCGCAAGCTGCCGGACAGCGCCTGGCAGCGGCTGCCATCGCGCGCCGACGAACAGGCGCTGCTGGTTGCGGCGCGGAGCGCTTACCGCGTCCCTGAAGGCGCCGGCATTGTTGCTGCCAATGGCACGCAAGCACTGATCCAGTTGCTGCCGCGTCTCGCTCCGGATGGCGCTGTCGCCATCGTCGGCCCGACCTATAACGAACATTCCAGCGCCTGGAGCGATGCCGGACACGCGATCGCCGCGATCGGCGATATCGCTGAACTGCCGGCGCATGTGACGCATGCGGTGATCGTCAATCCCAACAATCCCGATGGCCGCATCGTCGAGCCGCATCGCCTTGCCGAGGTCGCTGCAGTGTTGCAGCGGCGCGGCGGATGGCTGGTGATCGATGAAGCCTTTGCCGATGTGGATGCTGGGATCAGCGCCGTTGCGTCCTGCGGCAAGCTGCCGATCGTCATCCTGCGTTCGTTCGGAAAATTCTATGGCCTTGCCGGCATCCGGCTCGGCTTTGCCATTGCGACGCCGGACATCGCTAATCGCATACGCACCGTGCTTGGACCCTGGGCCGTTTCCGGGCCGGCATTGCATGTGGGCGCCAAGACGCTCGGCGATGTGTATTGGGTATTGCCGACGCGCGTCCGGCTTGCGGCCCAGGCGATCAAGCTCGATGGCGTCTTGATGGATGCAGGCTTCGAGATCGTGGGCGGCACCTCGCTCTATCGTCTCGCGCGGCATCGCGACGCGTCCGCTCTGCATCGCCGGCTCGCACAGAAAAAGATCTGGTGCCGCAGCTTCGATTGGTCGCGCGAGATGCTGCGCTTCGGCTTGCCGGAGAATGCCGCGGCACTCGATCGTCTTGCGGCCGCGCTGGCGCCATAGCGGCATCGCTCACACTCCCGCCCAGGGAATGATGACGGCCTGATCGCCATGCGCGGCGCGATATGTGCTGACGCGGAATACGTCGGCGAGGATCGTATCGGACAGCGCGTCTGCGGGCGCGGCTTGCGTCACGAGCCGGCCGTCCGACATCACCAGCACCGTATCCGCGAAGCGTGCAGCAAGGCCGAGATCGTGGGTAACGACGATCACCAGCACGCCGCGATCGGCGGTCTGGCGCAGATTGATCATGACATCGAGCTGATAGCGCGGATCGAGCGAGGCGGTGGGCTCATCGGCGAACACGATCGGCGCCTCGACAGCGAGAACCCGCGCCAGCGCCACGCGGCTGCGTTCGCCGCCGGAGAGTTCGTTGACCGGGCGATCGGCGAAGCCAAGCGTGTCGGTCGCTTCCATCGCGCGCTGCACGGCGGCTTCGTCCATGGGCGAAAGCCGCGCCGGATCGGTGCCGCCATGCGGATAGCGGCCGAGCGCGATGACATCCTTCGCCACCAGCGGCCAGTGCACGAGATGGCCTTGCGGCAGATAGCCGAAACGTTTTGCACGCTCGCGCAGCGGCAGGTCAGCGAGCGGTGTGCCTTCGACGCTGATCTGGCCAGTCGATGGTTGCAAGCCGGCAAGGGCGCGCAGCAGCGTCGTCTTGCCGGCGCCGTTCGGGCCGACCAAAGCGACGAGGTGTCCCTTGGTCAACGACAGCGAGACATCCTGCAGCACGCGGCGGCCGGACAGCGTGACGTTCAGGTCGTGTGCAGTGAGCAGCGGCGCGTCGCTCATGCGATGCCTCCACCGAGCGCGCGGCGTTCTCGCATGATCAGATAGAGGAAGAACGGTACGCCGATGATCGAGGTGAGCACGCCGACCTTGATATCGCTCGTTGATGGAATGATGCGCACGGCGATATCGGCCGCGAGCAGCAGCGCTGCACCTGTCAACGCGCTCGGCACCAGCAACCGGGCCGGATCATGGCCGACGATCGGTCGCATCAGATGCGGCGCGACGAGGCCGATAAAGCCGATACTCCCGGCGACAGCCACCGCGCCACCGACACCGAGGGCAACGCCAAGGATCACCAGCAGCCGCAGGCGCGAGACATGGACGCCGAGGCTCTGCGCGGTTTCCTCGCCGAGGCTGAGCGCACGGAAAGCCGAGCGCTGGCTCATCAGGATCGCTGTGCCGGCGATGATGAAAGGCAGCGCCAGTTCGACATGGCGGAAGCTGCGGTCTTCCAGCGAGCCGAGCAGCCAGAATGCGATTTCGAGTGCGGCGAAGGGATTGGGCGAGAGGTTCATCACCAGCGCCGTCGCAGCGCCGGCGAGACTCGAGATCGCGAGACCTGCGAGAATGAGAAGCAACAATCCGGCATTGCGGCCGGCGATGGCGAGCAGCATGAAGACGGAAGCAAAGGCCATGCTGATGCCCGCAACGGGCAGTGCCCATGAGCGGACATCCGCGAGGCCGAGCGAGATCATCAGCACCGCGCCGAAGGCGGCCGATTGCGGCGCGCCGAACAACGAGGGCGAGGCAAGCGGATTGCGGAGCAAGCCTTGCAACGCTGCGCCGGAGAGGCCAAGCATGCCGCCGATGGCAAGAGCAAGTATGGCGCGCGGCAGGCGGATCTCGCGGACGATGATCTGCTGCACATCGCTGGCGCCGCCGACCAATGCATCGAGCACCGTCAGCGGCGGCAGACGAACCGGACCGATGCCGAGCGAGGCCAGCAGCAACAGCACCACCAGCACGGCGAGTGCCGATGTCGCGATGGCGTATCGCTGTGCTGCTGGTCGTCCGGTCACCATGTGGCGTTGAATCCTGCATAGAGTGCGGGGCCAGTCGTACCGAAGTTCAGCACTTCCTGATAGCGCTCATTGAGGATGTTCTCGCCGCGGGCGAACACTTTCCAGTTCGCGTCGAGCCTGTATTCGCTATAGAGATCGACGCGGGTATAGGCATCGACCACGCCGACCTCGTTGGCGCTGCTGTAGCGCTTCGACACCGTGGTGATGCGCGGCTCGATCAACCAGCGATCGTTCGGCGTGATGGTGAGTGCGAAGCGCGCGAGATTTTGCGGACGACGCGCCAAGGTCAAACCCGTGGTGAGATCGACGGCATGCAGATAGGTGTAAGCCGCGTTGAATTTCACGAGGCCCGGCAGCACGTCGATCGTCGCGCCGACTTCGAGGCCGCTGGTCTCGGCGCGGGCGACGTTGTTGTAGCAACCGGTCGTTTGGCCGAGAGCGCATGCTGTCGGCGTATACGATACGAAATTGATCAGATTGCTGTAGTCGTTCGCAAAGCCGGTGACCGAAAGGATCACGCGGCCGTTGAACAGGCTCTGATCGATGCCGGCGTCGTAGCCGAAACTGGTTTCCGGAGAGAGCGACGGCGTGCCGTTGGCCTGTGAATAGAGCTGGAACAGCGTTGGTGCCTTCGCGCCGGTGCCTGCGCTGGCACGCAGTTTTGTGCCGGTCTCGAAGATGTTGTAGGCCGCCGTCGCGCGCCATGTCTCGAAGCGGGCGACGTTGACGACGTCATCGACGCGGCCGCCCAGCGTGATGTTGAGCCGTTCGCCGATCGGCACGGACCACAGCGCGAAGATCGAATTCGTATCCTGCTGCTTGGCCAATGTCGGCGTCATCTGTCCGAGTGTCGGCAGAATGCTGGTGGAGAAGGTCTGTGCCGTTTCGCTTTGCGTCTTGGCGCCATAGACGAGCGAGCCGAACGCGCCGAGTTTCAGCGTGGCTTGGTATTCGGCACCGAGACTGTCGCCCCAGTAATCCAGTTTTCGCGCGGTCGCGCCTGGCGGCGGCGACATGCTGAGCGGATAGCTGAGTTCGTTGAAGCTGCGCTCGGTATGGGTATTCGAAACGGTGACATTGTGCGTCAGCACACCGCCGAACGAGTCGAGGCCGACGCGGCCATAAATCGTTTGCAGCAGGCGATCGGTCGACGATCCCGTATCGGGATAAGTGCCGCTCGCCGCGTCATAGGCCGCGCGCGTGAAGGACTGCACCGTGCCAGCCTCGAAGCGGATGCCTTCGCCGGCATCGTAGCCGATGCGTGCGGAGCCGCCGACGCGATCAAAACCATCGCTTTCAAGGTTCGGGTACTTCGCTTCGATGGACGGAATGCGATAGCCGTAACGCGAAAAGCCGTTGGAGTGCTGACCTCCGCCAGTGAAAGCATAAGACCAAGGACCATTGGTGCCGGTCATCGATCCCTGCGTCATCACCGTGCCATAGCTGCCGGCTTCGGTGCGGACATTGAACTGTGCGGGGCCTGAGCCTTTCTTGGTGATGATGTTGATCACGCCGCCCATCGCGTCGGAGCCGTAGAGCGCGCTTTGCGGGCCGCGCAGCACTTCGATGCGATCGATGGCCGAGGGCGCGAACATCGCGAATTCGAAATCGCCGGACGCAGCCGTGGGATCGTTGACGCGGATGCCGTCGATCATCACCAGAGTCTGGCCGGTATTGCCGCCGCGCATGCGCACATTTGCGGTGCCGCCTGGACCGCCATTTTCGGAAATGTCGATACCGGGCACGCTGCGCAGCGCATCGACGAGCGAACCGGGATTCGATGTCGCAATGGTCTCGCCGGAGACGACGCTGATCGCGCTGCCGGTTGTGCTCAGCGACTCCGCTGCGCGGTTAGCGGTGACGACGACTTCGGAGAGTTGTTCGCTATTGGATTGCGCCTGCGCGTGATGCGCGGACATAGCCAGAATCGCTGCACTGCTTGCAGCGATCAGTCGGATAGACATGAGATTCCTTACCGCCGACCCACCGTCGGACGTGTTTTCAACGTGTCCTCGGCCGGTCTCCTGGCTCGCAGCGCTGTCCAGATCCGCCTTCCCGAGCCTCGCTCAGTGGCATTGTGGATCCGAATGACTGCTTACAGTTGCGGGGGCAGCCGCGGCATCGGGGGGCCTCGCCGTCAGGCGAACTCCCCCACCGCATTCCCGTTTCACCTCCTCGCGGAGGCACCGATGACGGAACCTCAATTGCACAGCGCGTCACGCTGCGCAACAGGCTTTGACCGGTTCTAGCTGCTGAGTGCAGCCAACACCTCGTCGGGGCGTTCCACCATCATCATGTGGCCGGTTGCCAGCAGGATCACCGTACGCGCGCCGGCAATCGCAGCCGCCAGCGCCTTGCCGGATTTGGCGGGAGTCATCATGTCCCGCTCGCCGAGGATCAATGTCACCGGAACCTTGATCGCGGCCGCTGCGGTGAGGGCGTTCTGATAGGCGTTGCAGGCATTGAGGTCCGCATGGAGGATGCCGGGCTTGGTTGCCTCCAGCACACGCTGCGCGCCGGCATGCATCCATAGGCCGGGCGCAAGACTGCCGCCGAGTTCGGCGCGCATGCCGAGACCCCAGATCGACACCATGTCGATGGCGGAATGCTCATTGGCTTCGGCGTCCTTGAGGAGGTCCGGACCGACGGTCATCGCCGCGGCCGGGCCGAGCAGGTCGAGGCGCGTGACCATGTCGGGGTGACGCGCCGCCGTTTCCAGCGCGATCAGCGAGCCCATGGAATGGCCGATCAGGCGGGCGCTCTTTGCGCCGGACGCCGTGATCAGCGCGGCCGTCCAGTCGGCGAGATCGCCGATGCTGGTGAGTGCTTCGCCGCTGCTGCGTCCGTGGCCGGGAAGATCGGGCGCCAGCACAGCATAGCCGTGATGGGCGAACCAGCGCGTATGCAGCGCCCAAGTGGAGCTGTCGAAGCCGGCGCCATGCAGCAGCACCACGACTGGCAGCGACGGGTCAAATGTGCGCCCGCCATTGGCGACGAAGGTGTCGTGACCGTTGACTGTGATCTGCATCGGCTCAGCCCTTCTGCGAGAAGCGCAGCGCCTGCGCGAGATCGTCGATGATGTCCTGCGCGGCCTCGATACCGACTGAAAGGCGGATCAGCTCTTCGCCGATGCCGGCTGCTTTCAGCTGCTCCGCATCCATCTGCTGATGTGTGGTCGACGCCGGATGGATCACCAGCGTCTTGGCATCGCCGACATTGGCGAGATGGCTGGTGAGTTTCAGCGCCTCGATGAATTTGCGGCCGGCCGGGCGACCGCCCTTGATGCCGAAGGAAATGATCGAGCCGGCGCCGCGTGGCAGCAGCGTCTTGGCCAGCGCATGATCGGGATGGTTCTCCAGCGAGGGATGCAGCACCCAGTCGACGGCCTTGTTCGCGGTGAGCGCGGCGAGTACGGCGCTTGTGTTGGCGACATGACGCTCCATGCGGATGCCGAGCGTCTCGACCCCCTGCAGCAACTGGAACGCATTGGTCGGCGACAGGCAGGCGCCAAAATCGCGAAGACCTTCGGTGCGGGCGCGCATGATGAAGGCGGCGGTGCCGAACTGCTCGTCGAAGACGATGCCGTGATAGCCGGCATAAGGCTCGGTCAGCTGCGGGAATTTGCCGGAGGCACGCCAGTCGAAGCGGCCGCCATCGACCAGCACGCCGCCGATGGCGATGCCATGGCCGCCGATCCATTTCGTCGTCGAGTTCATCACGAGGTCGGCGCCGAGATCGAGCGGCCGGGACAGGAATGGCGTGGCAAAGGTGTTGTCGATCAGCAGCGGGATCTTTGCGGCATGCGCGATCGCGGCGACCGCCGGGATGTCGAGCACTTCAAGGCCGGGATTGCCGATGGTCTCGCCGATCACGAGTTTGGTGTTCGGCTTGATCGCCGCCTTGAAGGCATCGTGATCGCGCGGTTTGACGAAGGTGGTGGTGATGCCGAAGCGCGGCAGCGTATGCGCCAGCAGATTGATGGTGCCGCCATAGAGCGACGAGGATGCCACGATGTGATCGCCGGCATCGAGGATGGTGGCGATGGCGAGATGCAGCGCCGCCATGCCCGATGCCGTACACACGGCGCCGACGCCATTCTCCAGCGCGGCAAGGCGCTCTTCCAGCACCGCGATGGTGGGATTGGAGATGCGGGTATAGATGTGCCCGGCGCGTTCGAGGTTGAACAAAGCGGCGGCGTGATCGGTGTCCTGAAACACGAAGGATGTGGTCTGATGGATCGGCACCGCGCGCGATCCGGTGACGGGATCGGGATGCTGGCCCGCATGCAGGCTCAGCGTTTCGAAGGCAGGCGGCTTGGGTGCTGGCATCTTGCGTCTCGTCCCTTTGATTTTCGTTATCTATGGCATGAATCGGTTCGGAGATGCGAGCAATGCGCGTTTCGACAAAGGAACAAAGCACACGGTCGCGACTTGTGAGTTGCTGCGCCTGTGGAGAATTTCGCTGCGCAGCATGGGGAGTTCGTCAAAACAGAAGTGCATAGCGTGGTCGCAGCGGCTGCAGTTGTGTTGCGTAGCGTCAGGGGGCAGATAGATGGACATCGATTTTGCGCAGAAGGCGCAGCTGCGATTGGCCCGCCTGAATGGCGCTGACTTGCATCGCAACGCCGCCGCAATCGGCGCGCAATCATGGCGTTCTTCGACGAACGGAGATTTGGATCGGCCTCGCTCTCATGGAGTCGAGGCTGCCGTCGTCTTTGGGCGACGTGTTGGGGAAGCGGGCGTAAGGGGCGTGGTACTACATCGCGATGTCTTCTGGCTCGGCAAGCAATGGGCTGTCACCGGTTACGGCGTCCAGGCTGTCAGCAAGAAGCACAATATGAAATTCGATATCGAGGTGTCGCAAATCTGGGGCGAGGATCTCGACGCGCCGATGCGCGATCTGCCGTGGTTCAATGCGCAGGATTTTGCGGAAGCGCTGGAGCGGGCAAGGAAGCGGGCCAAGGAAGAGCCGCTGACGTTCCGGCCGCCGCTGAGTGATGAGCGGTGATTTCTTCTCCCTCCCTCAAGCGGCGCAGCCGCGCAGTGGGGAGGGTGGATCAAAGCGAGCGTTTAGCGAGCTTTGAGACGGGTGGGGTGCATCCTCACGTGACGTCCTACCGTGGGGAGAGTCCCCACCCCCGCCTATCGGCGGACCCTCCCCATTCGCTGCGCTCCGGGGAGGGAGAACACGCGCTTCTGCGCGTCATTTCCGGTCAACATGTCAAACAGCCACGGCTTCTCATTCTCGCGGCGCCCATGGCGTCCGAGGTTTGAGCAGTTCTCTCCTCGAGACATGAGGGGAGGCAGCACGCCGTAAGGCGCGTTTGGGTAGCTTTTGACGCTGCTCGTGCCTGCTGGATCGCCAGCAAACCTGAGCCGCGCAACGCCTTACGGCGCGCCACCGCGACGTCTTTTTGGTCGAAGGACCGTTCTTCCGGGTACTGGGCAATCCCTCGCAAGGGATCATCCGACAGGTTTCCCTGCCTTCGCCCGCACCGCGTCCAGCCGCGCTAGCGGCAGACCCCCATAGTGGGGTCGGACGGTTACCCCCGACCACCCGAGTGCGAGAGGCTGCGTTTGCCTCAAGCCCGCAGGCGCCGCATCCTGCTCCGCTCAAAGACGCCTCATGAGAGCGCCCCTCGTGAACAAGACAGGAGGCATATGGACGATGATGGGAATTTTGTCAAGAACAAAATAAGAACAAGACTCAAGATCGTAGGATGGGTAGAGCGCAGGCGCGTCAGCGCCGGAGCGAAAACCCATCAGCGGAGCCCGCGGCAGGGCAAAGCGATGGGTTTTCGCTGCGCTCAACCCATCCTACGGCAGCGTGTCGCGCTTGCTTCTTCACAGCGCACCTGCACACTGGTCACACCCAACTCAAGTCCAATTCGCGAGACCCGCATGAGCCAGCTCAAAGTCCATATCGGCGACTTCACCTTCGATGCGACATTCGAGGAGGCCGATGCGCCCTTGACCGTCGCCGCCTTCAAGAAGGCGATGCCGTTCGACAGCCAGGCGATCCATGTGCGCTGGAGCGGCGAGGGCGTGTGGATGCCGCTCGGCGATCTCGATTTCGGTGTCGACTACGAAAACCACACCTCGTTCCCGGCGCCGGGCCACATGATCCTGTATCCCGGCGGCATCAGCGAGACCGAGATCCTGCTCGCCTATAGCGGCGTGCATTTCGCCAGTAAGATGGGCCAGCTCGCCGGCAACCATTTCATCACCATCACCTCGAATCTCGACAAGCTGAAGGAGATGGGCAAGACGGTGCTGTGGAAGGGCGCGCAAAGAGTCCGCATCGAGCTCGTGGACTGATGAGCGACTATCCGCGCGATCTGCGCGGCTACGGCCGCAACCCGCCCGATCCCAAATGGCCGGGCGGCGCGCGCGTAGCCGTGCAATTCGTCGTCAACTTTGAAGAAGGCGGCGAGAACAACATCCTGCATGGCGACGCCGCATCGGAAGCGTTTCTCTCCGACGTGCTGGGTGCGCAGCCCTGGCCGGGCCAGCGCCATGCCAATATCGAGAGCATGTTCGAATATGGCTCGCGCGCCGGTTTCTGGCGGCTGTTTCGCATGTTCACGGAGCGCGGGCTGCCGACGACGGTGTTCGGCGTCGCGACGGCGCTGCGGCGCAATCCCGAGATCGTCGCGGCGATGAAAGAGGCCGGCTGGGATATCGCCAGCCACAGTCTCAAATGGATCGAGCACAAGGACATGGATGAGGCGCGCGAGCGCGCCGAGATCATGGATGCGATCCGCGTGCACACGGACGCGACAGGATCGCGGCCGACCGGCTGGTACACCGGCCGCAGCTCAAGCAACACGTTGCGGCTGCTGATGGAGATCGGGGGATTCAAATATCTCAGCGACAGCTATGCCGACGATCTGCCTTACTGGATCAAGGGACCAAGCGAGCCGCAGCTCATCATTCCCTATACGCTCGACAATAACGACATGCGCTTCATCAATACGCAGGGCTTTGCCAATGGCGAGCAGTTCTTCTCCTATCTGAAGGACGCGTTCGACGTGCTCTATGCGGAAGGCGCGACATCGCCGAAGATGATGACGGTGGGGCTGCATTGCCGGCTTGTCGGCCGGCCCGGCCGTGCAGCGAGCTTGATGCGGTTTCTTGATTATATCGTGGGGCACGAGAAAGTCTGGGTGCCGACGCGCCTGCAGATCGCCGAGCATTGGCATGCGCATCTGAAGCATTTGGCGGCCGATGCCCATGACATTCGCTGATCGCTCCTAACCTCTCCCCGCGCGAGATGCGGGGAGAGGTTAGGGGCGCTGCCGTTGCTGCGAGACTGGTTCCAATAATGGTGGCGATCGACGCGTGCGATCGGAGTGGTGATGAAAGATAATCGTGTGCGCGATGGTTTGCTTGGCGCTGAGATCGTTCAGCGGATCGATGAACTCGCGACGATCTCTGAGACACCCGACCATCTCACGCGCGTGTTCCTGTCGAAGGAGCATCGTGCCGCCGCCGATCTGCTGATCAGGTGGATGCAGGCTGCCGGCATGTCGGCACGCATGGATGCGATCGGGAATGTCTGCGGGCGTTACGAAGGCGCGACGCCCGGCCTGCCATGCCTGATGCTGGGCTCGCATTATGACAGTGTGCGCGATGCGGGCCGCTGGGACGGGCCGCTGGGCATTGTCTCTGCGATCGCCTGCGTCGGTGATCTGCATCGCCGCGGTGTGCAGCTGCCTTTTGCGATCGAGATAGTGGCCTTCGGCGATGAGGAGGGAACGCGCTTCGCATCGACGCTGCTTGGCAGCCGCGCCGTCGCGGGCACTTTCGTCGCGGCGGCACTTGAGAGCCGCGACAACGATGGCGTCTCCATGCGCGACGCCATGATAGCTTTCGGGCTTGATCCCGATCGCATCGGCGACGCGGCGCGCCGGGCGGAGGACGTGCTGGCCTATCTCGAATTGCATATCGAACAGGGGCCGGTGCTTGAAGCCGAGGCATTGCCGGTCGGTGTGGTGACGGCCATTGCCGGTGCCACGCGGCTTGCTGTCACCATGCGCGGCATGGCCGGTCATGCGGGGACGGTGCCCATGGCGCTGCGGCGTGATGCACTGGCGGGCGCTGCGGAATGTATCGTGGCGGTGGAGACGCGGTGCCTTGCCGATCGTGAAGGTCTGGTCGGCACGGTGGGCGTGATCGATGCCGCGCCTGGCGCGGGCAACGTCATTCCGGGCGTGGCGTCGTTCACGCTGGATATTCGCGCGCCCAGCGATGACCGCCGGAGCGCGGCGGTGGGCGACATCCGTCGCAGCATCGAGGCCATTGCGCAGCGGCGCGGGCTGGAACTGCAGATCGATGTCACGCATGAAAACCGCACAGCGCCCTGCGCATCATGGCTGCAGCAGCAGATCGGTGCGGCGATCGCTGCGGAAGGTTTTCGCGTGTTTGCATTGCCGAGCGGCGCCGGCCATGATGGCATGGCAATGATCGACATCGCGGATATCGCGATGTTATTCGTGCGCTGTCGCGGCGGTATCAGTCACAATCCGGCGGAGCACGTGGATGAGGCGGATGTCGAAGCCAGCGCGCGCGTTTTGCTGCGCGTGATCGAGCATTTCAAACCGAAAGCATAATGCCATGGCCGATTTTCACGGCGTGTTTCCCTATCTGGTGTCGCCGACCGACGCCGAAGGCCGCATCCGCACCGATGTATTGGGGCAGCTATGCGGTGATCTGATCACATCCGGCGTGCATGGGCTGACGCCGCTCGGCTCCACCGGCGAGTTCGCCTATCTCAATCGCGAGCAGCGCCGCGCCGTGGTGCAGACCACCATCGAAGCCGCGCAAGGACGCGTGCCTGTCGTGGCCGGTGTCGCTTCGACCTCCACGGTGGATGCGGTCGCGCAGGCGAAGTCGTATCAGAAACTCGGCGCCAACGGCATTCTGGCGATCCTTGAAGCGTATTTTCCGCTCAAGGATGCGCAGATCGAATCCTATTTCCGCGCTATTGCGGACGCCGTCGATATTCCGGTGGTGATCTACACCAATCCGCAATTCCAGCGCTCCGATCTCACGCTGGATGTGGTGGCGCGGCTCGCCGAACATCCGCGCATCAATTACATCAAGGATGCATCGACAAATACGGGGCGCCTGCTGTCGATCATGAATCGTTGCGGCGACAAGCTCAGTGTGTTCGCAGCCTCGGCGCATATTCCCGCGGCAGTGATGCTGATCGGCGGCGTCGGCTGGATGGCCGGGCCCGCTTGCGTGGTGCCGAAGCAGAGCGTGCGACTTTATGACCTCTGCAAGGCGCAGCGCTGGGATGAGGCCATGGTGCTGCAGCGGCAGCTCTGGGGAATCAACGAGGCCTTCGCGCGCTACAATCTCGCGGCCTGCATCAAGGCCGGGCTCGTCATCCAGGGCTATGACGTCGGCGATCCCGTGGCGCCGCAGCCGGCACTGACGGCGGACGAGCGCAAGGTCGTCGCGCGGGTGCTGGAAGAGATGGGGTGACGCTATTTTGTAGGGCGGATGAGCGAAGCGTAATCCGCCGGCCGAGTGCATGGCTGAAACTCCGCGGCGGATTATGGCTTCGCCTCATCCGCCCTACGATCCGAGTGTAACATTATTCACCATGCAGATCGCGCCGTTCTGGCCTGCCGCAATGCGGTTGGCGTGCATGGGTTTTTCGGGCAAGGTTCGGTCAACTCGCCGAACGGCCCATCCCCAAGAACGCCTGCCAAGGACGCCTGATGAATATTCTGCCTGCCAACCTGCGTTTCGGCGCGGGACTGTCTCCCAAGCGTCTTGAAGATCAGCGTCTCCTCACCGGGCAGGGCCATTTCATCGACGACAAGCCGGAAGACGGCGCGCTTTGGCTGCATGTGCTGCGCTCGCCGCATGCGCATGCGAAAATCGTTTCGGTGGGTGTCGAGGCCGCCAAGGCGATGCCGGGCGTGCATACGATCATCACTGGCGCCGATCTCGTCGCCGATGATGTGGGGACGCTGCCGACGCTGAACATCTTCAAGCGCCCCGATGGCTCCGACATGAAATTCCCGCCGCGGCGGCTCTTGGCGCATGAAGCCGTGCGCTATGCCGGCGAAGGCGTTGCTGTCGTGATCGCGACGTCGCGCATTCAGGCGCAGCTTGCCGCCGAAGCGGTCGAGGTTGAATACGACGTGCTGCCCGCGGTGGTCGATCCGGCTGCGGCCATTGCCGATGGGGCGCCGGCGATCTGGCCGGATGCACCCGACAATATCGCGGCCTCCATGAGCTATGGCGATGCGGCCAAGATCGAGGCGATCTTTGCCGCTGCCAAGCACACGGTGTCGCTCGACATCGTCAGCCAGCGTCTCGTGCCTTCGGCCATGGAGCCGCGCAGCACGATCGCGGAAGTCGACAAGAAGACCGGCCGTCTCACCGTCTATCTGCAGTCGCAGACGCCGATGGCAACGCGCGACATCATCGCGGATGCGATCCTGAAGCGTCCGAAGGATTCCATCCGTCTCGTGGTCGGCGATATCGGCGGCGGTTTTGGGCAGAAGACCAGCCTCTATCCGGAAGACGGCATCGTTGCCTATGCGGCGGTGAAGCTCGGCAAGAAGATCCGCTGGCGCGGTGACCGTACCGACGATTTCGTCGGCGGCACCCATGGCCGCGATCTCACCTCGACCGCTGAGCTCGCACTCGATGCCAAGGGCCGCATTCAGGCTTATCGGGTGAAGTCGCTGGGTGGCACTGGTGCGTATCTGTCGGGCACCGGCGTGATCATTCCGCTGGTGCTCGGGCCGTTCGTGCAGACCAGCGTCTATGACGTGCCGGACGTGCATTACGAGATCAAGGCCGTGATGACCAACACCGCGCCCGTCGGCGCCTATCGCGGCGCCGGGCGTCCGGAAGCGGTGTTCATCATGGAGCGGCTGCTCGATGCGGCCGCGCGCCAGATCGGCATGGACCCGCGCGCGATCCGCAAGGTGAACTACATCAAGCCGACGCAGTTTCCCTACAAGAACGCCGTCGGTCAGGTGTATGACAGCGGCGCCTTCGCACATATGCTGGAGCGTGCGTCGGAGCTGTCCGACTGGGACGGTTTTGCGGCGCGCAAGAAGGAAGCCAAGAAGCGTGGCATGCTCTATGGCCGCGGGCTCACCAGCTATATCGAATGGACCGGCGGCCGTAACCACACCGAGAAGGTGACGCTGACCGCGACACCGAATGGCCGCGTCATTCTCTATTCCGGCACCATGGCCATGGGGCAGGGCCTGCAGACCGCCTATTCGCAGATGGTGGCGACCTCGCTCGGCATCGACATCAACAGCATCGATGTGCGGCAGGGCGACACCGACACCGCGCTCGGCTTCGGCAGCGTCGGCTCGCGCTCGCTGTTCGTCGGCGGCACCGCGGCGGTGGTCTCGACGCAGGACCTCATCACGAAAGCGCGCGAGAAGGCGTCGAACATGATGGAAGCCTCGGTGGAGGACATCGAATATGTCGATGGCTTCCTCACGGTGGTGGGCACCGATAAGCGCGTCAGCCTGTTCGAGATCGCCAACGCTGAAGGCGGCGCGGGGCTGAGCGTCGATTCCACCGGCGAGGTGGATGCGCCGAGCTGGCCAAATGGCACGCATATCTGCGAGGTGGAGATCGATCCGGAAACCGGCATCACCCATGTCGTGCGTTACACCACGGTGGACGATGTCGGTGTGGCGGTAAATCCTATGCTGGTCACCGGCCAGATCCATGGCGGCGTCGCGCAGGGCATCGGCCAGGCGCTGTATGAGAATGTCCATTACGACGAGGATGGCCAGCTCATCACCGCGACCTATCAGGATTACTGCATCCCGCGCGCGGGCGATCTGCCGTGGATGAATGTCACGCTGGATGGTTCGGCGCCTTGCGTCACCAATCCGATCGGCGCCAAGGGCTGCGGCGAGAGCGGTGCCATCGGTGGTCCGCCTTGCGTCGTCAATGGCGTACTCGATGCGCTGGCGCCTTATGGCGTGACGCAGATGAATACGCCGCTATCGCCGATCAAAGTGTGGGAGGCGATCCGCAGCGCGAAGGCGGCGGCATGACGCGCGGATGTAGGATGGGTTGAGCGCAGCGATACCCATCACAACGAACGCCGGAGCATGCGGTGATGCGTATCACTCCGGCGCTTTGCGCCTCCGTTCGACCCATCCTACGATCACGACGAACGAACAACAGTTTCAACCGGGAGAAAACCAAAATGAAAAGCTTCAAGGTCATCGAATTCAACGAGCCGCTGGGCGAGGTCGATCAGGATACGCCGCAGCCGACCGGCACCCAGGTGCTGATCCGCGTCAAGGCCGCGGGCGTCTGCCACAGCGATCTCCACATCTGGGAAGGCGGCTACGAGCTCGGCCACGGCCGCAAGCGACTGTCGCTGAAAGAGCGCGGCATTAACCTGCCGCATACGATGGGCCATGAGACCGTCGGCGAAGTGGTGTCGTTCGGGCCGGATGCGCCGAAGGATGGCGTCAAGGTCGGCGATGTCGCGCTGGCCTATCCGTGGATCGGCTGCGGCAAATGCGCGGTCTGCCTCGATGACGAGGAAAATCTCTGCCTGCAGCCGCGCTGTCTCGGCGTGCATTGCGACGGCGGCTATGCCGACTACATGCTGGTGCCGCATCCGAAATATCTGATCGACCTGAAGGGCATGGATCCGGTCGTTGCCGCGCCTTATGCGTGCTCGGGTGTCACCACCTACAGCGCGCTGAAGAAGGTCGAGAAGGATCTCGGCAATCCGATCGTGATCTTCGGCGCCGGCGGCCTTGGCCTGATGGCGTTGACATTGCTGAAGGCGATGGGTGGCAAGGGCGCCATCGTGGTGGATATCGATGCCAACAAGCGCGACGCCGCGCTGAAGGCTGGCGCACTCGCCGCCGTGGACGGCAATGCGCCGGATGCGCTGGCGCAGCTCGCCAAGGCCGCCGGCGGCCCGATCCTGTCGGTGATCGATCTGGTCGGTAATGCGCAGACCACGCAGCTCGGCTTCGATGCGCTGTCGAAGGGTGGCTCGCTGATCATGGTCGGCCTGTTCGGTGGCGGCGCCACCTGGGCCTTGCCGTTGATCGCCATGAAGGCGCTGACCATCCAGGGCAGCTATGTCGGCAATCTCAAGGAGACCAAGGAGCTGCTTGAATTGGTGCGCACCAAGAAGATCGCGCCGATTCCGACGACGCCGATGCCGTTCGCGCGCGCCAATGCGGCGCTGAACGAATTGAAGGACGGCAAGCTGGTCGGCCGCGCGATCCTGACGCCGACGTGAGGTCTTATCCCTCCCCACTGCGCCGCTTCGCGGCTTGGGGGAGGGAGGCCATCAATCGATGTGCTCCAAAACAAAAAAAATCCCGTCGCGCGAGCGACGGGATTTTTCATGGCACCATCGTGCGGCCGCCGGATGCCCCCGGCGGCGCGTGCGATGTTTACTTCTCGTCTTCTTCGTCCGCGATGGCTTCCATCAGCACGACCATCTGACGCTGCACGGTCTGGCTCTTGATGCGGCTATAGGCACGCAGCAGGCGCAAGCTGAAGGCGCTGTCGAGGAACAGAAGGCTTTCGACTTCACGGCTCTTGCCGTCGCCATCATAGAAGAAGGTGACTGGCACATCGAGCGCAGTAGCGATCTGCTGCAAGCGCGCGGCGCCCACACGGTTCACGCCCTTTTCGTACTTCTGGACCTGCTGGAAACTGACACCCAGTTTCTCGCCTAAATCCGCCTGCGAGATCTTCTGCTCGACACGACGAAGACGGATTCGCTTGCCCAACTCTATGTCGGACTTGCCGGCGCTACGTTGCTTCATTCGTCACCATTCAGTTTTGTTTTGATAAGGAAGTTGTTGATTTTATTTTTTTGATTAAGGCCTATCGGCTCGAGAGACATAAAAGCTATCATCCAAAGGCATCTTCTTTATACACATCGTGATGACAATCGGAATGGTTGAAATCGTCGCGATGCGCGAAATCATCAAACTATTCTCGCTCCGGTCATTCCCATTTCAGTGTCTTTACAAATTTGCGGTATTCGATTGCAGTTCCATCGCGCTCGAAACACGCAGCAACAAAGTATTTGCCAACTTCCACCACGCTGATTTCGCAACGAAAGCAAAAGTAGAGGTTGGGCTTCAAGCTATACACACGCCAATTGCCACACGCACCTGCGATAACTGACACCGGTTCGCATTTTCACTCTGGCATGCAGAATTCCATCGTTTTTCCGCTGAATTCCTGCATTTCGCAAAATGACAACACTCGCTCCATCCCATCACAATTCCGTGCGTAGTTGTTATTACGTGGCAGGTGTACCGGAAGTTTCGTTGCAGATTCTCATTCACAGGGAATTCGCATGATTCTTCGTGAGTTCTTTTTCAGATTCTAACCTGATCAATATTGATCAAGCCGCCTATTACTAACCATTGCTCTCGGTGAAAGCCGAGTAAACCATCGTGCGTAGCTCGCGACGAACGGGATAGGCGCTCGATGGTAGTAGTTGAGTCATGAAGATCGCGATCAGCTCTTCGCGTGGATCGATCCAGAATGCCGTGCTCGCTGCGCCGCCCCACGCATATTCGCCGGCACTGCCGGGAATGAGAGTCTTTGCCGGATCCATCGTGACGGAGAAGCCTAATCCGAAGCCGACGCCGGCATAGCTCGCTTCGCTGAACAACGACTTCGACATCTCGGTGAGGTCGCGTCCGCCGGGCAGGTGATTGGACGCCATCAGTGCAATCGTTTTCGGAGACAGCAGCCGGACGTCACCGAGGGCGCCGCCATTCAGCAATGCGCGGCAGAAGGTGAGATAGTCCGATGCCGTCGCGCACAGGCCGCCGCCGCCTGAAATGAAGGAGGGCGGCGTCAGAAATGAGCTGGTGGTTGGATCGTCCTGCAGCGTCATGCCGCCTTTGCCATCCGCTGCGTAACAGGCGGCAAAACGGTGCGCCTTGTCTGCTGGTACGTGGAAGCCGGTATCCGTCATGCCAAGCGGATCGAAGATGCGCTGCTGCAGGAATTGTTCGAAAGGCTGGCCGCTGATGGTTTCGACGAGATAGCCGACGACATCGGTGGCGACCGAATAATTCCAAGCATCGCCTGGCGAGAATTCGAGCGGGATCTTTGCAAGGTCGGCGATCATCGTCGCCATGGTGCCGGCCTTCTCGATCTCGCCGATCTTTTGCGTGCGATAGGCTGCATCGACATTGGTGCGGTTCTGGAAGCCGTAAGTGAGCCCTGCGGTATGGCGCAAGAGATCGACGATCTGCATCGGTCGCGTTGTGGGACGCGTCAGAAACAGGGGCGCGAGGCCGGCTTGATAGACACCGAGATGGCTCCATTCCGGAATGTATTTGTGCACGGGCTCGTCGAGCGCGACGCGGCCTTCTTCCACCAGCATCATGAGCGCCACCGTGGTGATGGGCTTGGTCATGGAGTAGATGCGGAAGATGGTGTCGGGCGTTACCGGCGCCTTGCGCTCCACATCGGCGAAGCCGTGGACGCTCTGATGCACGATGCCGCCACGGCGATAGATCAGGAGCTGCGCGCCGGGGAAACGGCCACTGTCGAGATAGCGGGTCTCGAGGTGGCGCGTGATCCGTTGCAATGCTGCGGCGGACATGCCGGCTTGATCGGGCGAGATGGTCGGAGCGGTGAAACGACTGGACATCGGCGGCACTCGGATGGCGTGTGGGGTATTGGATTAAGCGAGCCCGGCGCTCCGCTGTCCATGACCGATGCTGCATCATCCCCATACAAGCTGGCGCATGGCTGTATGGTCGCGCGAAATTGCCGCTGCGCCTAATTTTAGTGCGTCGCACAAAAATTGAGCGAAGCGCGACGTTTCGTGGCGTGCGGCCGGCCTCGGCTCATCCGGCTGCAGGCCTAAGTGGATGAGAACGCGCTCATTTTCCGAATGTATCTGCTTGGCACGCGATTTGAATAGTTCTTAGCGACGCCATTGTAGCCGTCACCATTCATCACCAGCCAGCACTGCCATCCTGGAGGCTTCCTCCAGCCGCGCCACTTTGCGTGCGGGAATCGCCATGCCGGCCGTACCGAGGCGCGAAAGGACGACACCGACCAATGACGAAGTCAGAGACGAAGCCGGGCCGTAAGATCAGCCGCCGCCAGCTCCTCAAGGTCGGCGCAGGCACCGCTGCCCTGCTGGCCGCCGCCAAGCTCAATTTCCCCGCCGGCGCCTTTGCGCAAGGGGCAGGGCCGGAAGTGAAGGGCGCGAAGCTCGGCTTCATCGCGCTCACCGATGCGGCGCCACTGTTCGTCGCCAAGGAAAAGGGCATCTTCGCGAAATACGGCCTGCCGGAAACCGAAGTGCTGAAGCAGGCCTCGTGGGGCACGACGCGCGACAATCTCGTGCTCGGCTCCGAAGGCAATGGCATCGATGGCGCGCATATCCTGACGCCGATGCCGTATCTGATCTCTGCCGGCAAGGTGACGCAGAACAATGTGCCGACGCCGATGTATATTTTGGCGCGGCTGAATCTCAATGGGCAGAGCATCTCCGTCGGCAATGAATACAAGGACCTCAAGGTCGGCACCGACACCGCGCCATTGAAGGTCGCGTTCGAGAAGAAGAAGGCGGGCGGCAAATCGGTGAAGGCGGCGATGACCTTCCCGGGCGGCACGCATGACCTGTGGATCCGCTACTGGCTTGCCGCGGGTGGCATCGATCCCGACAAGGACATCGAAACCATCGTGGTGCCGCCGCCGCAGATGGTGGCCAATATGAAGGTCGGCACGATGGACTGCTTCTGCGTCTGCGAGCCGTGGAATCTGCAGCTCATTCACCAGAACATCGGCTACACCGCGCTGACCACCGGCGAGCTCTGGAACAAGCATCCGGAAAAATCGCTCGGCATGCGCGCGGCCTGGGTCGACAAGAATCCGAAGGCGGCGAAGGCGCTGCTGATGGCCGTGATGGAAGCGCAGCAGTGGTGCGAGAAGCCCGAGAACCACAACGAACTCGCGGCCATCAACGCCAAGCGCCAGTGGATCAACTGCCCCGTGGACGACGTCACCGATCGCGTCAAGGGCAGGTTCGATTACGGCACCGGCCGCGTGGTCGAGAACTCGCCGCATATCATGAAGTTCTGGGACGACTTTGCCTCATATCCCTATCAGAGCCACGACCTCTGGTTCATGACCGAAGACATCCGCTGGGGCAAATACGAGCCGGGTTTTGATAGCAAGGCGCTGATCGCCAAGGTCAACCGCGAGGATCTCTGGAAGGACGCGGCGAAGGAACTGGGCGCGGCGCTGCCGACGTCCACCTCGCGCGGCAAGGAGACCTTCTTCGACGGCAAGGTGTTCGATCCCGCCGATCCCGCCGCCTATCTGAAATCGCTCGCCATCAAGCGCATCGAAGTCTGATCGGTGCGGTGAACGACATGGAGACCAGTGCGATGAACGTGCATGCCCTGAAGACCGAGCCTGTGACACAGCTGGCGAAGACGCCGGCTGCGGTCGTCGCACTGGCTCCGAAGGCTCCGCCCAAAGCGGAGAAATACAGCAAGATGGCGAAGGAGGCGGCGGCGCAGGTGATCCCGCCGCTCATCGTCGTCATTCTGCTCGGCGTGATGTGGGAGCTGCTGTGCCAGCGCGCCGGCTCGACGCTGCCGCCGCCGTCGAAAGTCTACAAGGATACGAAAGAGCTGATCTTCGATCCGTTCTTCGACAATGGCGGCCTCGACAAGGGCCTGTTCTGGCACTTGTCCGCCAGCCTCTGGCGCGTCGCTTATGGTTATGCACTGGCCGCCGTCGTCGGCATCGGTCTCGGCACGCTGGTCGGGCAATCCGTCTGGGCCATGCGCGGTCTCGATCCGATCTTCCAGGTGCTGCGCACGATCCCGCCGCTGGCCTGGCTGCCGCTTGCGCTCGCCGCATTCCGCGATGGCCAGCCGTCGGCCATCTTCGTGATCTTCATCACCTCGATCTGGCCGATCATCATCAACACCGCCGTCGGCATCCGCAACATCCCGCAGGACTATCGGAACGTCGCCGCCGTGGTGCAGCTCAATCCGCTGGAGTTCTTCGGCAAGGTGATGCTGCCGGCCGCGGCGCCCTATATCTTCACCGGCCTGCGCATCGGCATCGGCCTGTCCTGGCTTGCCATCATCGCGGCCGAAATGCTGATCGGCGGCGTCGGCATCGGCTTCTTCATCTGGGATGCGTGGAATTCATCGCATATCAGCGAGATCATCCTGGCGCTGTTCTATGTCGGCATCGTCGGCTTCGTGCTCGATCGCCTCATTGCCGGCCTCGGCAAGCTCGTCACCCACGGCACTTCGGCTGCTTAAGGAGCATGATCATGACGCCTTATGTGAAACTCGACCATATCGACAAGGTGTTCTCCCGCGGCAAGGTGACGTCCGAAGTGCTCAAGGACATCAACCTGACGCTGGGCAAGGGTGAGTATGTCTCGATCATCGGACACTCCGGCTGTGGCAAGTCGACGATGCTCAACATCATCGCCGGCCTAACGCGCGCCACCAATGGCGGCGTGCTGCTGGAAGGCCGTGAGGTGAATTCGCCCGGGCCGGATCGTGCGGTCGTATTCCAGAACCACAGCCTGCTGCCGTGGCTGACGGTCTATCAGAATGTCCGTCTCGGCGTGGACAAGGTGTTCGCGAAAACCAAGAGCCGCGCCGAGCGCGACGAATGGACCCTGCACAATCTCAATCTCGTGCAGATGACCCATGCCAAGGACAAGCGCCCGTCGGAAATCTCCGGCGGCATGAAGCAGCGCGTCGGCATCGCCCGCGCGCTGGCGATGGAGCCGAAGGTGCTGCTGCTCGACGAGCCGTTCGGTGCGCTCGACGCGCTGACGCGCGCGCATTTACAGGATTCGGTGATGGCGCTGCATCAGAAGCTCGGCAACACCATCGTGATGATCACCCATGACGTGGACGAGGCGGTGCTGCTATCGGATCGCATCGTGATGATGACCAATGGCCCGAGCGCGACCATCGGCGAGGTGCTGGACGTGCCGCTGAGCCGCCCGCGAAAGCGCATCGAGCTGGCGTCTGACCCGATCTACCTCAAGTGCCGCAAGCGCGTGCTGGAATTCCTGTACGAGCGCCACAAATTCGTGGAAGCGGCGTAAGGCGCGGCACATTCCGCCGTCATTGCGAGCGCAGCGAAGCAATCCAGACAGCAGCACCCGAAGACTGGATTGCTTCGTCGCCTGCGGCTCCTCGCAATGACGTCCTTTATTGAACGGGAGATTCCCTCACTATGAGCGAGCCGCTGGTCATCATCGGAAACGGCATGGCGGCGGCACGCCTTGTGGACGAACTCGCAAAGTCATCGCTTGGCCGCTACGCCATCGCCGTGATCGGCGATGAACCGCGGCTGGCTTATAATCGCGTGCTGCTGTCCTCGGTTCTGGCGGGCGAGGCGACCTCGCAGGAGATCGAGCTCAAGCCCGCCGCATGGTGGCGCGATCGCGGCGTCACCTTGAAATATGGCGCGCGGGCGACGTCGGTCGATCTCGTTGCGCGCGAGGTGACCACATCGGCCGGCAAGCGCGTCGGCTTCTCGAAGCTGGTCTTCGCCACCGGCTCCTCCGCGCTGCGGCTGCCTGTGCCCGGCGGCGATCTCGCCGGCGTGCATGTGTTTCGCGACAGCCACGACGTCGATCGCCTGATCGAGTTGGCTGAGCAGAAGAAACGCGTCGTCGTTGTCGGTGGTGGCTTGCTTGGGCTTGAGGCTGCGTATGGTCTCGCCAAGGCCGGCGCCGATGTCACGCTGATCCATCTGATGGATCGCCTGATGGAGCGGCAGCTTGATGGTCCCGCGGCGGAATTGCTCAAGACGCTGGTCGAGCGCAAGGGCGTCAAGATCCTGCTCAATGCGAATACGGCCCGCATTCATGGCGCCCAGGCCGTCGAGCGCGTCGAACTCGCCGATGGCCGTATGCTGGACGCTGATGCGGTCATCTTCGCAGCCGGCATCAGGCCGAATACGGCGTTGGCCAAGGACGCTGGCATATCGGTCAATCGCGGTATCGTCGTCGATGACGCCATGGCAACGGCGAGCGATGGCGTGTTCGCGCTCGGCGAGTGTGCGGAGCATCGCGGCACTTGCTACGGCCTTGTCGAGCCCGCTTACGAACAGGCGAAGGTGTTGGCGCGGCATCTGGCTGGCGGCCAAGCCGCATATAGCGGAAGCATCCTGTCCACCAATCTCAAGGTCTCCGGCGTCAGCGTGTTTTCCGCCGGCGATTTCATGGCGGCGGAAGGCAGCGAGACATTGCTCCTCAGCGATATCCGGCGCGGCACCCACAAGAAGCTCGTCATTGCCGGCGGCGAGCTCACCGGCGCGGTGCTGGTCGGCGATACCAGCGATGCGCTGTGGTATCTCGAATTGATCCGTAGCGGCGCGGATGTGTCCGCCTTCCGCGCCGACATGATGTTCGGTCGTCCCATTGCAAAGGCGGCCTGATGAACGCGATCGACACCAGGCTCGCCACCGTCCGCACCACCTGCGCCTATTGCGGCGTCGGCTGCGGTGTGCTGGCGACGCCGGACGGGCAGGGCGGCGCGGCCATCGCCGGCGATCCCAACCATCCCGCCAATCTCGGGCGGCTCTGCTCGAAGGGCTCGGCACTCGGCGAGACGCTGGCGCTGGACGATCGCCTGCTGCATCCGATGATGCGCGATGCCTCTGGAGAGCTGACCCGCGCGACGTGGAGCCATGCGCTCGATCATGTCGCCGATGGATTTCGCAGCATCATTGCCGAACATGGGCCCGGCGCGGTGGCGTTCTATCTGTCCGGGCAACTGCTCACCGAGGACTATTACGTCGCCAACAAGCTGATGAAGGGTTTTATCGGCAGCGCCAATGTGGACACCAATTCGCGGCTCTGCATGGCGTCATCGGTGGTCGGCCACAAGCGCGCCTTCGGCGCCGATACGGTGCCGGGCTGCTATGAGGATCTCGACGAGGCCGATCTGCTGGTCTTTGTCGGCTCCAATGCCGCCTGGTGTCATCCTGTGCTGTATCAGCGCATGCTCGCCAACAAGCAGGCGCGGGGCGCGCGCTTCGTGGTCATCGATCCGCGCCGCACCGACACCGTGGGCGACGATGATCTCTTTCTTGGCCTCAAGCCCGGCACCGACACGGCGCTGT
The DNA here is from genome assembly GCA_023451825.1 of Pseudomonadota bacterium. Classification (GTDB taxonomy): domain Bacteria; phylum Pseudomonadota; class Alphaproteobacteria; order Rhizobiales; family Xanthobacteraceae; genus Tardiphaga. The sequence continues at coordinate 41,299 of JAEXYA010000060.1, forward strand.
TCTCGGGGCTGCTCGTCTATCTCGCCGACAATGGCGCGCTGGATCGCGCTTACATCGAACATCACACGACGGGATTCGATGACGCGCTGGCGCGCGCCAAAACCATCGCTGGCAGCGTCGCCGCGACGGCCAGGGCGACTGGCCTCAACGAAGTGGATGTCGCCACCTTCTTCCAGACGTTCCGGCAGACGCCGCGCGTGGTCACGCTGTATTCGCAGGGCGTCAACCAGTCGGCGCAGGGCACCGACAAGGTCAATGCGATCATCAATTGCCATCTCGCCACGGGCCGCATCGGCAAGCCGGGCGCATCGCCGTTCTCGCTCACGGGGCAGCCCAATGCGATGGGCGGTCGCGAGGTCGGCGGCCTTGCCAACCAGCTCGCGGCGCATATGGGCTTCACGCCGGTCGAGATCGACCGCGTGCGGCGGTTCTGGAAGGCGCCTCATATCGCCACCCATGAAGGCCTTAAGGCCGTGCAGATGTTCGAGGCTATCGGCCGCGGCGAGATCAAGGCGCTGTGGGTGATGGGTACCAATCCCGCGGTGTCGCTGCCCGATGCGGACGCGGTGCGCGCGGCGCTCGGCAAGCTCGATCTGTTCGTGGTGTCGGAGAATGTGCTCTCCAATGACACGGTGAATGCCGGCGCGCATGTGCTGCTGCCCGCGCTGGCCTGGGGCGAGAAATCGGGCACGGTGACGAATTCCGAGCGCCGGATCTCGCGGCAGCGCTCGTTTCTATCGGCGCCGGGCGAGGCGAAGCCGGATTGGTGGGCGCTCAGCGAGGTGGCGAAACGGCTCGGTTTTGGGGCGGGGTTTGCCTACACCTCCGCCGCGGAGATATTTCGCGAACACGCGGCGCTGTCGGATTTCGAGAATGACGGCAGCCGCGATTTCTATATCGGCGGGCTCATGCACGTCTCCGACGAGGCCTTCGACACCATGGCGCCGGTGCAATGGCCACTGCGCAAGGGGGCGACCACGCAGCAGGCACGCTTCTTCGCCAGCGGAGGGTTTTACACCCGAGATCATCGCGGCCAGTTCATCGCGCCGGAAGCGCCGGAATTGCGTACGCATCTGACACCTGCACGACCGCTGCGGCTGAATACCGGCCGTGTGCGCGACCAGTGGCACACCATGACGCGCACGGGCCTAAGCCCGCGGCTCGGCCAGCATATCCCCGAACCCTATGTGGAGATCCATCCCAACGATGCCGCGCGCTTCGCCATTGTCGATGGCGGCTATGCGGAGCTGACGACGGATTACGGCGCCTGCACGCTGAAGGTGGTGATCAGCGAGCGCCAGCAGCGCGGCATGCTGTTCGCGCCGATCCACTGGAATGACGCGACCGCCGGCTATGCGCGCATCGGCGCGCTGGTGGCGCCGTTCGTCGATCCATTTTCCGGGCAACCGGAAAACAAGGCAACGCCGGTGTCGATTGCAGCGGTGACGGTGAGCCGTCGCGGTTTCGTGCTATCGCGGAAACCGCTGGCGCTACCACCCGGCGTAGTTTTCGCGCGCGTCGCGGTGACGGGAGGCGTCGGTTATCTGCTGGCGGACAATGCGGAGCTTGCACTCTGGCGCGATTGGCTTGCGCCGCTGCTGGGCGATGATGTCGCCAGCTTTGAGGATGTGGGCCGCGGCGTCTATCGCGCGGTGTCGTTTGCGGGCGAGCGGATCGAACTCTGTTTATTCGTCGGGCCGGCGGAGGATGCCTTGTCATGGGATGCCGTGAAGGACGCGTTCGCCGCGGATGCGCTGAGCGACGATCGGCGCCGCATGCTGCTGTCCGGCAAATCGGCTGACGGCGCCGCGAGTGCGGGGGCGATCGTGTGTGCCTGTTTCGGCGTCGGTCGCAACACGATCAATGAAGCGATCGCGGGAGGCTGCGCGACGGCGGGGGAGATCGGTGCGAAGCTGAAGGCCGGGACGAATTGCGGCTCGTGTATTCCTGAATTGAAGCGGTTGATTGCTGGGAGTGAGGCGGAGCCGGAGCATCGGAAAGTCGCGATCAACTAAGCTCTCCCCTCATCCTGAGGAGCCGCGCAGCGGCGTCTCGAAGGATGGCCGCAAGCGCGGAGTTTCACCAACTCATGGTTCGAGACGGCGCTACGCGCCTCCTCACCATGAGGGACGGAGTATGCTCATTTCTCCGGGCGATAACGTGCGTGATCGATCAGCGCACGCAGTTTTGGCGGCAGGTTGCGACGCTCCGGAAAATAAAGGAAGAACCCCGCAAACGGCGGCAGCCAAGTATCGAGTAGCGTCACCAGTTCGCCGCGCGCGACATAGGGCCTGAACAGTTCCTCCATGCCGAAAGTAATCCCGCCGCCGGCGCAGGCGGTGCGGACCATGACCCACATATCGTTGGTCGTGACCCGCGGATTGACCGCGACGTCAAACTCACGGCCGTTCTCCTCGAACTCCCAGCGATAGGGCGCGACATCGGGCGCGGGACGCCAGCCGATGCAGCAATGCTGTGTTAGCTCCGACGGATGTGCGGGCGCGCCGAAGCGCTGCAGATATGAAGGCGCAGCGACGACCACCTGGCGCTGCTCGGCCGAGACCGGCACCGCGATCATGTCCTGCTCGATCACCTCGCCGAGGCGGACGCCCGCATCAAAACCCTCGGCGACGATATCAAACTCGGCATCGGTGACGGTGATGTCGAGCTGGATACCGGGATAAGCGAGGGTGAAGCTCGCCAACAGCGGGCCGGAGATGAAACGCTCCGCGATGGACGAGACCGCAAGCCGCAACTGCCCTGTCGGCTGCGTGGGGAGATCACGCGCCGTGTCCAGCGCATCCGTGACTTCGGCGATGGCGGGCGCGACGCGTTCATGCAGACGCAGGCCGGCCTCGGTCAGGCTGACGCTGCGCGTCGTCCGCTGCAGGAGCGCGACGCCCATCCGGTCCTCCATCTTGCGGATTGCCTGGCTAACAGCGGACCGGGTCACACCCAGCCGCTCGGCGGCTAAGCGAAAGCTCTTCGCTTCGGCGACGGCGAGGAAGACGGACACCTGGTTGAGATCGATGTTCATTGGTTAGATGAGCTTAACAGTCTGGTCAGAAACCAGCAAATTGTTCCGGATTTCGCGCCACACTAGCTTTTGCGGCAACAGCAAATGGAGCCGCAACCGATGACATCCCTCGAGACCTACCGCCTGCTTGGCCGATCCGGATTGCGGGTGTCCCCGCTCTCGCTCGGCACCATGACGTTCGGCGACGACTGGGGTTGGGGTGCCGACGAGGCCGAGGCGCGCCGCATCTTCGACCTTTATGTCGATCGTGGCGGTAATCTCGTTGATACGGCGGTGAACTACACCAATGGCGCATCGGAGCGCCTGGTCGGACAATTCATCAAGGAGAAGCGCGAGCGGATCGTGCTGGCGACCAAGTTCACCATGGCGCGCGATCCCGGCAATCCGAATTCCGGCGGCAATCACCGGCTCAACATGATGCGCTCGGTGGAGCAGAGCCTGCGGCAGCTCGCTACGGATCGCATCGATCTGCTCTATCTCCATGCCTGGGACATGACCACGCAGCCGGAGGAGGTGATGCGTGCGCTCGACGATCTCGTGCGCGGCGGCAAGGTGCAGTATCTCGGCATCTGCAATGTGCCGGCCTGGCGCGCTGCGCAGATGCAGGCCATTGCGGAGCTGCGCGGCTGGTCGCCGCTGGTGGCGCTGCAGATCGAATACAGCCTCGTGGAGCGTACGGTCGAACATGAGTTGCTGCCAATGGCAGCGGCGCTCGGGCTCGGTGTCTTGCCGTGGTCGCCGCTCGGTGGCGGCGTGCTGACCGGCAAATATACGAAGGCGGATGTCGATCTGTCCGGCGAGGCGAGCGTGTCGCCGACCCGCAAGGGCGTCATCGCGTCATCAGGGCATCTCAATGAGCGTGCGATCGGGATCGCCGAGGTGGTGCGTGCGGTCGCCGACGAGCTCGACGTCAAGCCGTCGCAGGTGGCGATTGCCTGGACATTGGCGAATCCTGCGGTGGTGTCGCCGATCCTTGGCGCGCGGACACTGGCACAGGCCGAGGACAATCTCGGTGCGCTGGATGTGACGCTGTCGCGCGCGCAACTGGCGCGGCTGGATGAGGCGAGTTCACCGGCGCCGGTTTTTCCGGGACGCTTCGTCGATCGGCCGATGGTGCAGCAGCTCATTTTTGGCGGCGCGTCGGTCACGCGTCGCTCAGTCGAATTCCAATGAAGGAGAAAGCCATGATGCCGATATCACGTCGTTTGAGTGCAGCACTCGTCGGATGGACCGTCATTGCGATGACGGCGCTCTGGCCGCAGATGGCCACTGCGTCTGCAAATTCTACGATCGCGGCGAGCAACAAGCGCGCCGTCACCGAAGCCTTCGATCGTTGGGCGGCGGGCGGCACGACCTTCTTCAATGACCTGCTCGCAATCGATGTGGTCTGGACCATCGAGGGATCCGGGCCGAATGCCGTGACGCATCGCGGCCGCAACGCGCTGATGGAGCGCGCGGTGCAGCCGCTCGCGATGCGCCTCGCTGCGCCGCTGAAACCGGTCAGCAAGCGTATCTGGGCCGATGGCGATCATGTGATCGTGCATTGGGAAGGGACGGCGCCGGTGCGCGACGGCCAGACCTATACCAATCGCTATGTCTGGATCATGCGCATGCAGGACGGCAAGGCGACGGAGGTGAATGCGTTTCTCGATCTGGCTAAGTTCGACGATGTGTTGCGGCGGGTGCCGGCGCCGTAGGTTCTTGCGATGGCGCTGTGATGTAGGGTGGGCAAAGCGCAGCGTGCCCACCTTCACCATTCGTGTGCTTGATGGTGGGCACGCTACGCTTTGCCCACCCTACGCCGTCACTTCACCGCCCCTGCCGTCAGCCCGGCCACGATTTGCCGTTGCGCGAACACCGTGAGCAGCAGCACCGGCGCCGTGACGATCAGCGCCGCGGCCGCCAGCGGCCCCCAGCTCAACTGATCGAAGGAGATCATGTTGTACACCGCCACCGGCAGCGTGCGTGTCTCGCGGCCAGCCAGCACGATGCCGAACACAAAATTGTTCCAGGAGAAGATCACCGCCAGGATGAAGGCGACGGCGATGCCGGGCTTGGCAATCGGCAGCGCCACATGGCGGAACACCTGCCAGCGATTGGCGCCGTCGATCACGGCGGATTCTTCCAGCTCCATCGGCGTGGTCTCGAAATAGCCGATCATGATCCATATCACGATGGGCACGGTAACGACGAGATGGATGATGATCTGCGGCCATAATGTGCCGAGCAGGCCGAGCCACTGGAACAGCAGGAAGAGCGGGATCAGATAGGACAGGCCGGGCGTGATGCGCGCGATCAGGATCAGGATCGCGGCTTTTCGCGCACGCATCCTTGCCAGGCCGTAGCCGGCGGGGACACCGACGACGAGGGCGAACAAGGTCGCTGCGCCGGTGACGATCAGCGTGTTGAAGAAATAGGTCATGAACCGCTTGGATTCGATGACCGCGGCATAATTGCCCCAGTTGATCCGCTCGGGGATGAAGACCGGCGGATAGGAGGCGTTGTCGATCTCGAATTTGAGCGAGAGCGACAGCATCCAGAGGAAGAACAGGATCGCCGGCGAGACGATCACAAGGACGGCGAAAGCGAGGCCGATTTTGCCGAGCAGGGTTCGCATCAGGCGCTGCCTCCGCTCTCGTTCCAGTGGGTGCGCTGACGCAGATGCAGTAGGGCGCCTGCAAGCGCGATGATCAAAGCGAAGAACACGACCACGATGGCCGAGGCATAGCCGACGTCGTAATAAACGAAGGCCACGCTGTAGAGATAGAGATTGATGGTCTCCGATGCGCTGCCGGGGCCGCCCTGGGTGATGGCGAAGATGATGTCGAAACTTTTCACGGCATCGATCATACGGATCATCGCGGCGATGAACAGGAATGGCATGATCATCGGCAGCGAGATGTGGCGAAAGGTCTGCCACGGCGTGGCGCCGTCGATCTGCGCGCTCTCATAGGGTTCGCTCGGCAAGGCGCTAAGGCCGCCGAGCACGATGAGCATCACCAGCGGTGTCCATTGCCAGGTTTCCACCAGCACCAGCGAGGGGATGACGGTGGCGGGATGGAAGACCCAGAGCGATGGCGGCAGGCCGACGAGCGATAGCAGATAATTGAGGATGCCGAGTTGCGGGTGGAACATCATGGTCCACACCAGCGCGATAGCGACGGGCGTCGCCATCATCGGCAGGATGAAGAGGCCGCGGATGAAGCCGCGCAGCGGAAAACGATTGTTGAAGACGACGGCCGCGAGCGTGCCGAGGACCAGCGGCAGCACGACGGAGAGCACCGTATAGACCAGCGTGTGCCATACGGATTCCACGAAGCGGGCATCGCCAGGCAGGCGCATATAGTTGGCGAAGCCCACGAAGGTCGGGGCCTGACCGACCTTCCATTCATGCAGGCTCATCCAGATCGTATAGGCCCACGGGAAGACGATGACCGCCATCACGACGATCATCGCAGGCAGGACGAACGGCCAATAGGAGATCGGCCGCCACTCGTCCTTTTTCACGGCCGTTGGTTCGGCCGCACGTCGTTGTTCTGCCGCCAATACGCTCACGTCTTTTCGCTGCGCTCCAGGATGGGACGGAACTGCTCGTGGGCTTTCTTGAGCTCGGTGGCGGGATCGGCGCCTGCCAGCGTGGCTGTGATGCCGGCGCCGACGAGATCGCGGAATTCGGCCACCGGGATGATGACGGGCAGGCCGAGCTTGCTGATCTTGGCGCTATCGATCACCGACTGAAGCCATTCCTGGTTCTTGACGCCCTTGCGGACTTCCTCGTCATTCAGAATGGAGTTGCGGAACGGCACGCCGCCGCCGGTCTGCAGCAGCCGTGCACCCATCTGTTTGGACACCGCCCACTGGCAATAAAGATAGGCGGCTTCCTTCTTGGTCGATGTCTTGGCGATACCGATACCGTCGCCGTAAGTGGAGGAGTATTGGCCCTTCGGCCCTGCCGGCACCAGCGTGTAGCCGATCTTGCCGACCACGCGCGATGCATTGGGATCCTCGATGGGCGGCGCCCAGCCGACGCCGTCGATCCACATGGCGGCGCGGCCCTGGGTGAGCGAAGCCATCGACTCCATCCAGTTGAAGCCGGCGGCGCCGGGCGGCGCGCTCTTCATCATCAGGCGCTGATAGACCTTTGTGGCCTCGATGGATTCGGGCCCATCGGTGAGGATGTTGCCCTTGGCATCGAGGAATTCGCCGCCATAGTTGAGGAAGAAGTTGCTCCACAGCGTCATATTCGCGTTGCGCAGCCCGCGACCGGTGAAGCCGTAGATGCCGGCCGACGTATCGTTGAGCTTCTCGGCAGCGGCGACCATCTCATCCATGGTTTTCGGCACGGCGATGTTCTTCTTCGCGAACATCTCCTTGTTGTAATAGAGGATGAAATAATCCACCGACCATGGCAGCGAATGCATCACGCCCTTGTCGTTCTGCGCGAATTCGCGGCCGCCGGCGGAGAAATCGTCGACAGTCAGGTCGGCGCCGGTGAGGGTGGGGTCCTTCATGAAGCCGGAGATATCAGCGAGCCAGCCGGCCTTTTCGAATTGCCGCTTCTGGACGTGATAGCTGAGATGCACCACGTCGAAGGACGGCTTGCCGGAGGTGAGCTCGATGACAGCCTTCTGGCGCTGCTGCTGCTCCGGAATCAGTTCGGATTCGACCTTGATGCCGGTGAGCGCGGTGAATTCGGCGGCGTGCTTCTGCAGCAACTCGCCACGCGGGCCCTTGATCAGATTGGCTTCGATGGTGGTGCCCGCATATTTCTTCCAGTTCACATCGGCGCGCGCAGGTGTGGCGATGCCGAGCGATCCGAGTGCAGGCAGCGCACTGGTGGCGAGCGCGCCCTTGAGCAGGGCACGACGAGACGGGCCTTGGCTGGCCATGATGATCCTCCCTCAAGCCGCCTTGACCGGCGGTGATCTTATGGTCGCTCCCCGTGGACCGGAGATGCGCCTGAGAGGAAGCGTAACATGCTGAGGCGAGGTGGCAAGGTGGGTGTGCCGGTTGTCAGACAACTTGTCGCGCGGCTCGTAACCCGGATGTCGCGACGCGCCATCCGGCTACGACGAGATCTCAATCCTTCACTCCGTGCCCCAGTCGGCGCGAAATTGCGTGCGTGCAATCGAGTAGCGCCTTGGCGATGGGGCTGCTCCAGTTGACATCAAAGGTGCCGACGGCTCCCATCACGGTGACCGAGAGAACGACGGTGCCGCTGTGATCGAACACCGGCGCCGAGAAGGCGTTGACGCCCCGCAGTGGTTCGGCGACGGCGCGGGCAAGGCCGCGGTGGCGGACGTCGGCGAGAATCTTGTCGATGGCCGGTCCCTTGGTTTCGCGCTTCGGATCGTAGCCGATGGAGAGGCGGTCGAGGTCGTCTTCTAATGCGGCACCGATCGTGGCGGGTGGCAGGAAGGCCGCGAAAATGCGGCCAGTCGCCGTCTCCAGCAATGACATGGTGGAGCCCACGCGCATGGCGATGTGCACCGGATGGCTCGGCTCCTCCAGCCGGACCACTGTCGGTCCATGGGTGCCCCAGATGGACAGGGACACCGCGTGGTCGATCTGCGCGGCGAGGGCAGTGATGGCGGGGGTGGCGACGCGCACCGCCGAGAGCCGCCGCAGCGTGACGATGCCGAGTTCGAGCGCCAGCGTGCCGAATTCGTAGCGGCCCGTGGACGGATCCTGTTCGATCAGGCCGATGCGTGAGAAACTGACGAGATAGGGATGAGCCTTGGCCGGCGCCATGCCGGCCTCGCGCGCGAGATCGCGCAGCATCATCGGTTCGCCATTCCGTACCAGTGCTTGCAACAATTCTCCGCCGACCTCGATCGACTGGATGCCGCGACTCTCTTTAGCCATGCTTGCCCCAAATCAGAGCGCGACCCTACACGGCGAGGAAGCCGCCATCCACCGGCAAGGTCGCGCCGTTCACATAAGAGGCCATGTCGGACGCGAGGAAGACGACGGGGCCGACAAGTTCTGCGGGCTGACCGACGCGGCCAAGCGGCGTGCGGCCAAGAAAACCGGCGAGGCGAGCGGGATCGTTGCGCGTGCCCTCAGTCATCGCTGTTTCGATCACGCCGGGCGCCAGCGCATTGACGCGCACGCCGTCTTGAGCGAGTTCGCGCGCCAATGCCTGCGTCAGCAGCTTGACGCCGCCCTTGGAAGGCGAATAGCCGAGCGTGTCGGCGACGCCGACAAAGGAGGCGATGGAGCCGAGATTGATCACGCTGCCACGCCGCGCGCGGAGTGCGGGCAGGAAAGCATGGGTCACGTTGAAGACGCCGTTGAGATTGACGTCGAGCACACGGCGCCAGTTCTCCGCCGCGCACGCGGAGTCGATGCCTGCATTGTTGACCAGGATGGAGATGTGGCCCGCATCCTTGTGGATGGTGTCTGCAAGCCGGCGGCAAGCGGCAATGTCGGTGACGTCGAGATGGTGACACCATGCGCGGCGGCCGCCGACTTCGATGTCGTGCGCGGTGCGTGCGGCAGCCTTGTCGTCGATATCGGTCACGATCACGTCGGCTCCATGGGCTGCAAGGCCGAGCGCGATGGCGCGGCCGTTGCCATTGCCGGCACCGGTGACGAGCGCCAGATGTCCGAGCAACAGATCAGGCGCAAAGACGGTCATGCCGCCACCGGTTTGCCGGCGAGATGACGGCCGGCGATATAGCCGAAGGTGAGGGCAGGGCCGAGGGTGATGCCGGCCCCAGGATAGTTGCCGCCCATGATGCTCGCCATGTCATTGCCGGCAGCATAAAGGCCGTTGATCACCTCGCCATTGCTGTCGAGCGCGCGGGCATGGGCGTCGGTCTTGATGCCAGCATAGGTGCCGAGATCGCCGATCACCATCTTGATGGCGTAGAACGGTCCGGTCTCGATCGGCGCGACGCAGGGGTTCGGTCCATGCTGCGCATCACCCTGATAGCGGTTATAGGCGCGTGAGCCCTTGCCGAAATCGGGGTCGTGGCCATTGGCGGCGCTGGCGTTGAACTGTGCAACCGTCGTCGCAAAAGCATTCGCATCGATGCCGGCATTGTTGGCGAGTTCGTCCAGCGTCGTGCCTCTAATGAGATAGCCGGACTTCAGATGGTGGCCGATCGGCATCGGGAACGGCGGCACGGCACCAAGGCCATATTGCCGCAGCGCGCGATGATCGCAGACAAGCCAAGCGGCCATTTCATCGCCCGGCTTTGCCGAGCGCATCATCTCCTGGACGAAGGCGTGATACGAGTTTCCTTCATTGGCGAAGCGCTTCCCGTCGCGCAACACGGCGATGACGCCCGGCTTCGCACGATCGATGAAATGCGGCATCACGCCCTTGCTGCCATCCTTGCGATGGGTGATGGATACCGGCACCCAGGCTGCGGCATTCGGCAGCGTGTCCTCGACGCGGCCGCCGGCGGACTCGGCAAGGCGCAGGCCGTCGCCGGTATTGCCCGTCGGGCCGGGCGAGTAATGCTCCTGGCCTGTCGGCGCGTGCGGGAACATGGCCTTGCGGCGCTCGATATCATGCGGGAAGCCGCCGCAGGCGAGCACGACGCCGCGCTTGGCAATCACGCGAACACGTTTTCCGCCGCGCTCGATGATGGCGCCGCGCACGCGTCCCTTTTCGATGATCAATTCGCGCACCGGCGAGGAGAGCCAGAGCGGGATCTTAAGATCGAATGCGGACTTCGCCAGTCGACCGGCAAGGGCGTTGCCATTGGTGAGCGTCATGCCGCGGCCGTGGCTGATGACATCTTTCAGATGTTTCGATAGCCGCTTCGCCACATAGAGCGCCGATGTCAGCGACTTGGTTGCACGCATGAAGTGGATGATGTCCTTGCCGGAGCCCAACATGATTCCGAACACGGTAAGCTCGGGCAGCGGAGCGCCGATGTCTTTGATCTTGTCGCCGAGTTCGCGGCCGTCGAAGGGGCGCGCGACCATGGAGCGTCCGCCCTGTGTGCCGCCGGGTGCCTCGGCATCATAGTCCGGGAATGTCAGCGGCATGTCGAAGCGCACCGCCGTTTGCGTCGTGAAGAAGTCGATGGCTTGCGGCCCGGCGGCAAGAAAAGCATCGACACGCGCGGCATCGAAACTGTTGCCGGCCTCGTGGCGTAAATAAGTGCGGGCTTCGTCGGGGCTTTCGTTGATGCCCCATGCTTTCGCGAGCGAGGTGCCGGGCACCCACAGCCAGCCGCCGGAGCGGGCGGTGGTGCCGCCGAAGCGGGGCTCCTTCTCGACGATCAGCACGTCAAGCCCGGCATGTCGCGCGGTGATCGCCGCCGACATGCCGGAGCAGCCGGACCCAGCGACCAGCACGTCGCATTCATAGATGTCAAAGGTGTTGGCTGGATCGCTGAGCATGGCGCCTCACTTCTTGAGCAGGGGGCACTTCGATTCCGACACGGGGCGATAAGCGTCCTCGCCTTTCACCGTCTTGACGATGTCGAGATAGTCCCATGGTTCTTTCGACTCCGAGGGCTTCTTGACCTTGGCAAGATACATGTCACGGATCACGCGACCGTCCTCGCGCAGCTTGCCGCCATGGACGAAGGTGTCCTCGATGGGCAATTCGCGCATCTTCGCCATCACCTTGGCGGGATCGTCGGTCCCGGCGGCCTTTATCGCCTTGAGATAATGCAGCACCGAGCCATAGACGCCGGTTTGGATCATGGTCGGCATGACATTCGTCTTGGCGAAGAACTTTTTCGACCAGGCGCGGGTCGCCTCATTCATGTTCCAGTAGGAAGCCGTGGTGAGATAGGTTCCCTGCGCGGCATCGAGACCGATGGCATGCACGTCGGTGTCGAACATCAAGAGGCCGACCAGCTTCTGGCCGCCTTTGACGAGGCCGAATTCTCCGGACTGCTTGATCGAGTTATCCGTGTCCTGCCCGGCATTAGCGAAGGCAACGACATTCGCCTTCGAGTTCTGCGCCTGCAGTGCGAAGGATGAGAAGTCTGCGGTGTTGGTGGGATGACGCACGCCACCGACCACGGTGCCGCCGCTCGCCTTGATGAATCGCGTGGCATCGTTTTCGAGTTGGCTGCCGAACGCATAGTCGGCCGTGATGAAGTACCAGGATTTGCCGCCCTCGGCGATGACGGCGGACGCTGTCACTTTCGACAGCGCGTAGGTGTCGTAGGCGAATTGCACGGTGTTCGGGCTGCACAGCTCATCGGTCAAGGCGCTGGAGCCCGGACCGGACAGCAGCGCAATCCGGTTGCGCTCCTTGGCGAGATTGTGGACCGCGATGGCAATGGCCGAATTCGGGATATCGACGACGGCATCGACCTTGCCGTTGTCGAACCAGTTGCGTGCGATCTGTACGCCGACATCGGACTTCATCTGGTGATCGGCGCTGATGATCTCGATCGGCTTGCCGAGCACCGTCTTGCCGAATTCCTCCACCGCCATTCTGGCGGCTTCGACCGAACCAGGCCCGCTATTGTCACGGCCCCAACTCGATAGATCGGTGAGCACGCCGATGCGGACGACATCGTCGGAAACCTGGGCCAAAGCCTGCGTTGATATTGCGGTTGTCGAAAGCGCGAGCGCAGTGGCCCACGCCAAAACTTGGCGCGTCATGTGTCCCTCTCCCGAAACTGGCCCGTGTGCCGGGTCCATTGCTTGCTATCTGTTTTTCAGCAAAGTTAGATATTGCCGAATAAATATGTCAATGACGAAATTGCACGTGTTGCGGTGCAGGGACGCCGGAGCGCGCATGCGCAACGTCCACCTTTGGAGCGCGACAAGCAGGAACGGGGCGTTGAGTGACTACGGCCGGTTTTGCGTTGCATTCGCCGCAACAGCGGCCGCCGCGGTGCGGTTCTCGACGCCGAGCTTGGCGTAGATCTGTTCGAGATGCTTATCCACGGTGCGCGGAGAGAGCCCGAGAATCTGCGCTATGTCGCGGTTGCTCTTGCCTTTGCTGAGCCAGGACAGCACTTCGCCTTCGCGAGTGGTGAGGCCCAGCTCCTTGCTGAATTCGGCTGGCACGGCAGAGCCGCTGTCTTTGGCGAGGCGGAGCAAAAATTCGTCCGAGCCGGCTTTGCTCATATAATTCAGACGCAGCGCTTCGTTGTCGCCAAAAGGCGCAGACGGCAGCGGCTTCACGCCGGGCTTTTGCATCTGATCGAGCCATTGCAGCATTGTGGGCGGCAGCAACAGCGTATCGTCGATGCCGGCGATCAAGTAATCGCTCAGCAGCTTTTGCGCTTGCGGTGTCGCCCACAAGATCTCGCCGCGCTTGTTGACCGCGAGCAGGAAGCGGCCGGAGACGTCGAGTGCGGCGCGGGCGCTCTGAGTCAGGCGGGCATTGGCGAGATGAACGCGAATGCGCGCCAGCATCTCCTCGATGACGATCGGCTTGGTGACATAATCGACGCCGCCGGCCTCGAGGCCGCGGACGATATGTGCCGTCTCGGAAAGGCCGGTCATGAAGATCACCGGCACATCGGCGAGGCCGGCATCGCGCTTGAGACGGCGGCAGGTCTCGAAGCCGTCGATCCCAGGCATCACGGCATCGAGCAGCACGATATCCGGTGTGATCTGTTCGGCGATGCGCATGGCGCCGGCGCCGTCGAGCGCGACCATCACGGTCATGCCGGCGCCGTCCAGCGCGTCGGTGAGCAGCCGCAGCGTTTCGGGGCTGTCGTCCACCACCAGGGCGACGTCGCGCTTTTTCGAGTCAGACATCATGCGTTTGCAACGTCTTGAGGAGTGACATGTATTGGTCGAGATCGAAGCGATCGATCAGCATGCGCATTTGTGCGACGAAAGCCATGTGCTCGGGATGCTCCGCGCCGATTTCGTCGAGTTTCATCTGGATCGCGCGGATATGGCCCATCTCGCCCAGGCCGATGAGCTGGTCGATGTGATGCGCGGTCGGGCGCATATCGTTGGGCGTCCAGTGCTGGTCCACGGTCGCCTCATCGAGGTCGTATCGCCACTCGATCTTGAGCAACTGTCCGATCATTTCCAGCAGACGTGGCAGCTCAACGGGTTTCATCAGATAGCCGTCGTGAAACGGCTGTGCGAGCGGCGCGCCATGGGCTTCCAGCGCGCTGGCCGAGACCATCAGGATGCGCGTCTGATGATGGCCGGCCGCACGCAGCGTCTCGGCGACCGTCCAGCCGTCCATGCCCGGCATGGAGATATCAAGCAGGAACAAGTCCGGCCGGCAGTGCTGGGCGAGGCTGAGGCAGGCGGGGCCGTCCGGCGCGCTCAGGAGGATAAAGCCGAGCGGCGTCAGCACCTGACGGAGAAGATCACGTTGGGTGGGATCATCGTCAGTGACGAGAATCGTTTTTCGCGCGCCGTGATAGCCGAGGATCGGCGCGTTGATGGGGGCGGTTCGGGTTGGATTGTTGACTTCGGAAAGGAGCATCTTGACGCGGAACGTTGCGCCGGCGCCGACCTCGCTGCTGACGCGGATATCACCACCCATCACGCCCGCCAGCAGCTTTGAGATGGTGAGGCCAAGGCCAGTGCCGCTATGGGGTTGGGCGGCGCCCAGCGCGCCGCGCTCGAAGGGCGCAAAGATGCGATCGAGATCGTCGGGTCGGATGCCGGGGCCGGTGTCGATGATCTCGAATTCGGCCACCGGGCTGCGATAGTGGATCACGAATGCGACGCTGCCCTCTTGCGTGAACTTGATGGCGTTGGAGAGCAGGTTGATCAGGATCTGTCGCAGTCGCTTCTCATCGGTGTAGACAACGGCCGGCAGCACCGGCGGGCGGCGGAAAATGAATTCGATGCCTTTGGCAGCGGCCTGGAGCCGGAACATGCCGACGAGTTGGTCGAGGAAGTCGGTGAGGCGGACCTCGTCACGGGACAGATAAAGCCGGCCGGCTTCGATCTTGGAGATGTCGAGAATGCCGTCGATCAGGCCGGAGAGGTGATCGGCGCTACGCTTGACCACGCGCACTTGCTCGCGCGGGCGGGTGTCGAGGCTGTTGTCCTGCTCGAGCAGCTGCGCATAGCCCGATATGGCATTGAGCGGCGAGCGCAGTTCATGGCTGAGGCCGACCACGTAGCGGCTCTTGGCGAGATTGGCGGACTCGGCCACTTCCTTGGCGCGCTGCAATTCGGCGTCGGTGCGCTTGTGGGCATCGATCTCCTGCATCAGGAGCGTCGTCTGTCGCTTCGTCTCGGCCTCGGCGGCGCGGCGGCTCTGCTTGGCGAGCACGAACAGCCACGCAATGACGCCGATGATGATGGCGAGAGCGAAGAAGACCTTCCACAGGACTTCCGAAACAGCCGAGCTATCCTCTGGTGAGGCGGCGGAAGTCTGCAGGTAGATGAGCCCCAATGTGAGCCCGACCAGTCCAGCTGCCATGGCAAACACGCCGAGATAGTGCCCCATCTGCGAATTGAGACGCGCGAGGATCGGCGCCGGCAGCAATTTTCCGAATGTCGTGGAGAGCTGCGCATCGATGCGTGCATGCGGTTTGCAGAGGTCATGACAGCGTGCGTCGAGGGAGCAACAGAGCGAGCAGATCGGGCCGGCATAAGCCGGGCAATGCGCCATGTCCTCGGGTTCGAATGTGTGCTCGCAGATACAACACTGGATCGCGGGCAGCGTCTGCCAAGCGCGCTTTGGCTTGCGGGCGATGTAATATTCTCCACGCGTGGCGAAAGCGATGATGGGTGCGGTCACGAGGGCCGTCAGCAATGCGACGAAAGGGGACAGCGCCTTGGCCGTTGGT
Organism: Pseudomonadota bacterium; assembly: GCA_023451825.1. GTDB lineage: Bacteria > Pseudomonadota > Alphaproteobacteria > Rhizobiales > Xanthobacteraceae > Tardiphaga. Next base: position 57,043 of record JAEXYA010000060.1, read on the forward strand.
CCGAAGAAGCCGTAGAAAGCACTGACCGACATGACGGTCGCCGTGAGCATGGCGCCGACGCCGACGGGATTGATGTCGTAGAGATGCGCGCGCTTGAACTCCATATGTCTTGGCCGCAGGCCAAGCGGCTTGTTGATGACCAGGTCGGCGACCAGTGCACCAACCCAGGCGATGGCGACATTGGAATACAGCGCGAGCGTCTGCTCCAGCGCCTTGTAGACGCCGATCTCCATCAGCAGCAATGCGACCAGCACGTTGAACACCAGCCACACGACGCGGCCCGGATGGTTGTGGGTCAGGCGGGAGAAGAAGTTCGACCAGGCGATCGAGCCCGCATAGGCATTCGTGACGTTGATTTTGAGCTGGGAGAGGATGACGAAAGCGCCGGTCAGTGCCAGTGCAAGATCGGGATGCGAGAGCACATAGCGGAATGCCTCCAGGTACATATGCGCGGGCTCGGCCGCATGCTCTTTGGACACGCCGTGGCTGAGCGCGAAATAAGCGAGGAACGAGCCGGCCAGCAGCTTGATCGTGCCGACCACGATCCAGCCGGGACCGGCGCAGATCATGGCGATCCACCATGACCATCGATTGCGGCCGTGGTCGCGCGGCAGGAATCGCAGGAAATCGACCTGCTCGCCGATCTGCGCCACCAGCGAGAACATCACGGAGGCTGCGGTGCCGAACAGCAGGAGATCGAGATGGCCGGTGGGGCTGCCGTGATCGCCGGGAAACTTGATCCAGTCCGCAAAACTGTCGCGGCTGGCATAGGCGATCGCGACGAAGGGCAGCAGGTTGAGCACGACCCACACCGGCTGTGTCCAGAGCTGGAAGCGGCTGATCAGCGTGATGCCGTGCGTGACCAGCGGGATGATCACCACCGCGGAGATGAGATAGCCGATCGGGCGCGGAATGCCGAAGCACATCTCCAGCGCCACTGCCATGATGACGGCCTCGATGGCGAAGAAGATGAAGGTGAAGGATGCGTAGATCAGCGACGTGATGGTCGAGCCGATATAGCCGAAGCCCGCACCGCGGGTAAGGAGATCGATGTCAATTCCGTATTTGGCGGCATGATAGGCGATCGGCAGGCCGCAGCAGAAGATGATGAGGCTGACGACGAGGATGGCGGCCGCGGCATTGGTGACGCCGTAATTGATGGTGATCGTGCCGCCAATGGCTTCGAGCGCCAGGAACGAGATTGCGCCGAGCGCGGTATTCGCCACGCGGGCGGAGGACCAGCGGCGGGCGCTCTTCGCGGTGAAGCGGAGGGCGTAGTCCTCAAGGGTCTGGTTGGCGACCCATTGATTGTACTGGCGCCGAACACGGTCGATCCGCTGCCGCCCTGCCACGCCTCACTCCTGACCCCAACGTCCCCACGCATATTTGCGTGCTAGCAAAACCTACGTCGGCATTTTGCGGTGCAGTATACGCAATCCCACGTATCCGAGGAGCGCTTAAGTTCAGCAACACTTGCCTCACCAATAAGCGTTCCAAACCAGTGGGGAAGTGATGTCAGACGAGAAAAAACCGGGCCTGCACTCGCCGTTGCGGCGAAAACTGCTGATGGGCATGGCGGCGCTGCCGGCCATGACGATGCTCCCGCGCACATCTTTTGCGCAGGCACCGGCCACGGCGGCCATCAACACCACGGGCCTCGCGGTCACCGATACCGAAGTCACCGTCGGCATCCTGCATTCCGTCACCGGCACCATGGCGATTTCGGAAACCGGCTCGGTGCAGGCCGAAAAGCTCGCCATCGAGCAGATCAACGCCATGGGCGGCGTGCTCGGTCGCAAGATCAAGTTCATCCAGGAGGATGGTGCGTCGGACTGGCCGACCTTCGCCGAAAAGGCGAAGAAGCTCTTGGTCAACGACAAGGTCGCGGCCATCATGGGCTGCTGGACGTCCGCCTCGCGCAAGGCCGTACTGCCTGTGATGGAGCAGTATAACGGCATGCTCTACTATCCGACCTTCTATGAAGGTCTCGAGCAGTCGAAGAACGTCATCTATACCGGCCAGGAGGCCACGCAGCAGATTCTCGCTGGTCTCGACTGGGTCGCCAAGGAGAAGAAGGGCAAGAGCTTCTATCTGATCGGCTCGGATTACATCTGGCCGCGCACCTCGATGAAGATCGCGCGCAAGCACATCGAAGGCAAGCTTGGCGGCAAGGTCGCGGGCGAAGAATACTTCCCGCTCGGCCACACCCAGTTCAACTCGGTGATCAACAAGATCAAGCTCACCAAGCCGGATGTGATCTATGCGGCGGTGGTCGGTGGCTCCAACGTCGCCTTCTACAAGCAGCTAAAGGCGGCCGGTATCGACCTGTCGAAGCAGACCATGCTGACCATCTCGGTCACCGAGGACGAGATCGACGGCATCGGCGGCGAGAATATCGCGGGCGCCTATGCCTGCATGAAGTACTTCCAGTCGCTGGATAATCCGAACAACAAAGAGTTTGTCGCCGCCTTCAAGAAGATGTGGGGCGAGAAGACCGTGATCGGTGACGTCACCCAGGCTGCCTATCTCGGCCCGTGGCTGTGGAAGATGACGGTGGAGAAGGCCGGCTCTTTCGACATCGACAAGATCGCCGCAGCCTCCGACGGCATCGAATTCAAGAAGGCACCGGAAGGCTACGTCAAGATCCATCCGAACCATCATCTGTGGTCGAAGGCCCGCGTCGGCCAGGCGCAGACCGATGGTCAGTTCAAGGTGGTGTTCGAAACGGCAGACCTGATCGAGCCGGATCCGTTCCCGAAGGGCTACCAGTAAGCGTCGATCTTCTCCTTCTCCCGCTCTTGCGGGGGAGGGCCGGGGTGGGGGCAGCCGCACGCTCCGGCGCTTGTGGAGGACCCCCACCCTGACCCTCCCCCGCAAGCGGGAGAGGGGACGATCGCATCGACAACTGATCGAAGCGCATCTCTCTCCCTGGCGCGGACGACCTATCCGCGCACCAAGACCCCGCGTCGCGTGCTCATGCGCGGCGCGGGACCTTTCCCTGACGGAGGACGGATCATGTTCGGCGACTATTCCCTTGGCGATCTCGGCGCCATCTTTGCGATGCAAGGCTTTGCCGGCCTGATCCTGTTTTCGGTCTATGTGCTGATGGCCCTCGGCCTCGCCATCATCTTCGGCCAGATGGGCGTGATCAATATGGCCCACGGCGAATTCATGATCCTGGGTGCTTACGTCACCTGGATGACCTCAAGCTTCTTCCAGTCGCATTTGCCGTCGTTGTTCTCCGGCTATTTCTTCGTCGCTATGATCCTTGCCTTCATCGCCTCGGGGGCGCTGGGCATGCTCGTGGAATGGGGGCTGATCCGGCATCTCTACAAGCGCCCGCTGGACACGCTGCTCGCAACGTGGGGCCTCAGCCTGATCCTGCAGCAGGCCTATCGCTCCGTCTTCGGCGCACGCGAGGTCGGCGTCGAACTGCCGCAATGGATGATGGGCTCCAAGCAGGTCACCGACACGATCGAAGTCCCGATCAACGGCATCTTCGTGATGTGCCTCACCTTCGCCATCACGCTGGCCGTCGCCTGGATCATGTTCAAGTCGCGTTGGGGGCAGCAAGTCCGTGCTGTCGTGCAGAACCGCGTGATGGCAGGTGCCGTCGGCATCAATACCGAGAAGGTCGATCGCTACACCTTCGGACTCGGCTGCGGCATCGCGGGGATCGCCGGCTCGGCCTTCACCATGATCGGCTCGACCGGGCCGACCTCGGGCCAGCTCTACATCGTCGACACCTTCCTCGTCGTGGTGTTCGGCGGCGCGGCCAGCCTGTTCGGCACCATCGCCTCGGCCTTCACCATCTCGCAGGCCCAGTCGACCATGGAATTCTTCATGTCCGGCTCGATGGCCAAGGTGCTGACGCTGCTCACCATCGTCGCGATCCTGATGATCCGGCCGCAGGGGCTGTTCGCCCTCAAGGTCCGCAAGTAAGCGCGCAAAGAAAGAGCAGGGCACAGTCACATGATCATCAATTCGCGCTTCTTCAATCGCTCGGAACTCATCGGCTTCCTGTCGCTCGCGCTCCTGCTCGTCGTGATCCTGCCGCTCTGCCTCGACATCTTCCGGCTCAATCTCGTCGCGAAATATCTGACCTATGCCTTCGTCGCCATCGGCCTCGTGATGTGCTGGGGCTATGGCGGCATTCTCAGCCTGGGCCAGGGCGTGTTCTTCGGCCTCGGCGGCTATTGCATGGCGATGTTCCTGAAGCTGGAAGCGTCCAGCGTCGCCAATACCAAGATCCAGACGACGCCCGGCATTCCCGATTTCATGGACTGGAACCAGATCACGGCGCTGCCGATGTTCTGGAAGCCGTTTCATTCGCTGACGCTGACCATCGTCGCGATCTTCGTGGTGCCTGCATTGCTCGCCTTCATCATCGGCGCCGCGATGTTCAAGCGCCGGGTCGGCGGCGTCTATTTCGCCATCATCACCCAGGCGATCGCAGCCATCGCGACCATCCTGATCATCGGCCAGCAGGGTTACACTGGCGGCATCAACGGCATGACCGACCTGCGCACGCTGCTCGGCTGGGACATCCGCACCGACAGCGCCAAATTCATCCTCTATTTCTTCGAGGTGTTCGTGCTGTTCGGCTGTATCGTCACGGCGCAGTTCATCCGGCTGACCAAGCTCGGCCGCATCCTCGTCGCCATGCGCGAGCAGGAGGATCGCGTCCGTTTCTCCGGCTACAGCGTCGCCAATTTCAAGATTTTCGCTTTCTGCATGGCGGCTGTCTTTGCGGCGATCGGCGGCGCCATGTTCACGCTGCAGATCGGCTTCATGTCACCGTCCTTCGTCGGCATCGTGCCCTCCATCGAGATGGTGATCTACACGGCAGTCGGCGGCCGGTCATCGATCTTCGGTGCGGTCTATGGCGCGCTGCTGGTGAATTTCGCCAAGACCGGCCTCTCGGAGTCCTTCCCGCAAATGTGGCTGTTCGGCCTCGGCGGCCTGTTCATCGCCGTGGTTCTTTTCTTCCCGAACGGCCTGTCCGGCATCTGGCGCGATCACGTGCAGCGTCATGTGGATCGATTGATCGCCGCCTTGTCGTCGAAGTCGAAGAAGGACTGGCCCGTCAAATCCGCCGCCGACGGCGCACCGGCAGAATAGGGGAACGCATCATGCTCGTCGGTCACCAGCCCAAGGACTTCCTGCTCGCGGTGGAAGGGCTCACCGTGTCCTTCGACGGCTTCAAGGCGGTCAACGATCTGTCCTTTTATGTGGAGGAGAACGAAATCCGCGTGATCATAGGTCCCAACGGTGCCGGCAAGACGACGGTGCTCGATCTGATCTGCGGCAAGACCAAGGCGACGTCGGGGTCGATCCAGTTTCGCGGCACTGAACTGTTGAAGCTGAAAGAGAACGAGATCGTCACTGCCGGTGTTGGCCGAAAATTCCAGACGCCGTCGGTCTACGAAGATCTCACGGTGTTCGAGAATCTCGAGATCTGCTATCCGCGCGGCCGCTCGGTGTTCGGCTCGCTGATGTTCCAGCGCGATGCTGCGGTGAAGGACCGCGTCGAGGAAGTTGCCGAGATGATCTTCCTGAAGGATCGTCTCAACATGTATGCGGACGTCCTCTCGCATGGCCAGAAACAGTGGCTCGAGATCGGCATGCTGCTGATCCAGGATCCGGACCTGTTGATGCTCGACGAGCCGGTGGCAGGGATGAGCGTCAGCGAGCGCATCAAGACGGCGGAGCTGCTGAACACCATCATCAAGAATCGCTCGGTGCTGGTGATCGAACACGACATGAAATTTGTCGAGGACATCGCCCACAAGGTCACCGTGCTGCATCAAGGCCAGATCCTCTCCGAGGGGACGATGGAGAAGGTGCAGAACGACCCCAAGGTCATCGAAGTCTATCTGGGGCATTGAGAATGACACCGCGCCATCAGCCGTCATTGCGAGCGAAGCGAAGCAATCCAGTCTTTGCTCGTGGCTTTCTGGATTGCTTCGTCGCTCCGCTCCTCGCAATGACGGCTGAGAGGTCATAACCATGCTCGCCATTAACGATCTCCATGTCGCCTACGGCCATGCCGAAGTCCTCCACGGCCTCAATGTAAAAGTTCAGCCCAACGAGATCGTCGCGATCATGGGCCGCAACGGCATGGGCAAGACCACGCTGATGAAATCGCTGATGGGAATCGTGCCGACAAAGTCGGGTTCGGTGACCATGGCTGGCAAGGAACTAGGCGCGCTCAAGAGCTACGAGCGCGTGGCGCAGGGTCTCGCTTATGTGCCGCAAGGGCGCATGATCTTCTCGCATATGACGGTGAAGGAAAATATCGAGACCGGCCTCGTGGCGCATGGCGGCAAGGACGTGCCGAACGATCTCTATGAACTCTTCCCGGTGTTGCTGGAGATGAAGGGCCGCCGCGGCGGCAATCTGTCCGGCGGCCAACAGCAGCAACTCGCGATCGCGCGCGCGCTCGCCACCAAGCCGAAAGTGCTGCTGCTCGACGAGCCCACCGAAGGCATCCAGCCGTCGATCATCAAGGATATGGCGCGCACGCTGAAGAAGATCCGTGACGACAAGGGGCTGTCGATCATCGTCTCCGAACAGGTGCTCAGCTTCGCGCTTGATGTCGCCGACCGTGTGCTCGTGATCGAGAACGGCGAGATCGTTCGCGACGAAGCGCGCGAGGGCATCGATGCCGCGCAGATCGCCAAATACCTGTCCGTCTAGTTCATCTCAGAAACTGCAAGTCGTAACCCAAGGGGAGCATTGAATGCCAGATACACTGATCAAGGTCGATCTCACGCAGTCGGCCTACGACAACGACATGATCCATAATCGCTGGCACTCGGACATTCCCATGGTGGCATGGGTCAATCCCGGCGATGACTTCATCGTCGAGACCTATGACTGGACCGGCGGCTTCATCAAGAACAATGACTCAGCCGATGACGTGCGCGACATCGATCTGTCGATCGTGCACTTCCTGTCGGGCCCCATCGGCGTGAAGGGCGCGGAGCCCGGCGATTTGCTAGTCGTCGATCTGCTCGATGTCGGCCCGATGAAGGACAGCCAGTGGGGCTTCAACGGCTTCTTCTCCAAGCAGAATGGCGGCGGATTTCTGACGGATCATTTCCCGGAAGCGCAGAAGTCGATCTGGGACTTCAAGGGCATGTACACGTCGTCGCGCCATATCCCGGGCGTGAATTTTGCGGGCCTCATCCATCCCGGCCTGATCGGCTGTCTGCCCGATCCAAAACTGCTCGCCACCTGGAACGAGCGCGAGACCGCGTTGATCGACACCAACCCCACCCGCGTGCCCGGCCTTGCCAATCCACCTTTCGGACCGACCGCGCATATGGGGCGGCTCAAGGGCGACGCCCGCGACAAGGCCGCAGCTGAAGGCGCCCGCACCGTGCCGCCGCGCGAGCATGGCGGCAATTGCGATATCAAGGATCTGTCGCGCGGCTCGAAGGTCTATTTCCCCGTCTATGTGCCTGGCGGCGGTCTCTCGATGGGCGATCTGCATTTCAGCCAGGGCGATGGCGAAATCACCTTCTGCGGTGCCATCGAGATGGCCGGCTGGCTGCACATCAAAGTCGATGTCATCAAGGATGGCGTTGCCAAATACGGCATCAAAAATCCGGTGTTCAAGCCGTCGCCGATGACGCCGAACTATAACGACTATCTGATCTTCGAAGGTATCTCGGTCGACGAGGCCGGCAAGCAGCACTATCTCGACGTCCATATTGCCTATCGTCAGGCCTGTTTGAATGCGATCGAATATCTGAAGAAGTTCGGTTATTCGGGCGCACAGGCTTATTCGATCCTCGGCACGGCGCCGGTGCAGGGGCATATTTCAGGCGTCGTCGATGTGCCCAACGCCTGCGCCACATTGTGGTTGCCGACGCAGATCTTCGATTTCGATCTCAATCCGTCGGCGGCCGGCCCGATCAAGCATCTCGATGGCTCGGTCCAGATGCCGTTGTCGCCGGACAAGTAACACGGCCAACTCGGCCGCGGAGCCATGTCATCGGCGCCGCGGCTGCCTTTTTTTGCTTTCTCGACGAGGACGGCCATGCCTGTCTACGAATACCTTTGCGATAGCTGCGGGCCCTTTACTGACATGCGGCCGATGGCGGAATGCGATGATCCGCAAGACTGTCCGCATTGCGCCTCATCCGCACCGCGCGTCATGCTCACCGCACCGGCCTTCTTCTGCATGCCATCGGACAAGCGCAAGGCGCATGCCACCAACGAAGCCAGCCGGAATGCGCCGAAGACCGTCGCGCAATACAAAGCGGGACAGGAGCGGGCGAAACATGGCGCGGGATGCGGATGTTGTTCGCCGGGCAAGCCGGCGCGGCTGATGAAGAAGACCGCAACCGGAGCCAAGAGCTTTCCGACGGCGAGGCCCTGGATGATCAGCCACTGACACCTGCGCAGTGATGCGCTATCGTTCACTCCCGCGCATATCGCGGGAGTAGGCGGAGGCGCAGACATGCGACACAATCCATTCGGAGCCACCGGGCACGACGTGTCCGTGATCGGGCAGGGCACCTGGTATATCGACCACGGTGATCGCGCGGCGGCCATCAAGGCATTGCAGGCCGGCCTCGATGCCGGCATGAGCCACATCGACACCGCGGAGATGTATGGCGACGCCGAGCCTGTCGTCGCCGCAGCCATTGCCGGGCGTCGCGATGAGGTGTTTCTGGTCTCGAAGGTGTTGCCGGGAAATGCATCCCGCAAAGGCACGATCGCCGCCTGCGAACGCTCGCTCAAGCGGCTGAACACGGATCGGCTGGATTGCTATCTGCTGCATTGGCGCGGGCAGGTTCCGCTGGCCGAGACGGTTGCCGCCTTTGAGGAGCTGAAAGCGGTCGGCAAGATCGCCTCCTGGGGAGTCAGCAATTTCGATGCCGATGATCTCAACGAGTTGTCGCGGGTCGCCCCCAAGGGCGCCATCGCCTGCAATCAGGTGCTCTATCATCTGCAGGAGCGGGCCATCGAGCATCGTGTGATCCCGTGGTGCGAGCGTCATGGCGTCGCTGTGGTGGCCTATTCCCCCTTCGGTCACAACGACTTTCCATCGCCGCGCTCGGCGGGCGGACAAGTGCTGGAAGAGATTGCCGTCGCTCACGGCGGCAATCCGCGGCAGGTCGCGCTTGCCTTCCTGACCCGGCAGCCTGCGGTATTTGCGATCCCGAAGGCGTCATCCGCAGTTCATGCCGCCGATAACGCTGCCGCAGGCGATGTCATCCTGACGGAGGCCGAGATCGCCGAACTCGACAAGGCGTTCCCGCGCGGGCGGGAGCCATCGAGCTTGCCGATGCTGTGACCTGCTTATGGTGCAGTGCATGATTGCGCGGGGCTGAACACCCAGCGTCGTCTGCTGCATATCGCGATCCTGTTATCGGAGGTTGTCCCGCGCCTGCGAACCGCGTTTTGTAGGGGCAGATTCGGCCCCACATTTCGCTAGGGCCTGCCAGCCGGTTTTCCATTCGTGACCACTCATGTTCCGCCGCCGAAGGTCAGTGCACACGTGCAGTCTCCTGCGCCCGTGCCGCCATCGCGTCATGCCGACAAGCCGCTGTTCGGCCTTTTGCTGATCATTTGCTCGACGGCCTTTCTGGCCTCGTCCGACGTCATGGCGAAATATCTGGCGCGCGGTGGCATGCCGCCGGTCGAGATCGCCTGGATTCGCTTTACCGTTTTCGTTCTCATCATTCTGCCGATGGTTCTGGTGCCATCGGGCGGCAAGGCGTTGCGGTCCAGCCGGCCGCTGCTTCAGGTCTTTCGCGGCCTCGGGCTGCTCGGTTCGTCAATCTTCTTCATTGTGGGCCTCAGCTTCCTGCCCATTGCCGAAGCGACGGCAACCGGCTTTATCTCACCGCTCTTCGTCACCGGCCTGTCGGTGATCTTTCTTGGAGAGAAGGTCGGCTTGCGGCGCTGGAGCGCAACGCTCGTTGGATTGATCGGCGTGCTGATCATCGTTCGCCCAGGCACGTCGGCGTTTCAGCCCGCTGCGATCTTTCCGATCGTGTCGGCGCTGTGCTGGGCATGCGCACTTGTACTGACGCGCAAGATCAGCGGCGCCGATCGTCCCATCACCACGATGGCCTATGCCGCTGTCGTCGGCTTCCTCGTGCTGAGCGTCTTCGTGCCGTTCTACTGGACACCGCCCACGCCAACGCAATTGGCGATCGGCATTGCCATCGGCGTGTTGTCGACCGTCGGTCACTGGATCGTGGTGCTCGCGTTCCGCTACGCGGATGCCTCGGTCCTTGCACCATTCTCCTACGTGCAATTGATGTGGGTGACGTTGCTCGGCTTTCTTGTCTTTTCCGAAGTGCCTGATGTCTGGACATTCACTGGCGCAGCGATCATCATCGCATCCGGTGTTTACACGGCGCATCGCGAGCGCGTGCGTCGCGCCAAAATCGCCGTCCCCGCCGAACCCTATCCGACTTCGTGATGAACACATAAATCGCGCAATTTCACGCGCGCGGTAGTTTCGTCCGCAATTTCGGCATCATCATCCGCACTCTGTGCAGGATGATACTCAGATTCAATTGGCTTCATTGTGGCTTAAGAATAAAGCTTGTTCCGTGCACGTTTTCCGCGTGTTTTAAGCAATAGAAACGCGAGACGCGTTATGATCCAATAGCCTTCAAAAGCGTTGGTAGCGTTATGCTGAGAGTTTGGAATTGCATCGAGACGCAGCATGACTGGCGGCAGATCCTGCTGGCGGCGGCGGTGTGCTTTCTCACCAGCCTCGCTGCAGTCAATCTGTTCACCCGTGCGCGTACCGCATCACCGGATACACGACTGGCGTGGTTGATCACGGCCGGCGTCGTAACGGGCTTTGGCACCTGGGCGACGCATTTCATCGCCATGCTGGCTTACACGCCGGGCTTCGAACTCCACTACGATCTCATCATCACAGCCTGTTCGCTTGTCGCGGCAGCCGTGATGACGACGGCCGGGTTCGCCATTGCTCTGTTTCGTCGCAGCCGGCAGAATGCGTTGATGGGCGGCGCGGTCATCGGCCTCGGCATCGCCTGCATGCATTATATGGGCATGGCGTCGCTCCGCATTCCCGCCATCATCGAATGGATGCCCGATCTGGTCACGGCCTCCATCGTTGGCGGCATGGTGCTCGGCGCTTTCGCGATGCTGGTTGCGCAGGAAGCCGACAAGCCGGCCAAACTGCTCGGCGCGGCATTTCTGCTCACTTTGGCGATCTGTGTGCACCATTTCGTCGCCATGGGCGCGATCAATCTTACTTACAAGGCGGGTGTCGATGGCACCGAGAGCCTGCTCTCGCCGATCGAATTGTCTCTGGCGATTGCGGCCTTCACAGTCACCGTCGTGATTGCCGGGCTCGTCGTCGCCGTATCCGACCAGCGCAGTCGCCGCAGCATGCGCCAGCGCAACATGCAACTGGACGCCGCACTCAATAATATGGGGCAGGGTCTGTGCATGTATGACGCGCAGGGTGGTCTGGAGCTGTGGAACGACAGCTATGTCCGCATGTATCGCATTCCGCCCGAGAAGATGGTGCTCGGCGCTACCATGGCGCAAGTCGTCACATTGCGCGGAGAGGTCGGCATGTTGTTCGTCGATCAGGACCGCTACGACGAGCAATTGCGGGTCGCCATCGCCGAGCGCAAGCCGGCCAGCCAGACGGCCGAATTGCCGGATGGCCGCACCATTCATGTGCGCTATCGGCCGATGGACAGCGGTGGCTGGGTCGTCATCCATGCCGATATCACGGACCGCAAGCTGAGCGAAGCGCGTATCGTGCACCTTGCGCGCCACGATCCAATCACCGATCTGCCGAACCGTGTCGCGTTCAACGAATATCTCGAACGGGTGTTCAGCGAAGCCTCGGCGGGGCATGGCTCTTTCGCCGTGGTCCGCATCGATATCGATCGTTTTCGCGAGATCAACGAGGTGTTCGGCCAGTCCATGGGCGATGCCGTGCTTGCCGAAGTCGCCAAGCGCCTGACGGCGGCGAGCAATGGTGCGTTTCTGGCGCGGCCAAGCGGTGACATCTTCTCCATCGTCACCCATCTCGGCGCCGACCCGCAGACGGTGGACGATCTCTGCGCCCGCTTGTCGGCCGTGCTCGACAATATGCTGCAGATCGAGCGGCAGAGCGTGCGCGTTCGCTGCAGCATCGGCATTTCCGTCTATCCGCAGGATGGCAAGGACACCGAGAGCCTGATCGCCCATGCTGATCTTGCTCTGGATCGCGCCAAGGCGGAAGAGCGCGGCACCATCCGTTTCTTCGAGGCGGAAATGGATCAGCAGATTCGCGAAAAGCGCCTGCTGCAGCGTGATCTCGTCGTGGCCATCGAGAACGAGCAGTTCGAGTTGTATTTCCAGCCGCAGGCTTCGGCGGACGGCACCATTGTCGCCTTCGAAGTACTGTTGCGCTGGCGGCATCCGGAGCGCGGCATCGTTTCGCCAGCCGTCTTTATCCCGCTCGCGGAAGAGACGGGATTGATCAGCGCCATCGATGCCTGGGTGCTGCGCGAGGCCTGCCGCGAGGCCGCGACCTGGCACAACCCGCTCTCCATCGCCATCAACCTGTCGCCGGTGGATTTCCGCACCGGTGATGTCCCGGCAATGCTCGCTGCCGTGCTGAAGGAAACCGGACTGGCACCGGAGCGCGTGGAGGTGGAGATCACGGAAGGCGTGCTGATCGACGATTTTGCCGGCGCAATCGCAATCTTGCGCGACATCAAGGCGCTCGGTGTTCGCGTCGCGATGGACGATTTTGGCACCGGCTATTCCAGCCTGAGCTATCTGCAGGCGTTCCCGTTCGACAAGATCAAGATCGACCAGACCTTTGTGATGAAGCTCGAGAGCAATCCACAATCGGCGGCAATTGTGCACGCCATTATCGGTCTCGGCCGGTCGCTGAAACTGCCGGTCATCGCCGAAGGCGTCGAGACGCCTGCGCAATTGGCCTTCCTTGCTGCCGAGGGCTGCGCGGAAATCCAGGGCTTCCTGATCGGTCGTCCGCATCCGATCGCGCATTATCGGAAGGTCGTCTCCACGGGAAAAGGCCGTGCGATTGAAGTCAAACGCGCAAGTTGACCCATAACGGCGCAATTGCATCGCGATCCTTCGTGTTCTCTCAGCCACCGATAATTTGACGGTACTTGCACGCGCGTTCGTGATCGTTCGTGAGCTCGCCCGTCAGTTGCCGAGTCCGATTTCAACAATACCTAGCTGAGGAATTCCTTCAGGCTCCGACAGTCTCGGATCGTCCCGTCATCCGACAAGGCGCCAACCCACGGCGTCGGGCGACCGATCATCCCGCAGCCATGCGGGGCAGGACTGAGAACCGGAGTTATCTAATGACTGTTACGTCGAAAGCGGGGGCGCTCGATTTCAGGACCGATGAGGTCGATGCGTTCGGGGAGGTCGTGGCGGATGCCATGATTGCCACGGGATTGAAAGTCTTCCATCCGCATCCACTCCTGGCCGATCTCGTCGAGGATGTCTGGGATCTCGATATTCCTGACGGTGATGTCGCGCGACGCCTGATCATCCGAATGCCGCCCAGTGCCTTCGCATTTCTGTCCTTGCAGTATCGCGTTCCGATCGAAGCGGACTGGACTTTCGGCGGCGATTGCATTCTTCACGCCTCGCAGCGCCATATCGCGTTGAAGATGCAGACCGGTATCGTGACCGCGCGACCGGCCGGGCCGCTCGGGACGGTGATCGTGCGGATCAAGCCCGAAGCGTCAGACCGCGTCATTCGCGCGCCGTTGTGCAATTTCCTCGACCAGAAGATCGATCTGCATGACATCTTGAGCAAGCACACGCTCGCGCGGGTGCAGGAAGATCTGGCGCAGGCACCGCATGCCGAAGCCCGCTTTGCGCTCGTCGAGGATTTGCTGTTCCGCGAAATCCGTCCATTGAGCCCGCGCACGCCATTGATGGAGGCGGCGGCGCGCCTGCGTTTCAATCCCGCGCTGTCGATCCATGAACTGGCCACGGAGCTCGATATCAGCGTGCGGCATCTCTCTCGCGGCTTCAAGGCGGCCTTCGGCACCGGTCCGAAACAGTTCGCGCGACTGGCCCGAGTGGAAAAAGCAGTCGCTGCGCGTCGCGATGGACATCGGTGGTGCGACATTGCCCATGCCTGCGGTTTTGCCGACCAGGCGCATCTGATTCATGATTTCCGGGCGATCATCGGCGCTGCGCCGGAAGAAATATTCAGGCCCCCCGTGTTTCGGACATGGGTCGCCGAGGGGAAGTTGAGGGCGCGGCCATTCTTCAATCTGTTCGTCGCCGGCTGACCTCATGCTGTTGTGCTTCGTGATCCTGGCCCTGATGGACTGGCTCGGTCCTGTGCATTGGCTCGGTAAGAACAATCGGCTTGTCGCCTATCTACGAAAAACGCGTAAGTGGAGAAATGGCTTGATGAAAGCAAAACTCGTGTCATTGCCGGGCGCAATCGTCGCCGGCGCTCACGATCTGCATTGGATCGAAGCCACGCCGGGGGACTTGATGGCGTTGCGGATTCATAGCCGCGACGTCGCCGGTGCGTTCACTGTGGTGGAAGCGCGCGTGATGCCATTCAGTGGCCCGCCGCTGCATGTTCACAATGAGCGGGACGAGATCTTCGAAGTGCTCGAAGGGCGGTTCCGCTTTATCTGTGCCAATGAGACTTTCGATATCTCCGCAGGAACGACGGTTGTCGTACCGCGCGGCGCTGCGCATGCATGGGTCAATCTTGGATCGCGGCCCGCCCGTTTGTTGTTCTCCTTCGTGCCCGGCGGCATCGATGATTTGTTCGAGGAAATCGGTCGCACGCCGCCAGACCAATGGGCTGCACTGGCAGCGCTGCACGACACCCATATTGTCGGGGCGCCGCTCGTGGTCGAGGGCGCGGCTGAGCCCTGCCGCGTCTTTCGCGGCGAAAACCTCGCGTTCCTGATGCCGTTGCCGTAGTCATACCGGCAAGGCGATGGAATACTTCACCTGGCTGAGAGCAAAGCTCGACTCGATGGAAGCGACGCCATCGAGTCGGGTGAGTTTGTTTTTGAGAAAGGCCTCATAGGACGCGAGATCGGCGGCGACGACGCGCAGCAGATAGTCGCGATTGCCGGTCATCAGGTAGCATTCCAGCACTTCGTCCCATTTCGAAATGGCGCGCGCGAAACGGTTGAGGTCCTCCTCCTTCTGCCGCACCAGCTTGATCGAGATGAAGACGCTGACGGGAAGCCCGATCGCCTTTTGGTCTACCAGCGCCATGTAGCCCGAGATGACGCCGCGTTGTTCGAGCAGCTTCACCCGGCGATGGCAGGGCGAGATCGACAGACCCACCTTTTCTGCCAGCTCCTGCATGGTGATGCGGCTGTCCACCTGCAGTGCGGCGAGGATTCTGCGGTCGATGGCGTCGAGTGCTGACATTGGAATAAATCCGCGAAACGGAGGCCTGAACGACCTGTTTATCCCAATACAGGGGAGGCTGTCGCCATAAATTGAGAAATACCGGAAATCGCCTCTGGTTAGAATGGTGTCCAATACACGAACCGGATCAGCCGGCCTATCACGGGAGCCCACCATGTCGATCGATGACCGCCGCCTGCAGACGCTCACGGCGCTGGCCAAGAAGGCGCTGTGGCTTTCGTCATGGACCATCCACAACGCCAATCACATCCGTCCGAATACGGACGGGCTCAAGGTCGGCGGCCATCAGGCATCCAGCGCGTCGCTCGCGACTATCATGTCCGCGCTGTATTTCTCCGTGCTGAAGCCAGAGGATCGCGTTGCGGTGAAGCCGCATGCCTCGCCGATCTTCCACGCCATCCAGTATCTGTTCGGAAACCAGACGCGCGAGAAGCTGGAAAACTTCCGTGGCTTCAAGGGAGCGCAGAGCTATCCGTCGCGTACCAAGGATGTCGATGACGTTGATTTCTCCACGGGCTCAGTCGGCCTCGGTGTCGCGCAGACATTGTTCTCGTCATTGGTGCAGGACTACGTCTCTGCCCATGGCATGATCGGCGACCGCCGTGAGGGCCGCATGATCGCGCTGGTCGGCGATGCCGAGATGGACGAGGGCAATATCTTCGAGGCGCTGGTCGAAGGCTGGAAGCACGGTCTGCGCAATTGCTGGTGGATCATCGACTATAATCGCCAGAGCCTGGATGCCGTCGTGCGCGAGGGGCTGTGGGAGAAATTCGAATCCATGTTCCGCAATTTTGGCTGGGACGTGGTGATCGTGAAGTATGGTCGCCTGATGGATGCGGCCTTTGCCGAGCCGGGTGGCCAGGCGCTCAAGACCTGGATCGATAACTGTCCGAACCAGCGCTATGCCGCGCTGTGTTTTCAGGGCGGTGCGGCGTTCCGTAAGCGCCTACACGACGAGATCGGAGACCAGGGCGATGTCACGGCGCTGATCGACCGGCGCAGCGACGACGAACTGCTGGCACTGATGTCGAATCTCGGTGGCCACGACATGGCGAGCATGCTTGAGGCGTTCGAGACCATCGACCACGATCGACCGGTTTGCTTCATCGCCTACACGGTGAAAGGCGTTGGTCTGCCGTTCCAGGGCCACAAGGATAATCACGCCGGTCTGATGACCCCGACGCAGATGGAGAAGTGGCGCGAAGCCCAGAACATCCGGCCGGGCCATGAGTGGGACAAGTTCGAGGGACTTGCACAGGATGAGGTGACGCTGGAAGCATTCCTGAAGCAGGTGCCTTTCGTGCAGCAGGGGCGCCGTCGCCTCGACGCGCCGACTGTTGATGTGCCTGAGACGCTGCAGTTCAAGCCTGCTGCGGACATGTCAACGCAGCAAGGCTTTGGCCTGATCCTCAACGAACTCGCGCGCAGCGAGACCGAACTCGCCTCGCGCATTGTCACCGCGTCGCCGGACGTCACGGTGTCCACCAATCTCGGCGCCTGGGTCAATCGTCGCGGCCTGTTTGCCAAGGCGGCGAATGCGGACCTGTTCCGGCAGGAGAAGATCCCCTCGACCTTCGCCTGGGATTACTCGCCGAAGGGCCAGCATATGGAGCTGGGCATTGCCGAGATGAATCTCTTCATCATGCTGTCGGCGCTCGGCCTGTCGCATGCCATCAACGGCGCACGGCTGCTGCCGATTGCGACGCTGTATGATCCTTTCATCGAGCGCGGCCTCGATGCGCTGAACTATGCCTGCTATCAAGATGCCCGCTTCATGGTGGCGGCCACGCCGTCGGGCATCACGCTGGCGCCGGAAGGTGGCGCGCATCAGTCGATCGCGACGCCATTGATCGGCATGGCGCAGGATGGGCTCGCGTCCTATGAGCCGGCCTTTGTCGACGAGCTTGCAGTGATCATGCGCTGGGGCTTTGCGCATATGCAGCGCGAAGCGGGTGAGGGCGGTTCGGTCTATTTGCGACTGTCGACGCGGACAATCGAGCAACCGAAGCGCATCATGACGCCGGAGTTGCAGCAGCAGATCTCGGATGGCGCTTATTGGCTGCGCAAGCCCGGCGACAATTGCGATCTGGTGATCGCCTATACCGGCACACTGGCGCCGGAGGCGATCGAGGCGACGGGGCTGCTGGGTGAAAGCCACCGCGATATCGGTTTGCTGGCGATTACCTCGGCGGATCGTCTTCACTCAGGCTGGACGGCGGCGCGCCGTATCCGCCGCGAGCGGCGCACGCCGCAGCAGAGCCACATCGAAAAACTGCTGGCACCACTGCCGCGCGATTGCGGGATCGTGACCGTGCTCGACGGTCATCCGGCGACGCTGGGCTGGATCGGCGCGGTGCACGGACATCGGCTGGAAGCGCTGGGAGTCGAGCATTTCGGCCAGACGGGCACGATCGCCGATCTGTACCGCCACCACGGGATCGACGCGAATTCGATCATCGATGCGGCAGAAAGCCTGAGCCCTGCGATGCCGGTGCGACATCGTAAGATGGCGGTGTGAGTCAATCTGTCGTCCCGGCGAAAGCGGGACGACAACGGATCAAAACGCCTTGAACGTGATGATCGTGTGGGTGTCCTGGATGCCGGGCAGGATCTGCACCTTTTCGTTCACGAAGTGACCGATGTCGGTGTCCTTATCGACATAGAACTTCACGAGCAGGTCGTAATGGCCGGCGGTCGAATAGATTTCCGAGGCGATCTCGGCCTCTGCCAGCGCATTGGCCACGATATAGGACTGGCCGAGCTTGCACTTGATCTGGACAAAGAAGGGGATCATCGGGATTCTCCGAACATAGGCGTTTGGAGATCATCAAGCCCAAAACAGGGGGCGTGGCAAGGCCGCCGGGAACCGGCGGCCCGCCGCATGTCAGCCCGATCAGGCTGGCTGCAGACCCAGCGCCTGCGCGGCTTCAAGCCAAACCGGCAATTCCTTCTGATACAGCGCATTGGTTTCCTTGAACCCTAGCGCCGGCTCCAGCGCCACGGTCTTGAGGACTTCCTTGATCTTCGGATCGCTATTGGCCTGCACGAACAGCGCCGCGAGTTTATCCACGATCGGCTGGGGTGTCGCCTTGGGGACGGCCCAGCCAGAGAAGCCGCTTACCGTAAAGAATTTCGACGTCGCACCTTGTTCCGGCAAGGTCTTGACGTCCGGGATGGCGTCCACCTTCTTCGAATGCACGGCGAAGGTCACGCCGCGATTGCTCTGCAGGACCGATTGCGCGGCGCTGTAGCTGCCCATGGCGAAATCAAGCGAACCGTCGGCGAGACCGGTCCACATCGGAGCTTCGCCGCGATAGTGAATCGGTTCGATCTTCAGGCCGTATTGCTTGTTGAGTTCGTTGACCGTGAAATGCGGGGCCGAGCCGACGCTGTAGCTGCCGAAATTGACCTTGTCCTTCTTCTTGGCGAAGGCAACGAAATCCTCCAGCGACTTCACGCCCGAGGCCGGATTGGCCACCAGCAGCAGTCCCGCGCCGGGAACGACGCTGACCAGCGAGAGGTCCTTGTCCATGTCGTAACCGGGGGTCTTCAGCATCACCCGGTTCATTACATAGGTCGTGGAGATGGAGCACAGGATGGTGTGGCCATCGGGCTCGGAGCGGGCGACCTCCGCGGTGCCGATAGCGCCGGATGCGCCGGCCTTGTTCTCGACAACGACGGTCTGTCCGATCTGCTTGCCGATATATTCGCCGAACGAGCGGGCCAGCAGGTCGGTCTGCCCGCCTGCGGGATAGCTGCAGACCATGCGGATCTGCTTCGATGGCCAGGCGGCCTGCGCCGACGCATTCCGTGCCAGAAATGGCATTGCAACGGCGGCCGAGCCTGCGGCAAGGAATTGGCGACGGTTGAACGGGATGGTCATGATTGTCTCCTCCTGATTTTTTTGTGACGGTATCCTAAGGAACTTGCGCCCGCCATGCATCCTAGACGGGACAGATTGGCGCATCACGCCAGACAGTCTGGACAGCTTCGGGTTGCTGGTTCCGAAAGGCCGGGTTAGGACTGGAGCCTGGCGGCTTTCTCTTTGATTTGATGCGAGTTTTCCGATGTCCACACCGATTGCCCTGACCATCGCCGGCTCTGATTCCTCGGGCGGCGCCGGGATCCAGGCAGACCTCAAGACCTTTGCCGCTCTCGGGGTCTATGGCGCTTCGGCGATTTCGGCGCTGACCTCGCAGAACACCCATGGCGTGACCGGCATTCATCAGGTGCCCGCGCAATTCGTCTTCGACCAGATCGATGCGGTGTTCGTCGATCTTGGAGTGGGCGCGGTGAAGATCGGCATGGTGGCGCAACGTGAGGTGATCGAAGCGATCGCTGCGAGCCTTGCGCGGTGGAAGCCGAAATATGTGGTGCTCGATCCGGTGATGGTTGCCACCTCAGGCGATCGGTTGCTGGTGCCGGATGCCATCGACGCACTCCGCAAGGTGCTCATCCCATGCGCCGATATCATCACGCCGAACCTGCCCGAGGCGGCGGCTCTGCTTGACGAGCCGATGGCGAATGGCGAGCCGGAGATTGAAGCGCAAGGCAAGCGGCTGCTTGCGCTCGGCTGCAAGGCAGTGCTGATCAAGGGGGGGCATGGCAACGGGCCCGAGAGCATCGATTATTTCGTCACAGCCAGCGGCGCAGTGGCGCTGCCGGCCCAGCGCGTGGTGACCAAGAACACGCACGGCACAGGCTGTACGCTATCATCGGCCATCGCTGCGAGCCTTGCCAAAGGGCAGGATATGGAGACTGCGGTGCGCTCGGCCAAGGCTTATGTGACCGCGGCGATCGCTGCGGCGGACAAGTTCACGGTCGGGCACGGGCATGGGCCGGTGCATCATTTCTATAAGTACTACTGAACGCGTTGCTGGCCGTGACGCGTAGGATGGGTAGAGCGGAGGCATAGCGCCGCTCCGCTCTGCCCATCCTACCGATGGTCGCGGCAAGCTACACACAGCCGCTGCGACACTGTGTCGTCGATCTGTCATCCCGCCTTGATATCAGCCGAACAGCACACGGGTTGTCCGATTCCATCGGGCACGCTGGACGGAACCAACGATGACGACGCTGGATCTCGAGAAGTCCATTGTTGAAACGGCCTATGCCCGCTGGGCGCCGATCTACGATGCCGTTTGCGGTCCGATCATGTTGAAGGGCCGACGCGCTGCCGCGGAAGCGGCGCGACGTGTCGGTGGCAAGGTGCTCGAGGTCGGTGTTGGTACCGGCCTTTCCTTTGACGACTACGATAGCAGTACTGAAATCACCGGTATCGATCTTTCCGGCCCGATGCTCGCCAAGGCGCGCACAAAGATGGCGTCGGGTCGTTTTCCATGGGTCAAGGATGTCCGCCAGATGGACGCCCATGCGATGGATTTTGCGGACTCCACTTTCGACTGCGTGGTCGCGCAATTCGTCATCACGCTGGTCGAGAATCCCGAGCAGGTGTTGTCGGAGTGCCACCGGGTGGTGAAGCCGGGCGGCCGCATCATTCTCGTCAATCATCTCTATTCGGAAACCGGCTGGGCCGCGGCGCTGGAGCGCTGGGCAGCCGAGCGTACGCGCTCGCTCGGCCTGCGCCCGGAATTCCCCTTCGCAAGGCTGCAGGCGTGGTCGCAGGCAAATGCCGACAGCATTCTTGTCGAGCGCCGGAAACTGCGGCCGTTCGGCATCTACACGCTCGTGACTTTTGAAAGAACCGCACCGGCGCTGGCGGCGTAACGTCATCGTCCGGTCATGCAAAATTGCTAGCCGCTCGCTATGGAAAGAGACGCGATGAGTGAAGGCAACGAACACCGCTTTCGCACCTTGTTCATCTCCGACGTTCATCTCGGAGCTCGGGGCTCGCAGGCCGAAAAGCTGCTCGATTTTCTCCGCGTCCACGACGCCGATACCATCTATCTGGTCGGCGACATCGTGGATGGCTGGGCGTTGAAATCAGGCTGGCACTGGCCGCAGTCCCATAACGACTTCGTGCAGAAGATGCTGCGCAAGGTCCGCAAGGGCGCGAAGATCATCTACATCCCAGGCAATCACGACGAATTCCTGCGTAACTATTACGGCACGCATTTCGGCGGCATCGAAGTCGTCGAGACCGCGACTCATGAAGGCGTCGACGGCAAGAAGTACCTCGTCATTCATGGCGACATCTTCGACCTCGTCGTGCAGAACGCGCGCTGGCTCGCCCATCTCGGCGACAAGGCCTATGACTTCGCGATTCAGATGAACCGCCTGGTCAACATGTTCCGCCGCCTGTTCGGCTTCCCTTACTGGTCGCTCTCGAAATGGGCCAAGATGAAGGTGAAGAACGCCGTGAACTTCATCGGCGCGTTCGAAGAGACGCTGGCCGGCGAGGCGCGTCGTCACGGCGCCGACGGCGTGATCTGCGGCCATATTCACTACGCCACCATCCGCGACGAGCACGGCATCCGCTACATGAATTGCGGCGACTGGGTCGAGAGCTGCACGGCGCTGGTCGAGCATGAAGACGGCCGGTTCGAAATCCTTACCTGGGCCGACGTGGCCAAGAAGGATGAGCCGGTTCGACAGCTCGCTCCCGCAAAGGCCGCTTGATGCGCATCCTGGTCGCGACCGACGCCTGGCACC
Source organism: Pseudomonadota bacterium (assembly GCA_023451825.1). GTDB lineage: Bacteria > Pseudomonadota > Alphaproteobacteria > Rhizobiales > Xanthobacteraceae > Tardiphaga. The sequence goes on from JAEXYA010000060.1 coordinate 79,063, forward strand.
CGCAAGTCAACGGCGTCGTCCGCACGCTGACCATGATGGCCGAAGCCGCGAAGACGTTTGGCGTCGAGGTCAGTTTCCTGACGCCGGAGACATTTCACACGTTCGGACTGCCAAGCTATCCAGATCTTCGTGTTGCGATCCCGCGCCGCCGTCGCATTGCTAAAATGATCGAGGCGGCGCAGCCCGACAATATCCACATTGCCACCGAGGGCCCGATCGGCTTTGCCGCGCGCGCTTATTGCCGCCGTCGCAACATTCCGTTCACGACCAGCTTCCACACGCGCTTCCCGGAATATGTCTCGGCGCGTTTCCCGATTCCTGAAGCATGGGTCTGGGCCGGCCTGCGCTGGTTTCATGGCGCAAGTTCAGCCGTGATGGCCGCGACGCCGGCGCTCGCGAACGAATTGCGCGAGCGCGGCTTCAAACATGTCGTGTTATGGCCGCGCGGCGTCGATGGCCATCTGTTCCGTCCGCGCGAAATCAATCTCGGCTACGCAAAGCCGGTATATCTCTCGGTCGGCCGTGTCGCCGTCGAGAAGAATCTCGAAGCCTTCCTGGCGCTCGATTTGCCGGGCACCAAGGTCATCGTTGGCGATGGTCCTGCGCGTTCCGAGCTACAGGCGAAATATCCCAAGGCCGTCTTCCTTGGCTCGCTGCAAGGCGAGGCGCTGGCGGAGGTCTATTCCGGCGCGGACGTCTTCGTGTTCCCCAGCAAGACCGACACCTATGGTCTCGTGCTGCTGGAAGCCCTCGCCAGTGGGGTGCCGGTGGCGGCATTGCCGGTCACCGGTCCAAAGGATGTGATCGGCTCCGCACCGGTCGGCGTGCTGTCGGATGATCTCCAGTCGGCTTGCCTGCAGGCACTGAAAATTGATCAACAGGCTTGTCTCGACTTCGCAGCCAATCACACCTGGGAAGCCTCGGCACGGGCCTTTGTCGCCAATATCAGCCATGTGCGTGCAGAATTACAGGCCGAGCACGCCGCGCGAGCGCAACAGCCACGCGTCGCTGTCTGATCTGCACCACTTGTCCGCTGCTCGCCGGGCGCGCTAACCTGCGGGCATGACAAACACAGCCCTGCCGATTTCCGCCGCCGATATCGATGCCGCCGCCCGGGTCATCGCGCCCTATGCGGTGCGGACCCCGCTCTTGCCTTCGCCTGCGCTCGACGCGCTGACCGGCGGGCGCATTTTCGTCAAACCGGAAGTGCTGCAGCGGACCGGCTCGTTCAAATTCCGCGGTGCCTTCAACAAGCTGTCCTCGATCCCGCAGGATGAGCGCAGCCGCGGCGTCGTCGCATTCTCGTCCGGCAATCATGCGCAAGGCGTTGCAGCCGCGGCGCAGATCCTTGGCATGAAGGCGACCATCGTGATGCCGTCCGATGCGCCGGCCATGAAGGTTGCGCGCACGCGCGGTTACGGTGCCGAAGTCGTGCTCTATGATCGCGACAAGGAAGACCGCGAAGCCATTGCGCGGAAAATCTCCGGCGATAGCGGCGCCACCGTGGTGCCGCCCTATGACGATGTGTTCGTGATGGCCGGGCAGGGCACCGTGGGCCGCGAGATCGCTGAAGATCTGGCGGCGCTCGCCGTAGTGCCGGATATCGTCTCGGCGCAGGCGTCAGGTGGTGGCCTGGTCGGCGGCATCGCCGTCGCCGTGAAGGCACGCTTCGCTGACGCGTCGATCATTGTCGCCGAGCCCGCTGGCTATCACGATCACGAACTGTCGCTCAAAGCCGGCAGGCCCGTGGCCCATGGCAATACCGGTCGCACGATCTGCGACGCCTTGATGGCGCAGCAGCCCGGCGACATCACCTTCGCCGTCAACAAGCACCTGCTTGTCGGCGCCGTCAGCGCCACTGATCAGGAAGTCATGGAAGCGATGGCCTTTGCCTTCCGCGACCTGAAGCTGGTGGTCGAGCCCGGCGGTGCCGTAGCCCTGGCCGCGCTGCTGAAAGGCAAGATCGATGCGCGTGGCAAGACGGTGGTGATCGTCCTGTCCGGCGGCAATGTGGATGCCGAGCTGTATGGCAAGGTGATCAACGCATGAGCGCCATATGTAGGATGGGCTCGCCCCATCCTGCACGCCGGCGTCTTATGAAAAGAACGCGATCTTCTCGGCCTGGGTCATCCGGCGGATCGGCGCCAGCGGATCGGACGCAGATGCGGCCGGATTGCTGATCACACCATTGGCGATCAGCGCCGCGCCGAGCGAGGGGGCCGGTGCAGCCGGTGGCTCCGGGGCCAATGCCGCCTGGGCAATCTCTGCCAGCGTCATCTCATCGGCGACGTGCGGCTGGGCGACGGCGGCCTGATAGGCCGGTTCGCTCAAAGCCGGCTCCGGCATCGGGTCGAACAATTCGTCGGCCTCGTCGAGATCCATGACGCCCATTTCCATGGCGACGGCATCGAGCACGGCGAGGTCTTCGGCTTCTTCGACTTCGAAGTTCACATCGCCGGTCGGGGCGGCTTCCTCGGGGAGGAGCGACGGATTGTGCGCCATCGCCTCGGCAGCCTCGGCAAGCGCCTCGGCTGCAGCCAGAGCTTCGTCCACCGGTGTCGGCGTGAATGCAGGTTTTGGCGCGATCGCAGCCTCGACCGGCGCTTCAGCCGCGAGCTCGGTGACAGGCGCCTTGAACAGCGGCGTTACCGAAGCTTCGCGCGTCTCGGATGTCTGCTCCGCGACGGGCGCTTCATTCTTCGCGGGCGGCGCCGCGCTGCCATCGGCCAGCGCTTCGATCCGCTCCATCAGGGCATCATAGCTTGCCAGCACGGCTTCACGGCCATTCGCCTGCAGCAAATCATGGCCGGCCTCGATGGCTTTGACCTGCGTATCCAGAAGATCGCAAATGCGGGCGTCGGCGCCGCATTCACGCAGCGTCCAGGCGATCTCGCGGACGATGCGGACGCCGTTGCGTGCAGCTGTCTGCACATCGCCGTCGTCTCCGCGCGGCAGCACCTCGATGGCGGTCGCCTTGGCCTGGCGCAGGGCGGAGCGGATCGCGCCCAGTGCAGCGGCGAGGCTCAGCGCCTGCGGCTGTTGCTTCTGTGCGGCGAGATTGCCTTCCAGCCGCGAGACGGCCTCAAGCAGCAAATTGGTATCGGCGTTGCGGTTGCGCTTGGTATATTCGGCGAGGAACCAGCGGCCGCGCGCGGTCTCCATGAAGGCCTCGCGGATCGCCTCATAATCCGCCTCGCCCGGCACATTCGGTCGGGCGTTGATCGGCGACAGGGCAAATGCTTCTTCGGCCATCAGGTCAACTCGCAGCGCGCCCCCAGGCGCGGTATGTCAGCATGGCAACGATCCCGTACGAATCGCAACCCGCCCGATGATACCCGAAACCGCAACCCATATCGCCCCGCCGGTGGCGCGCAAATTCGCGCAGCGGCTGGCCATGTTTTACGGCACGGTGTTCGGCTCCAGCGGCTTCTATCTACCATTCTTCCCGGTCTGGCTGAAGGCGATCGGTATCGATCCTGCCTGGATCGGCATCATTCTCGCGGTGCCATCCACAACACGTTTCACCACGTTGCCCTTCATCGCGGCATTTGCCGAGCGTCACCATGCGTTGCGCCAGACCATGATCGTCTGTGCCTTCCTCACGATGATCGGTTTTGCCCTGGTCGGAACCTTGCGTGAGCCTGTCGCGATCCTGGTCGTGTTTGCTCTGACAGCAATCGTGTGGACACCGCTGACGGCGCTCACTGACGGCTATGCGCTGAAAGGTGTCGTCCGCTTCGGCTTCAATTACGGGCCGTTGCGCTTATGGGGCTCGGCGGCCTTCGTCGTGGGCGCGCTGGCCTGCGGCCTGGTGGTGAACTGGCTCGATGGCGTGCAACTCATCTGGGTGATCGTCGGCGCCATGGTGCTGTCGGCCTTTGTCAGCCTTGGTTTGCAGCCGCTCGGCGCGCCGGTGGGCGACGGCAAGGTGCTGTCGAAAGCCAGTGCCCTGCTGCGCGATCCCGGTTTCCTCGCGATCGCCTTTGCGACTGCGCTGATCCAGGGCAGCCATGCCGGCTACTACACATTCGCGTCGATCACCTGGCAGACGGCCGGCTATGACGGTCTGACCATCGCCGGTCTGTGGACGCTGGGCGTGTTGGCCGAGATCGTGCTGTTCGCGCTGTCTCCGCGCATCAGGTGGGCGCCGGCGACGCTGGTGATCCTCGGGGGGCTCGGTGCATTGCTGCGCTGGACGCTGACGGCGCAAACTTTGCCGCTTCCGGTTCTGGTGGTCGTGCAGTTGCTGCATGGTGCGACTTACGGGCTGACGCAACTCGGCACGATGGGGCTGCTGTTGAACCATGTCCCGCAGCATGTGATGGCGCGGGCCCAGGGCTATGTCACCGCCTGCACGGGCCTTGTGATGAGCAGCATGGCGGTGCTGTCCGGCGCCATTTATGCGCGCTACGGGGAGGGCGTGTATTATGTGATGGCCGGGTTGGGGGCGGGTGGTGCGTGCGTGATCTGGCTTGGGCGCAAGCGCGTGAGCGAGCGATTGCGCGACGTCGCGTAGAATGGGCGATTATCCCCACAACTCCGTCACCGGCGGATAGACCGTGCTGTCATCATAGCGCAGCCCGCCATCGCGGTCCCGCGCGAGCAACAGCGGTCCATCGAGATCCACGAACCGCGCGCCCCGCGCAATCAGCATCGCAGGCGCCATCGCCAGCGATGTTGCCACCATGCAGCCGACCATGATGTCGAGCCCCATGGCACATGCGGCATCCGCCATTTTCAACGCTTCGGTGAGGCCGCCGGCCTTGTCGAGCTTGATATTGAGCGCGTCGTAGCGTCCGGCGAGCGCCGGCAACGAGGCAAGGTCATGCACGCTTTCGTCGGCGCAGACCGGGATCGGCCGCTGCAGATGCATCAGTGCTTCATCATCGCCGGCGGGAAGCGGCTGTTCGATCAGCGTCACGCCGGCGCGGTGGCAGGCCTCGAGATTGGCTTTGAGGTTCTCCGCCGTCCAACCCTCATTCGCGTCGACGATGAGATCGGCCTTCGGCGCAGCGCCACGTACGGCGGCGATCCGCGCCATGTCGTCGTCGCTGCCGAGCTTGATCTTCAGCAACGGGCGATGCGCTTCCTTGGCGGTCGCAGCGGCCATCGCTTCCGGCGTGCCGAGCGAGATCGTATAGGCGGTGGTGCAGGGCGCTGGCGCTGGCCGCTGCAGCAGGTCCCAGATGCGCAGGCCGCTCTCCTTGGCTTCGAGATCGAGCAGGGCGCAATCCACCGCGTTGCGCGCGGCCCCGTGCGGCATGGCAGCCTGCAGCGCGTCGCGGCTCAACCCTGCGGCAAATGCACCGGCCATCGCCTCGATCGCGGAAAGGGTGGCTTTCGGTGTCTCGCCATAGCGCGCATAGGGCACGCATTCGCCGCGGCCGGTATGGCCGCCGCGGCTGATCTCGGCCACCACGACCACGGCCTCTGTCTTGGCCCCACGGCTGATGGTGAAAGTCCCGGCAATCGGCCAAGTCTCGATGCGGGCGGTCAATCTTGCAGGGGCAGTGGATGCAGCAGGCAAGCAAGCGTCCTTCGGGTTGCGGCGGTGCGTAAAATTGATGTCGGTCTCTATAAGTTTAAGTGACCGACGTGAACTTGTTTGCGACTTATTGCAGTGGTTACAACAGTGGTCTCGGGGCACCGTTTACATGGCGTTAACCATAGCATCGTGTTGGTCCAATTGAGTTTCTCAAATCAGTATGGCGGCGTGTTAATACTTTGTTCATGTCTCGAATGAACGACCCGAGGGGCGCGCTGTGAGCGGTCCCACTCTCGAACAGGTGACGAAGGGCGATGGCTTGGCGCTGTGCGCCGCTGGCGCATGGACGGCTGTGTCCGCTTCCGTGATGGAGAAGCTCGTCGCCGACGCCGAAAAGCTCAGCCGAACCCGGCCGAACATCTCCATCGACGTGTCGCAGGTGTCCAAGCTGGACACGTTCGGCGCCTGGCTGATCGAGCGACTGCGCCGCTCGCTGGCCCTCGGCGGGCAGGATATCCCGATTGCAGGCCTGTCGGACAATTATGCGAGCCTCGTGGACGAGGTTCGCAAGGTGAAGCCGCGTGCCGCACCGGGGCGGGGACCGAACGGCGTCATCGTGGCGCTCGACGGGATCGGTCGCAATATTTACGGCGTCGGCGAGACCTTGCTGTCGCTGGTAGACATGATCGGCGCGGTCATTGCGGCCTGGTTCCGGATCTGGCTGCATCCGTCGCGCTTCCGGCTGACCTCGATGGTGCATCACCTGCAGCAGGTGTGCTGGAACGCGGTGCCGATCGTGGTGCTGATCACCTTCCTGATCGGCTGTATCGTTGCCCAGCAGGGCATCTTCCATTTCCGCAAATTCGGCGCCGATGTCTTCGTCGTCGACATGCTCGGCATCCTCGTGCTGCGCGAACTCGGCGTGTTGCTGGTCGCCATCATGGTCGCCGGGCGTTCCGGCAGCGCCTATACGGCCGAACTCGGCTCCATGAAGATGCGCGAGGAAATCGACGCGCTGCGCACCATGGGCTTCGATCCGGTCGAGGTGTTGATCCTGCCGCGCATGATGGCGCTGGTGCTGGCGATGCCCATCCTGGCGTTCCTCGGCGCCATGGCTGCGCTTTACGGCGGCGGTCTTGTGGCCTGGATGTATGGTGGCGTCGATCCCGCCACCTTCCTGTCGCGCCTGCGCGAGGTGTTGTCGATCAATCACTTCGTCGTCGGCATGGCCAAGGCGCCCGTCATGGCCATGGTGATCGGTATCGTCGCCTGTGTCGAAGGCCTGGCGGTGAAGGGCAGTGCGGAATCGCTCGGCCAGCACACCACGGCGTCCGTCGTGAAGGGCATCTTCTTCGTGATCGTGATGGATGGCGTATTCGCCATCTTCTTCGCATCGCTCGGGATCTGATCATGAGCGCAACAGAACCATATATCGCCCCGCCGATGCGCGATGCCATCATCCGCGTGCGCGATCTCACGGTCGCCTTCGGTAGTCGCAAAGTGCTGGACGGCCTCAATCTCGATGTCGAACGGGGCGAAATCCTGGGCTTCGTCGGCGCATCCGGCGCCGGCAAGTCGGTCTTGATGCGCACCATCATCGGTTTGGTGCCGAAAGTGTCCGGCACGATCAAAGTGTTCGGCACCGATCTCGATGGCAGTGATCCGGAGCGCAAGAATATCGAGCGCCGCTGGGGCATCCTGTTCCAGCATGGTGCGCTGTTCTCGTCGCTGAATGTGCGGCAGAATATCCAGTTTCCGGTGCGCGAATATCTCAAGGTCTCGCAGCGCCTACTGGACGAAATCACCATGGCGAAGCTTGCAATGGTGGGCCTCAAGCCGGAAGTGGTCGAGCGCTTTCCGTCGGAATTGTCGGGCGGCATGATCAAGCGCGTGGCGCTGGCGCGTGCTTTGGCGCTCGATCCGGAGATCGTGTTTCTGGATGAGCCGACGTCGGGCCTCGACCCGATCGGCGCCGGCGATTTCGACGAATTGGTACGTACGCTGCAGCGGACATTGGGGCTCACGGTGTTCATGGTCACCCATGATCTCGATAGCCTCTACACCGCTTGTGACCGCATCGCCGTGCTCGGCAGCGGCAAGATCATCGCCCAGGGCACCATCGCCGACATGCAGGCGTCCACGCATCCCTGGCTACGTGAATATTTCCATGGCAAGCGCGCTCGCGCGGTCATGGCCTGACTGGAGTTCGAGTAATGGAAACGCGCGCCAATTACGTGCTGATCGGAACCTTTACGCTGGCGGTGATCGCCGCGGCGATCGGCTTCGTGATGTGGTTTCAGAACCTGCATTCGGGCAAGCAGCGCACGCCGCTGCGCATCGTGTTCGAAGGCTCCGCCTCGGGCCTGCGCAATGGCGGCAATGTGAACTTCAACGGCATCCGCGTCGGTGAGGTGGTCTCGGTGAAGCTCGATAATCCCAAGCGGGTGGTCGCGCTGGCGATGATCGACACCGTGGCGCCGATCCGCAAGGACACGCTGGCCGGCCTCGAATTCCAGGGACTCACGGGTGTCGCCGCCATCGCGCTGAAGGGTGGCGCACCGGATGCACCCGATGTGCCGATCGACACCGACGGCGTGCCGGTGCTGACGGCCGACCCGGATGCCACCAAGGATATCGGTGAGGCCGTGCGAGCCACGCTGCAAAACGTCAATCGCCTGGTCACCGACAATCAGGAGGCGCTGAAGGGCGCGCTCGCCAATGTCGAAACCTTCACCGGCGTGCTGGCCCGCAATGCGGAATCCATCGACGGGATCATGAAGAAGATCGACAGCATCATGGGCAAGGCGGATGGCGTCGTCGCCAAGACCGACAACATCATGCTCGGCCTCGATACGCTGGCCGGCGGCAAGGATGGCGGCGCGCTGACGGCGGCCGTGAAGTCGTTCCATGAACTCACCGACAATCTCGACAAGCGCACCGGGCAATTGATCATCGATGGTCGCCGGACGCTGGGCGATGCCTCGCGTACGCTGAACGACGTCAGTCGTGCGGTGAACAATCTCGACCGCAACCCGACGCGTCTGCTGTTTGGCCCGAGCACAAGTTCGCAACAACAGGCGCCGCCGCAGCAGCAGCAACAGGCGCCGCCGCAGCAGTTGCGGAGGCGGTGACATAGAGATGCCATGTAGGGTGGGCAAAGCAAAGCGTGCCCACCTTCGTCAGCCGCGCACTTGAAGGTGGGCACGTCGCTTCGCTCCTTTGCCACCCTACAAGGACGCTGCTCATGGCCACCGACGATCATTTCACCATCAGCAACGGCCGCGTGATGGCCACCATCAAGGCCGATGGCGCCGAACTGTGTTCATTGAAGAATGCGGATGGGCGAGAAGTACTGTGGCAGGCCGGCCCCGAGTGGCCGCGCCATGCGCCGATCCTGTTTCCCATCGTCGGGCGGCTGAAAGGCGATGTGCTCAAGCATCGCGGACAGACCTATCCCATGACCCAGCACGGCTTTGCCCGCGACCAGCGATTTGCCTGGACTGCGCGCGAGAAAACGCTGTGCACCTTGTCGCTGACGGACAATGCGGAGAGCCGAGCGAAATACCCCTTCGCGTTCCGCCTCGACGTCTCCTACGTCGTCGAGGGCGACGAACTGATGGTCGGCTATGCCATCACCAACACAGGTGACGAGATCCTGCCGGCCTCGATTGGCGCGCATCCGGCGTTTCATTGGCCGTTGGCTGATGGTGTCGCGAAAGAAGCGCACAGCATCGTATTCGAGAAGCCGGAGCCGGCACCGATCCGCCGGCTCGACGGTGGGTTGTTGCTGCCGGAGCCCGAAGCAACGGCGGTGCAGGGCGACAAGCTCACACTATCCGAGGGACTGTTCGCGAAGGACGCGATGATTTTCGATCAGGTCGCCAGCCAGTCGTTGCGCTATCAGGCGCCGGGTGCGCCGACCATCACCTTCGCCTGGGAGGGCTTTCCGCAGCTGGGTATCTGGTCGAAGCCGTCAGGGGCGGCGTTTCTCTGCATCGAGCCATGGCATGGCTATGCGAGCCCGGTGGATTTCGACGGGGAGTTTAGTGAGAAGCCGGGCGTGATGCTGATCGCGGTGGGGGAGGCGCGGAGCTTCGAGCAGCGGATCGGGTTCAAGCAGTAGCGCTCCGTTCTTTCCCTCCCCCAAGCGGCGAAGCCGCGCAGTGGGGAGGGTGGCTGCGCGAAGCGCAGACGGGTGGGGTGCTTCCGCAAACTCGGACGTCACGTGGGGATAGACCCCACCCCCGCCTATCGGCGGACCCTCCCCATTCGCTTCGCTCCGGGGAGGGAGGCCATCAGCCGCGCTCTCAGCCCAACAAAAAAGCGGAGGCATCGCTGCCTCCGCTTTCGCTTTTCAAATCTCAGTCAGGCTTTACCCCAGCCGCCCCGCCGCATGGGCCAGCAGCGTGTAGACCAGACCCGTCTCCGAGGTCAGGTGCGCACGCAGCGCCGCCGGACCACGCTCATCGCGGGCGACCTCGTCGAGCAGGCGCTCGAATTCGGTGATGTAGCGGTCCACCGTGGTCTTGAAGGCGCGGTCGGCGCGGTACTTGCGGGCCACTTCATCGAAGGCCTTCTGGCCGGCCGGCGTGTAGAGACGCTTGCTGAACGCCTTGCGCTCGCCGCGCTGGTAGCGGTCCCACATTTCGGCCGCGAGATTGCGGTCCATCAGGCGGCTGATGTCGAGCGACAGCGATTCCAGCGGATTGCTGGGCGCTGCCGGCTGCTGCGGGGCGCGGGCGCGCGGTGCTTCTTCCTCTTCGTCCTCGGCGCGGCCGAGCAGGTCGCTCAGCCAGCCATCGCCGCGGCCTTCAGCTGCGGGGGCAACCGGCGGCGCTTCCGTGCGACGCGACGGGCTGCCGAAGTCTGCGGTCGGCAGGCTCGAGGCGGTGCCGATCGGCGAGGCGCGACGCGGTGCCTCGGCGCGCGGCGCTTCAGCACGGGGCGCCTCGACGCGCGAGGCTTCCGCGCGGCTCGAACCGACGGTGGCCATCACGGGCTCCGGCTCGCGTTCACGCGGCTGCGGCGCGCTGCGGGTGGCGTTTGAGACGACGTCCATGCCGCGGCCGTGACGGGCGACGATGCGGTTCAGTTCCGCAAGCGCCTCGATCTGGTCGACGATCACCTTGCGCATCTGCGCAGTGCTCTCGGCGGCCTCCTGGGGCATTTCGAACACGCCGCGGCGCAGTTCGGTGCGGGTGCTTTCCAGTTCGTTCTGCATCTCGGCAGCCATCGACTTCATGCTGACGACCATGGACGCGAACTTGTCGGCCGAGGCCTTGAACATGGCTTCCGCTTCGCGGGTGCCCTGCTGATAGATCTCCGACATGGCATCGGTGGTCGCACGGCGCTCGTCTTCCGCCGCGCTGCGCACGGCTTCGAACTGCTTGGTGATCGCCGACGAACCGGCACCGGCCGTTTCGGCGACGACGCGGGCGATGTCGCGTGCACGCTCTTCCGCGGCCGCCAGCGACTCGTCGAGCAGGCTGGTGAAGCGGGACAGGCGCGCATCGAGATCGCTGGTGCGGCTGTCGATGGTGGTGACCAGCGATTCCAGCGCAGCCTTCTTGTCGCCGACCGAGGTGAGGGTCGAGCGGTTGCTCTGTTCGACCAGCGCAGCGGCATCCACCAGCGCATGGCCATGGGCCTCGAACTGGGTCGAGAGCTGGCCGAGATCGCCCAGCGCCTTCTCCGACTTCGCGGTGAAGACGGTGAGCTGTTCTTCCAGCGTCTGGGTCGCAACGCCGTTGCGCGAGGTCACGTCATTCATGGTGGCGACGAAATCGGCCACGCGGGTGACGAGCGCACGCTCCAGCGAGTTGAGATTGTCATGGGCGCCGGTGAGCACTTCCTGCAGCAGGATGTTGCCTTCACGCAGCCGCTCGAACAGCGCCACCGTATCGGTGCGCAGGATCTTGCTGGTTTCCTGCATTTCGGTGACGGCCGTGATCGAGACCTGGCGCGACTGCTCGATGGCCGAGCGCGACGAACCCTCGAGATCCTTGAGCGACTTGTTGACGGCGCCGGCGGCGAGTTCGCCGGCCGTGGTGATGCTGCGGGCGACATCGATGCCGGAGGTTGCCAGCGTCTGCGAGAAGGTGAGGCTGCGGCTTTCGATCGCCTTCAGCGCATCCACCGTCACGCGGTCCATATCGACCGTAAGCTGGTTGGCCTTCGAGCCGAGGGCGTCGACCAGCGAGCCGCGCTTCGCATCCACCATCTGCGACAGACGTTCCGTTTGCTGCTGCACATAGCCGACGAGCTCGTCGGTCTTCGCGCTCATGGTCGTGCCGAACGAGCCCGACGCGGTGAATACCGAGCGCTCGATTTCCGACGAGGTGGTCTTGATGCGGGTAACGACTTCGTTCGAGGCCGCAAGCAGCGACTGCTGCGCGGTGGCGGCGCTCGACTTGATGTTGTCGGTGGTGCTGACGGTGACGGTCGAGAGCGAACGCTCGATATCCGCAGAGATCGCCTTGAGCTGCGTGGCTGCGTCGGCCGACGAGGTGGTGAGCGAGGTCTGCACCTCGCGGGCGCTCGACAGGATCGAGGCGGCCGCATCGGCGCCCACGGCGGTGAGCGTGCGCTCCACGTCGGTGGCCAGGTTGCGGACGGTCGATGAGGTCTCGTTCGACGCCGCGATCAGCGCCGATTGGGCCTCGCGGGCATTGTTGACGATCGCTTCGCTGGTCGCGTGGCTCGCCGCGGTAATCGTGCGCTCCATATCGGAGGCAAGCGTCTGCACATGGGTCGTTGCTTCCGAAGAGGCGAGGACCAGCGTGTTCTGCGCTTCGCGAGCACCGGTGACGATGGTATTTGCGGTGGCTGCACCGGCCGCAGTGATGGTGCGCTCCATATCGGCGGCAAGCGCCTGCACATGGGTCGTTGCTTCCGAGGAAGCCGCGACGAGCGTGTTCTGCGCCTCGCGGGCCCCCGTGACGATGGAGGTCGCGGTGGCTGCGCCAGCCGCAGTGATGGTGCGTTCCACATCGGCAGCGAGCGTGCGCACCTGGTTGGCGGTCTCGGTGGACGCCTCGATGAGCGAGGACTGGACGTTGCGCGTCGATGCGAGAATGCTTTCCGCGCTGGCATTGCCGGCGGCAACCAGGGTGCGCTCCACATCGGCCGCAAGCGAGCGGACCTGCTGCGTTGCGTCGGTCGAGGCGGTGACCAGCGTGGACTGCGCGGCGCGGGCGCCGGACAGCACGGCATCCGCGGTCGCAGTGCCGGCGGTCGTGAGCGTGCGCTCGATATCGGCCGAGAGCGTCTGGATCTGGCTCGTGACCTCCGTCGAGGAAGAAACCAGCGTCGTCTGGGCTTCGCGTGCACCAGCCAGGATCGCGGCGACGGTGGTGGCGCCGGCAGTGGTGAGCGTGCGCTCCACATCGGCCGATAGCGTCTTGACCTGATCGGTCGCATCGCTCGACGCGGTGATGAGCGTGCTCTGGGCTTCGCGGGCGCTGCTGACGATGGCGCCGGCGGCATTGGTGCCGATGGCGGTCAGCGAGTTCTCGATATCGGTGGCGGTCAGGCGCAGCTGCGCGCCCACATCGGTCGAGACCGAGACGAGGGATTCCTGCGCGGCGCGGGCGCCGGCCTGGATCGTCTCGCTGGTATTGACCATGAGATGGGTCAGCGCCGTCTCTGCATCGGTGACATTGCTCTTGATGCCGAGCGACAGTTCTTCGGCGCGGGCCATGAGCTGGTCGCTGGCGGTGCGGCCCGAGGTCTCGATACGGCCGGCAACGGCCTCGATGCGCGAGCCCAGCAGCTCTTCGAACTGCTCGACGCGGGTCTCGATCTCGGTCGCGATGGCGCCGGCGCGGGATTCCACGCCCTGATGGATGCCCTGGAAGCGAGCAGTGATCGTATCGGCGAGATTGGTGCTGCGATCGTCGATCGCCTGGGTGACGCCGGCAATGCGGTGGTCGATGGCGTTGATCGCCTGCACGGTGCCTTCGGTGAGCGAGGTCGTGAGGAACGACAGGCGGTCGTCGATGGAATGAATCGCCTGCACGGCACCGTCAGTGAGCGACGTGGTGAGATAAGTGAGGCGTGTATCGATGGTCGCGACGGCGCGGGTGGTGCCTTCGGACAGCGACGTGGTGAGGTTGGTCAAGCGTGCATCGACGGTCTCGACCGCGCGGGTTGTCCCCTCGGTCAGCGAGGTCGTGAGATGGGTCAGGCGCGCATCGACCGTATCGACGGCACGCTCGGCGCCATCGGTGAGGGTGGTCTGCAGCGACTGCAGGCGCGCCTCGACGATCGCGGTGACCGACTGGGCGCGCTGGTCGAAGGTCTCTTCCAGGCCCTTGAGGCGATGATCGACGGTCTGGTCGAACGCCTGCATGCGGCCGTCGAGCGACGTGTCGAGCGAGTTCACACGGTTCTCGAACGTGGTCTCGAAATGCGCCAGGCGGCCGTCGAGCGTCTCGGTGATGCCACCGATATTCGAGGTCACGCGGGCGTCGAAGCCGTCCACATAGGTCTTGAGCGTATTGTTGATGTCTTCGGTGCGCTGGCCGAGACGCTCGACCACGTCGCCGCCGAACGTCTTCACGGTGCGGTCGAATTCGGAGATGTGCTTGGTGATCAGCGCGCCCAGGGTGCCGCTGTCGCGCGAGAAGCGCTCGGCGAGCTCAAAGCCCTGATCCTTCACGAGCTGTTCGAACGAATTCATCTGCAGGCTGAGCGTGTCGTGGGCGCTCTCGGTCTGGCTCGCCACCTTGGCGGCGAGGGCCGTGACCGTGGCTTCGAGCGACTCGCTGGCCTTGTCGCCCGAGGTGAGGACCTGGGTGGCGAGGCGGTTGCCGGCGTCGTCGATGCGGCTGGAGAGGTCGTTGCTGCGCAGTTCCAGTTCGAGCAGCAGGCTGTCGCTGGAATTCTTCAGCGTGTCGTGGACCTGTTCGGTGCGATCCGACACGCGATCGACGATCGAGGCCGAGCGGGCTTCGAAATCGGTGGTGATGCGGTCGATGCGCTCGTTCAGCATCTCGTGGACTCGATCGGCGAGATCGACGAATTCGTCGTGGACGTGACCGGTCTTGAAGTTGAGGCTGGTGGTCAGGCGCTCGGAGGCTTCCAGCACGGCGCGGGTGGTTTCGCCCGAGGCTTCTTCGAGGCGGTCGAGCAAGTCGCCGCCGCGCTCGCCGAGAGCGAGGATCATGTTGTCGCCGGCACGGCCGAGGGCGGTGGTGATGTGTTCGCCACGCTCCTCGAGGGCGCTGGTGATGCTCTTGGCGACGTCATCGACGCGCGAGGCAATGGCATCGGAGATCAGCGCGATGTCGTGGCGGAGATCGATCTGCACGCCGGAGATGGCCGAACGGACCTGTTCAGCCTGACCGACGAGGTTGTCGCGCTGATGCGCGATGTCCTGCAGCAGCGCGCGGATGCGCACTTCATTGTCCGAATAAGCGCGTTCCAGCGCAGACACTTCATTGGCAACAAGGGATTCGAGTTCACCGGCGCGCGCGATCGCGCGTTCGATGCCGTCGCCCATGGCCGCGACTTCGCGGCGGATCGCCTGGCCAACGGTGACCATGGCGTCGCTGGACGAGTTTTCCGGCTCGGAAAAGCGGATTGCGACCTGCGCCATCGACTGGGCGATCATGCGCATTTCCTGGCCGCGCCAGGCGAGGGCCGCGAGGAAATAGAACAAGAGAATGGGAGCAACCAGCGCTGCGGCGAGCCCGACAAGGGCCAGCGTGCCGCCCGAGCCCTGGCCGGCCATGGCCTGCAGCGACGGCAGGAAGGCGAAAGCCAGGAAGGCGGCAGCGATCACCCACACGCCAGCGAACAGCGTGGCGAGCGTGTAGACGTTGCGGGCAGGGCGGTTCTTCTGCAGCGCCTGCAGGATCTGGCCGATGGTCTCGCGATCGTCATTGGCGGCACGGCGACCGAAGCGGGGCTCCTCGGCGGGCTCAAAAGCCGGACGTTCTGCAGAGATACGGGAATCGAAACGTGGTTCGTCGAGATCGACCGGGCTGGTGACGGCCGGCGCGTTGTCGGCACGCAGATTGGGTTGTGCCCCATCGACGTTGAGCGCCTCCTGGATGGCAGAGAGAGCAGCTTCGGTCGGATCCTTGGCCTTCTTCGTATTGTTTGCCATGCTCGTTCCACGCGTCCCCTGTTACGCAATACTACGGAAGTTCCCGCGCGAGTCGTGTTCGCTGTCCGCACCATGGCCCCACGCCACAATGCAAACACTCCGTCCCACGATCGCGGACTGCCGGTCGCTCGGCTTGTCCGCTACTTCCCGCAAACATCCTATTGGCTTGGTCGCGCGAATGAAATGCTTCCGGTTAAGACATTCTTAATGATAGTTAACGGCTTCCCCAGATAACTATCTGTTAAGCCTCAAATATTGGGTTTCGTCGAGGAATCGTGGCGGGTTTTCGTCAAAACCGCGGCGGGATGCCGGATTGTGCACAGAACGTTCCGTTAACCAATTCCGTGTTTGGCTACCGAAAAGTGCGGTCGGACAGCCCGGCAGCGCGGAATTTGGGCCTATACCATGTCGCTTCATCTCGAACGGGTTCAATGGATGCCGTCACCGCCGCTGGTTCCCGATGACGGACCCTTCGATACCGAACACCTCAAGCGCATGACCATGGGCGATGCCAGCCTCGAGCAAGAGGTACTGGCCATGTTCGCCGCCCAGGCCAGCGAGCTGATCGAGAAAATCGTCAAAATGCCTCCGAATGTCGGCGAGCTTGCTCATAAATTGCGGGGCTCGGCTGAGGCGATCGGCGCGTTCCGCATCATCGATGCCGCCGAGTGGCTGGAAAACTGCCTGCGGGACAAGTCGGACAGTGCCGAGGCGCTGATGACTCTCACGGATGCCGTGCTCGAGGCCCGTGAGGAGATCGACTGCATCCTCAGGCGCTCGTAACCTCAAAGGGTTATCCGAGCGCCTGCATTTCCAGATGACGGTTTTGCGGTGGAGCGCTGGCGCGACGCAGGGCGACCCGTTATAGGACAGCCGTATCTTCTTTCCGGCAGTGCGAGCATCATGGCCAAAATCAACTTTGTCGATCATTCCGGCGAAACCCGCAGCATCGATGCGGACACCGGCTCTACCGTGATGGAAGCCGCGATCCGTAACTCGATCCCCGGTATCGAAGCCGAATGCGGCGGCGCCTGCGCCTGCGCCACCTGCCATGTCTATGTCGATGATGCCTGGATGGAGCGCGTCGGCGCGCCCACTCCGATGGAAGAGGACATGCTGGACTTCGGCTACGACATCAAGCCGAACTCGCGTCTCTCGTGCCAGATCAAGATCTCCGACGCACTCGATGGCCTCGTGGTGATCACGCCGGAACGCCAGGCTTAAGTAGAAGGCGCCGCGCTTACGCGGCGCTGTTGTCCCGCATCATCCAGGGCTGCATCTTTTCGATCACCTCTTGCGGGATCGCCGTCGGCTGGCGGCTATCCAACCCGATCATGACGGTGGTCGCATTCGCCGATGCGATGCATTTGCCTTCGCAGAACACGACTTGTGCAAAGGTCAGCGATGTTCGGCCGACCTTCGCGATGCCGGTGCCGAGCTCGATCGTGTTCGGCCAGTGCAGTTCGGCACGGAAGTGAATATCCAGCCGCGCCAGGACCCAGCTCAATCCTTCCGGCGTGATCCCATAAGATGAGTCCTTGGTGAGCATCACCCGGCTGGTTTCGAAATAGCTGGAATAGATCGCGTTGTTGACGTGATTGTTGGGGTCGAGATCCATGAAGCGCACATTGTCCGTCAGGCGGAACGGATAGTCTTCAAGGATCGGCGCAGGCGCGCGGGTCGTGGCATTCACGTCGAACATCTCCAGCTCATGTGCTGTCGTTACAGCGTAGTTGCGGAGCGCAGGCAAGGGTGCTGGAAGCGTCGTGTTAACTAACCTTCGCTACCTTTGCTTAACGACGATGAGGCCGCCGTTTGCCGCTGTGATGCCACAAGCTCCACAAGTCTGCCGCAGGATCTGGGAGCTTTATGGCACCATCCGGCTACCGTTTGTTGTGGCAGCATTGCGGCAGCCGTAACGAATGGAAACCCGAAGCGCGATCGGCAATCTTGCAAAAGCCATCAAGCGGGGTCACTCTTTCGTCGCGCAAGATTGATAGTTTGTGCAACTGCGAAGTTGCCGGACGACGAACTGCGAAGGGGATAATGATGATCCAGTTTCGATCCCGCCAGCTTGCCGTGATGGCAACTGCTGCAACGCTGCTCGCGACGCCGGGTTTCGCCGCGGAAAAAGTCGCAGCCGGCCCGGCCACGGGCGCCGCGGTCACAACTGGTCCCACAACAGCTGGCGTCACGACAGCCGGCGTGACGGCAGCAGGGCTCTGGCAGAAGATCGAGGACGGCAAGCCCGTCGTCTGGGTTCTGGTGGTGAACAATGGCAACTCCTATGAGGGCGCCATCGCCAAGACATTCCCGAGCGCCGACGACAAGCCGGGCGACGAGATCTGCAGCAAATGCGTCGATGACCGCAAGGGCCAGCCGGTGCTGGGCATCTCGTTCATTCGCGGCATGCAGCAGCAGGGTTTGAAATACGAGAACGGCAACATTCTCGATCCGCGCGACGGCAAGGTCTACAAGGCCAAGATGAGCGTGAGCGCCGATGGTCGCGCGCTCACCGTGCGTGGCTTCTGGGGCATATCGCTGCTCGGCAAGGACGAAACCTGGTATCGGCTGCCGGACTCGCAAATGGCCGCGCTGGATCCAAGCGTGACCGCAAAATATTTCCCGAACCAGACGGTGGCCACCAAGCAGCCGCCGACCGTGGGAAGCTCGGCAGCGAAGTCGCCGCCGATGCGCAAGGCGAGCGCGACACAACCAGTTCAGCAGCCGCAACAGCGCTGACGTCGATTTTTGAGAGGCGGGCAGAGCGCGATCGCGCTCTGCCCGCTTTTTTATTGATGGGCTTCTATTTATGCGGCTGTGCTGCGATGCTCGCGGAACGCCGCTGCGATGGTGCGCAGTGCCTTGCGTGATTGCTGATCCGACAATGTCGAGAGCAACACGATCTCCGATGAGGGCAGAGGCGGAAGGCCGAATTTCTTGCTGATCTCGATCGTGCCGGGTGGCGCCACACGGCAAGGGAAGACGGTGGTGGCGAGCCCCGCTGAAACCGCATTCGCAACCACCGACGATCCTCCACCCAGAAACACTTCCGTCCACGGGATGCCCGCGGCATCAAGCGCATGGATGGCGATGTCGCGCACGCCGCAGAGCGGGGACAATGCCGCGAGGCGAAGCGGCTCGCCGGCGCGATGTTCGAAATCAGGTGTCGCAAACCAGCCGAAATTTTCCGGCGCAAGCACGTCGCCGTCGCGCCGATCGTCTTCCCGGCGAATGATCGCGGCATCCAGTTCACCGCGATCAAAACCCTCCAGGAGTTTGGGGGAATTATCGAGGCGCACCTCGATGGTCAGCGAGGGATCATGCGCATTGAGCCGGGCCAGCAGCGTCGGCACCTCCGGCCCCACCACATGCGCGGCGATGCCGAGCGTGAAGCGGCGGCGTGTACAGGTCAGTGCTGCCAAGGCGCGATCATGCGCGGCGAGAAATTCGCGTGCGGCATCGACGAACATCACCCCCTGCGCTGACAGCCGCACGGAGCGCGGCGTGCGCTCGATCAGCTTGTGGCCGAGGCGTTCTTCCAGCCGCTTCAGCTTCACGCTGATGGCGCCCTGGGTCGTGCCCAGCGCGTCGGCCGCCCGGGTAAAACTCTGCAGATCGGCGATGCTGACGAAGGCCTGCACGGCCTCGACGTCCAGAGCGCTCATGACATCTATCCAGATTTGTTGTCTCTGACATAGTCAATCATCCGGTTATCGGATGGTCAACTGCTGGCTATGTTCCGCCCGACATGAAGCGAAGGGCGACACCATGCATTCCGAATCCCGACAGGGCACATTGGCTTTGGCGGCCGTCTGCCTGACATCCCTGATGTTCGGCCTGGAGATTTCCAGCATTCCCGCCATCCTGCCGACGCTGGAGACGGTGCTGCACGCCGACTTCAAGCAGCTGCAATGGGTGATGAATGCCTACACCATCGCGGTCACGACGGTCCTGATGGCCACGGGCACGCTGGCGGATCGCTACGGGCGCAAGCGCGTCTATCTGATCGCCATTGTCGCCTTTGCGCTTTCGTCGTTGATTTGCGGTCTCGCCCGCGATCCGTTGCTTCTCATCATTGCGCGATTTCTGCAGGGCTTGAGCGGCGGTGCGATGCTGATCTGCCAGGTCTCGGTGCTGTCGCATCAGTTCCAGGCCGGCCGTGAACGCGCCGTTGCGTTCGGGTGGTGGGGCATCATCTTTGGCATCGGTCTCGGCTTTGGTCCGATCATCGGCGGGGCCATCGTCGCGCTGCTCAACTGGGAATGGGTGTTCCTGGTTCACGTCCCGCTGGGCGTGGTCTCGCTTCTGCTCGCAGCGACCGGTGTACAAGAGTCGCGTGATCCCGGCTCCAGCCATCTCGATCTTGCGGGCATCATGACGCTGTCGCTCGCGGTGTTCTGCCTGGCTTTCTATATCACGCAGGGGCCCGATCTCGGTTTTGATAGTTGGGCTGCTCTTGCGGTCGTCGCTGTGTTCATCGCCAGCTTCATTGGCTTCATCATCGCCGAGCGGATCAGTCCGCAGCCGATGTTCGATTTCAGCGTGTTCCGGATCCGCGACTTCTCCGGCGCGCTGATCGGATCGATGGCCATGAATTTCAGCTTTTGGCCGTTCATGATCTATCTGCCGATCTATTTTCAGGCCGGGCTCGGCTATGACAGCGTCGGCGCAGGATTGGCGCTGCTGGCTTACACGCTGCCGACGCTGGTGGTGCCGCCGTTGGCCGAGCGCGCTGCGCTCCGCTATCACGCCGGCCTGATCATTCCGCTCGGCCTGTTCGCCATCGGGCTCGGCTTCATGCTGATGAAGCTCGGTAGTTCGGTGGATAATGCGAGCTGGCTGACCATGCTGACGGGCTGCATTTTCGCCGGCATCGGTCTCGGCATGACCAACACGCCGGTGACCAATACAACGACCGGGGCGGTGGCGGCCGAGCGCGCGGGCATGGCGTCGGGCATCGACATGAGCGCGCGCATGATCTCGCTTGCGATCAATATCGCGCTGATGGGGCTCATTCTTGTCGAGGGCGTGCGTGCGTCGTTGCAGGCGGCCTTGCCGGGGACAATGGATGCAGGCGTGCTGCGATCGATCGCGGAAAGCGTTGCTGCGGGGACGGCGATTGCGCCTGATCGCCATGTGCCTGATGCCGTCGTCCATCAGGCACTGGTGGACGGCTTTGGCTGGGTGCTGCTCTATGGCGGCGTGAGTGTTTGGATTTTGGCGGTGATCAGTTTTGTGATCTTCGGAGAGCGGTTACGCGCGGTCGCAACATCAAGCGCCGTGCCGTAGGATGGGTTGAGCGGAGCGAAAACCCATCACGTCGGTCGTGCGGCAGGCTCGGCCGGTGGGTTTTCACTCCGGCACTACGTGCCTTCGTTCAACCCACCCTACAAGCAGAGCGTCACTGCTGCACCGGCGCCAGTGGCTCCTGCGAGACTTCCGCTTCCGCACCAAGCCGCAACACGCTTGCCGCTGCCGGCACCACGGCATCTGCCATCGCCGCATGGCCTTCGCCGGTGGGATGGATCGCGCCGCCATAGACGGCGGAGAGCACGCCCCAGGTGGCGTCGTGGATGTCCGCCGGCTGGATCGCGGCCGAATAACCCTGCGGATAGGTCATCGCGGCAAAGTAGCTGTCATTGGCATCGCGGATCCAGCGCGCGCGTGGGGCGTATGCGCGGAATTCGCTGGCGCCACGGCCGCAGGCCAAAGGCTGCTGGGCGGATTCGACGAGGCTCGTGTTGAAGCTGTCGCCCGTGGGCGAGAAGCAGGCGCGGTCGAATTCGGGATCGTTGCTGCCGCGTGCACAAAATCCGTGATTGGCAAAGGACTGCTGATGCGCATCGACGAAGGTCATGCGATCGGCTTCGGGAGCGCGGCACAACACGCCGCCTTCGCACATGGCGACCGAACGCAGCCGCGGCAGGAATTCGCGATCGACGAAGCTGGTGACATTGGAGAGCCGGCGCGCATCGGCGGAGAAGGATGGATGCACATCGAAGCCGGCGGGGCCGCCGGGGCAGGCGCCGCCATTGACCAGCGCGGGATTGGCATAGGCGGCGAACACCACGCGGTTCATGTCGCCGCCGACCAGCGGCTTCAGCTGCTCGCGGAGCTTGCCGAAGGCGGCGGGAAGATCGCGGACCAATGCGTTGCGCGAATCGTCCACCGAGCCCAGCAGGCCGGCGCGCTTGAACAGCGTGCGTTCGGTATCGTTATCGACGATCACGTCGGCGACGAGGCCGGAGAAGTTGATGTCATTGGCGCCGATGGACAGCAGCACCAGATCGAGCCGGCGGTTCGGCGCACGGCGCTTCGCAGCGGCCATCGCGTCGCGCAGTTCGGCGACCTGGCCATTGACGCTGCCGGCGCAGGTGGATGCGTTCTTGGTGGTCAGGCATTCGCGCGCGCGCTGGCTGCCGAGCAGGCCGTCGGGAATGGTCGCGCCGGAGCAGGCGAGCGGCAGATAGGTGACGGCGATATGCGGATACTGAACGGCGAGGGCGATCGCGGCGCGGGTCTGGTAGCTGTAGAGCGAGCGATGGCAGGCGGCATTCAGCCACTGCGCACCGGCGCGCTGCCAGGCTTGCAGCGATTCATAGGAATCGCAGGACCGGCCGCCTTTGAAGCCGGCACGGCTCGGTCGGTAATATTGCGCGGTGGGACCGCCCGAATAGGAGCGGAAGCAGAAGCCGTCGTCGGAGAGGGCGACGGGGCGGTCCGGATTGCCTTCGCCGGAGGCAATGGAATCGCCGAGGCCGGCGATCAGGATGTCGCGCACGACGATGTCCGTTGATGTGCGTAGCGGACCTTCACCGCTGGAGACATCCACGGTGGCGACAGTGCGGCGGCCATAGAGCGCGCGAAAATTGATCGGCTCGGCGCAGTCGAGCGTGGATTGGCGCGGGCCTTCGCCATCGTCGAAGGTCCAGGCACAGACGGCGCCGACCGGCACTTCGCCGGTGAGGCGAACGGTGATCGGGTGATCCGACGGCGTCAGATAGCTTTCCTTGGCGCCTTCTCGCGTGCAGGGCTCGCTGATCTTGCCGGCGAGATCGATGCACAGCCGTCCAACGGTGTTACGCGCCCATCCGCGGCCGTCGCTCTGCAAGGCGAGCGCCTGTTCGGAGCCGAGCACGCTGCGATTGCGCATCGCATCGACGTGAAGCTGGAAGTCGCGTTCTTCCTTGAACAGGCGGAAGCGATTGCGGACCTCCCAGGAAATCTGGATCGACGCATTGTTGGCGGGCGGCGGGGCAATGGCGGTCGGCGCCTGGGCGGCGGCCGGCTGCGTGAACGCCATGCCGGCAAGCGTGACGGCGACGAGAAATGAACGTCTGAAAAAAGCGATGGCCATGGGGTGCTTGAACGTCACGTATGGGGCGGAAGTAGGGAACGCGTAGCATGGCCCGCGTGTTCCGCGGAGTAGGTTCGTGGGCGATCAGCAGGATTTGAGACTGTCATCGCCCGGCTTGACCGGGCGATCCAGTAGACACTGGCTTTTTGTAATAGAGCCGTGACGGCGCTGTTTACTGGATCCCCGCTTTCGCGGGGATGACAGATGGAGGCTCGTTTCAGCCGTGCGACTGCCGCTTCAGCGGCTGCTGATGCACCACCACCGGGGCCGGCTCGCCCTCACGGCGCTCGCTGGCGCCGTTGATCTTGCGCTGCTGCCACGGCTTGATGACGCTCAGCCAGAGCTCGCGGGTGCCCATGATGCAAATGGAGATCGCGAAGGGGATCATGAAATACAGGATGCGGAACATCACCACGGTGGCGACGAGCTCTTCCTGCTTGAACTGCGGCAGCGCCACCAGCATGGCGGCGTCGAACACGCCGAGGCTGCCTGGCGCATGGCTGGCGAAGCCGAGCAATGTGGCGAGGATGAACACCACCGCGACCGACACGAAGTCGATATGGGGCGTTTCCGGCATCAACAGATAGAACGCCAGTGCGCAGAAGCCGAGATCGATCACGCCGATGGCGATCTGCAGCAGCGTGAGCGGCGTCGACGGCAGCATGACCTTCCAGCCGTTCTGGCCGAGCTGGCGGCGCTCCTTGCCACTCGCGACCCAGACCAGATAGCCGATGATGCCGGCGAGACAGCCGAGGCCGATCAGGCGGTTGATGGCGTCCGGCAGCTGGTCGATGGCCGAGGCGGCCTGGGGGTGCCAGACCATGCCGATGCCGAGCACGAAGCAGTTGCCGAGCCAGAAAGTGAGGCCGGAGATGAAGCAGATCTTTGCGACATCGATGGCGTTCAGCCCGTAGTCCGAATAGATGCGGAAACGGATCGCGCCGCCGGTGAAGACGGTGGCGCCGAGATTGTGGCCGATCGTGTAGCTGGTGAAGCTGGACAGCGCGGCGATGCGATACGGGACGTGGTTCTTGCCGATCGTCCGCAACGCGAAGAAGTCATAGAAGGTGAGGGTGCAGAAGGCCCCGATCACGCACAGGGTCGCCAGGGTGATTTCCATGGTCGACTTGGCAGCCATCGCCGCAAACACTTTTGCAGTGTCGAGGCCTTTCAGCGTGGTCACCAGATGCGAGATGGCGAGCGCAATGACGATCAGGCTCGCGACAACACCCAGCCGTTTCCAGCCGATATGCTGCTTGAAGCCACGCCCGAGCGCGGTCAGCAATCGAAACATTCGTCCTCCCGGCGGAGCGCGAACAAAGGGAATGCCGATTTTTGCAAGAGGCAGTGCATGGGACTGGAGCTGGCCGATTCACTCATACGCGACGTTCATCTATCTTACTGAAACCTTTACGGCAAAATCAGCCCGTTGTGCAGTCCTTGACTCCGTCAGCGTTAATGCCCGGGCCGCGATCCCGTCACATTCCCGCCGCGGCTGCAATCTGTCTGAAGTTGCACGTTAAATCCGTCCCAGTCGCTTCCGCATTGATATAGGCCGTAAAGCCGCATGTTCCAGGCGGAAGCACGCCCGTGATCAGGAACATGTCCCGAAGTGATGGGTTGGCGGTGGTATCTGCAACCGAATGAGACGCGGCTAAAAGACACAAGGCGCTTGCCGACGCGGGTGTCGTCGCGTCGTCATTCCAATCATGGGAGATGGCCATGGGATTGTTTACCCGCGACATCAAGACGATGGACGACCTGTTCGTACACCAGCTGCAGGACATTTATTATGCCGAGAAACAGCTGCTGAAAGCGTTGCCCAAGATGGCCGGCAAGGCCACCGAGCCGAAGCTGAAGCAAGGATTTGAGGAGCACCTGAAACAGACCGAGGTGCATGTGCAGCGCCTCGAAGAGGTGTTCAAGATGCATGGCGCCGAGGTGAAAGCCGTGACCTGTCCGGCCATCGACGGTATCATCAAGGAAGCCGACGAGACCGCCGGCGAAGTCGCCGACAAGCATGTGCTCGATGCCGCGCTGATCAACGCGGCGCAGGCAGCAGAGCACTACGAGATCGTGCGCTATGGCAGCCTGATCGCCTGGGCTCGCCAGCTCGGCCGCAACGACTGCGCGGCGGTGCTGCAGAAGACGCTGGATGAAGAGAAGCAGACCGATGCAAAGCTGACGTCGCTGGCGGAAGGCAAAGTCAATCTACGCGCGGCGAGCTGATAAGATCGGCCACTCACAAAATCGCGCGGGTGAACGCTCGCGCGATTTTTTATGCGCGTTTCATCGCGAAATGCGAACCGCAAAAGGCCATGATGCCGCCGAGCACGACGGCGATCAGGCCGGCGGTCACGCCCGACGCGGTCGGGATCGCATTGGGCGCTGACGCGGCCTGGCCGGCGCCCGCCAGCACCAGCACGCCGATGCCGATCAGGAAATGGCGCAAGCGCCGCGGGATGCGGCCTGACGCCGCGCTGTCCATCAGATTGGCCGCCACATAGCCGCTGACAAATCCCATCGCGGCGATCAGCCACCAGGCGATGGCCGAGCCAGCGGGCATGAAATGGGCGGGATCGTTGCGCCAGAGGCCGCCGAGATCGAGGCCGAAACGCTGGCCGAGCATGTGCACGGCGAGCGCCAGCATCACCCCGGAAATCGTCGCACCCGCCAGAATCAGGCGGCGCGGAAAAATGGTCGTCTCGGCCATGCAGAGCTTGTAAGGGACGGGGAGGCGCTTGCGCAAGCGCGGCCGGGGAGATCGAGCGACGTGTTGGGTTCACTGCTGAATAGGCCGGGCGAGGCGAGCGACGGAAAGACCTATTTCTATCGCGCCTCACTGATGGGGCCGGCCTATCGGTTCGAACTGACCGATGAGGGGATCGTTTGGACCGTCGGGCGGCGGTCGGGGCTCTGGCCTTATGCTGATGTCACCTCGGTGCGTTTGTCCTATCGGCCGATGGCGATGCAGCGGAAGCGCTACAGTGCGGAACTGCGCAATCGTGTGGGCAAGCGGCTCAAGATGTTCTCCACGACGAAACAGACAGCGGCGTTGATGGAGCCGCAATTCGGCTATCCCGCTTTCATCGCAACATTGCATGAGAAGCTCGCCGCTGCGGGCAGCACGGCGACATTGAGCGCGGGCATCAAGCCGCTGACCTTCAATGTGCTGGCGGCGGCACTCGCGTTGCTCGGCCTCGCGATGGCGGCGCTGTTGATCCGTGCACTGGTCACCGGCGAATTTGCCGGCGTGGTGTTCATCGTGCTGCTCAGCGCGCTGTTCGGCTGGCAGGGCTGGGATTTTCTCAGGCGCAACCGGCCGCGCAGCTATACATTCGATGACGTGCCGCGGGAGTTGCTGGGGTAACTGTAGGGTGGGCAAAGCGTAGCGTGCCCACCGTCACCAGCCGTGCGTTTGATGGTGGGCACGTCGCTCCGCTCCTTTGCCCACCCTACAGACTACTGCCGCACCACCAGCACCGAACACTTCGCATAGCGCACCACGTGCCCGGCATTGGAGCCCAGAAAATACGTGCGCATGGCGGGGCGGTGCGAGGTCATCACGATGAGATCGGCTCTCACCGCGGCCGCTTCTTCCAGAATCTCGTGATAGATGCCGCCCTGGCGGATGACGCTGGAGACATGCTCGCCATCGATGCCGCAGTCGCGGGCGACGGCGGCGAGGGCGAGTTCTGAGCTATCACGCTGCTGGGTGTCAAAATCCGCCGGCACATATTCCGCCAGCATCACCGGCGTCATCGGCATCACGTTGAGCAAGCGCACCTTGGCATCGAAGGTTTTTGAGAACAAACCTGCTTGCGCAATGGCCGGCTTGGCGAGGTCGATCTCGGCGAGATCGATCGGGACCAGAATGGATTTGTACATGTGCACCTCCACTGTCTGAGATGGAGTCTAGCACGATCATGCCTGGTCGGCAGGTGGCTTATTGACCAATGCCCTTCAACAGCTTCGGGCTCGTATACTTCACCAGCGTGCCTGACCGGAATGAGATGTCGTTCCAGCTATCGACGGCGAAGTCGATGATGGCAATGCTGCCGGTGGGGAGGTTCTCGGACAATGCCTTGCGGCCTGCGGCGTCGCCGCCCTGGCTGCCATCCCTGATCAGGCCGAGCGCCATTTCATGCAAGCCGGGATTGTGGCCGATCAACATCAGCCGGCGCGGGTCCTGCACCGCAGCATCACGGATCACAGCAACCAGTTCCTCGAGCCCGGCACCATAGAGCTCTTCTACATGTTCGACGGTGGGCTTGTTCGATGGCATCGCGGCAGCGACGAGATCCCAGGTCTGGCGCGTACGCATCGCGGTGGAGACGCAGACCATGTCGGGATGCGGAGGATGGCTGTTCAGCCAGCCGCCGATCAGCGTGGCATCGGCGCGGCCGCGGTCGTCGAGGCGACGGTCAAAATCCTTGCCGCTCGGCGCGTCCGTTTCGGTCTTGGCGTGACGGAGCAGCATCAATCGGCGCATTCGGATCTCGATTCGTTGGCAGAGTGACTTAGAGCAGTGACCTGCGGGATGAAGTGAATTGCGGATTAATGGACCCGGACCGTGAGGACAAGGTGACAAGCGCTGCCCCCGTCCGTAAGAAAAGGACATGACCGCCACTTCTGCAAGCGTGACATTTGGACCCGACGTGGCCGACGCGGATCGCGTCCGGCTGGCCTATCCGCTGGATACGGATGTCTGCGTGATCGGCGCCGGCCTGGCCGGCCTGTCGATCGCGCTGGAGGCGGCGAAGATGGGCGCCAGCGTCGTGGTTTTGGAAGGCCGCCATGTCGGCTGGAATGCCTCCGGCAGCCAGATGGGCACCGTGATGCCGGGCTTCGGCTTGCCATTGGCCGATTTGATCGAGCGCGTCGGGCTGGAAGATGCGCGCGAGATGTGGGCACTGTCGCAGCAGGGCGCCGAGGCGGTGCGGGCGCGGGCCGCTGGTGACGTGATTCCCGATCTCGGGCTCACGGAAGGTGCCCTCGAAGTCTCCAATGTCGATGTCGGCGAGAAACTGATCGCGCGGCTGCAGATATTGAACGAGGATTTCGACACGGTCGCCGAAGGCTGGCAGATCGAGCGCGTGCGCGATGCGCTGAAGACGACGCGCTACTTCCACGGCGTGCATTATCCGAAAGCATTCCAGATCGATGGCCGCAAATATCTGATGGGCCTCGCCACGCTCGCGAAGCAGGCCGGCGTGCGCATCTTCGAGGACACGCCCGCCATGAGCCTCGATGCGGCCGGCGTGATGAAGCGCATCACCACGCCATCGGCGCAGTTGCGCGCGCAGCATGTGGTGCTGGCCGGCAATGTGCATCTCGGCTCGCCCTCGCAGCCGCTCTCGGACACGCTGTTGCCGGTGTGGCGTTACGCGGGGATCACCGAACCGCTCGGCGAACGGCTGGCGGAGGCGGTCACCTTTCAAGGCTCGGTGAGCGACAGCGACGGCGTCGATCACTTCCGCATCGTCGATGGCGACCGTTTGATGTGGTCGTTTCCGGAGACGACATGGGCGGCGAAGCCCGAGCGCTTTGCGCGAAAGATCGCGCGGCGCATCAGGACCGTGTTCCGGCAACTCGGCAAGGTCTCGGTGACGGAGACTTTTGGCGGCGCCATGGGGCAGACCGTGCATGGCATGCCGCAGATCGGACAGATGCGGCCGGGCCTGTGGGTGGCCAGCGGTTTTGGCCATCAGGGGCTCAACACCACGGCCATGGCCGGGCAGATGGTCGCCCGCGGCATGATCCAGCGTGATGACCGCACCAGACTGTTTGCGCCCTTCGAACTGGTCTGGGCCGGCGGCAGGATCGGCCGGGTTGTCGGTCACGGGGTAGGGGTCTGGCAGCGGCAGGTGTCGGCGCTGGAGGGGGCGCTGGCACGCTATCGCGAGCGGGCTGGCATGCGTGAATTGGCGCGTGAGGCACGTCTGGCCGAGGCCAATGCCCGCGCAGCGAGCCGCGGGCCGATCGCATAGCCACGCGCTCGCGATTTCGTGAGTAATTTTTGTCGCGCAGACTGTAACCTCAGCAGGTTCGATCCGTAATTCCAGACGAACGGGATACGCATCCCGACCGAGGGAGACCCATCATGATCGACCGTCGCCTGCTTCTGTCCACCGCTGCCGGTGTTGCCGGCCTCCTGTCGCTGAAATGGCTGACCGGTGGTTCGTCGGCGCGTGCCGCCTCGGACGAAAAGTTCGAAGTGATGATGACCGACGAGGAATGGCGCAAGAAACTGACGCCGCAGCAATACGAGATCCTGCGCAAGGAAGGCACCGAGCGGCCTTATTCCAGCCCGCTCAACAAAGAAAAGCGCAAGGGCACATTCGCCTGCGCCGGCTGTGACAATGCGCTGTTCTCGTCCGAGACCAAATTCGAGAGCGGCACCGGCTGGCCGAGCTTCTGGAAACCGCTCGATGGTGGCGTCGGCGAGCGCAAGGACACCAGCTACGGCATGACGCGTACGTCGATCCACTGCCGCCGTTGCGGTGGCCATCTCGGCCATGTGTTTGACGACGGGCCGAAGCCGACCGGCCTGCGCTACTGCATGGACGGCTTCGCCATGATCTTCAAACCGGCCACGCCGTCGGCGACGTGAGGCTCTTATCCCTCTCCCGCCTTTGCGGGGGAGGGCCGGGGTGGGCGCAGCCCCATGTGATGTCGCTCGCGGCGGCCCCATCCGGCGCTACGCGCCACCTTCCCGCGCAAGCGGGAGACGGAAACCATGGACGCCATTGCCCGGACAATCCGGCAAAATTTTCCCCGCTAGGCAATACTGCCCCGGTCTCTGGACCGGGGTTTTTTCGTTAGCGCGCTGATTCGGCTCACTTATTCCGGTTGGCACGGGCCTTGCGACATCGCTTCCAGCAGCGGCCATCATTTTGGCATCACCCCGGCAGGCCGCCCGGAAGTTGGAGACGATGTAATGGGTATCTTCGGCGCTCTCACCACGTCCGTTGCGGGCCTGCGGGCGAACTCCTATGCGCTGGAAAACATCTCCGGCAACATCGCCAACTCCCAGACCACCGCCTTCAAGCGGATCGATACCAGCTTCACCGATCTCATTCCGGATACCGGCACCAATGCGCAGCTTGCTGGCAGCGTGAATGCGGGCTCGCGCAGCACCAATACGGTGGCGGGCTCGGTGCAGTCGGCTTCGGTCGCCACCTATATGGCCATCAATGGCGACGGTTTCTTCGCCGTGCAGAAGCCGGGCAATGTCTCGGACTCCACGCCGATCTTCGACGGTGTCAACAAATACACCCGCCGCGGCGACTTCTCGCTCGACAAGAACGGCTATCTCGTCAACGGCGCCGGCTACTATCTGCAGGGCGTCAAGATCGATCCTTCGACCGGCAATCCGGCTGGCTCGACGCCGGAAGTGCTGCGCTTCCAGAACGACTTCCTGCCGTCGCAGGCGACCACCAAGATCGACTACCGCGCCAACCTCGCCAGCTATCCGCTGACGGCGGATCATCAGACCGCCTCTCCGGGCTCCGAACTGTTGCGCCCGGCAGACTACATTTCGAACCCGCGTGTGCTCGGCACGGCGTCGACGCCGTTCGGCAACAGGGCTGTGCAGGGCAATGCGCGTAACAACGCAGCTACCACGCCAGGCCCCATCTCGATGGGCACCTCGCTGACGACGGTTGCCGGTAGCGATACGTTGACCGCAGGATTTGCCAATAACGACACGCTCGTCCTGAAGACGACGAATGCCGGTACGACGACGACCAATATCATTCAGTTCTACACCGGCGCGACAGCGCCGACACCGGTGACCGGCACGACGTTCATGCGGCTGGACTCGACACCGCCGCTAACGGTCGGTGACCTGCTCGCTCAGATCGACACGCTGACCGGAAATACCAATC
The DNA here is from genome assembly GCA_023451825.1 of Pseudomonadota bacterium. Classification (GTDB taxonomy): domain Bacteria; phylum Pseudomonadota; class Alphaproteobacteria; order Rhizobiales; family Xanthobacteraceae; genus Tardiphaga. Next base: position 109,908 of record JAEXYA010000060.1, read on the forward strand.
CGTTGTCGAGCGTTGATTCGAACGGCGTCGTGACCATCAATTCCGGCGTCGCCAACGACTTCACGCTCGCCGCGGGCTCCTCGACGACGGCCGTGGCCGCATTCCAGGCCATGGGCTTCAGCGGCACATTGCTTGGCAACCGCACGGGCGGTGGCACCGCCGGCACCGGTGTTGTCATCGGCAGCGACAGCCAGACCTTCCTCGATCAGTCGATCGCCGGCGGCGCGACCACCGCTTACGACGGCAACGGCGCACCGGTCAGCCTGCAGTTCCGTTGGGCGAAGGTGGAGTCGGCGACGCTGGGCGGCACCGATACCTGGAACCTGTTCTACCAGACCAATCCATCCGCCACGGGTGGGCAGGCGGCCTGGGTGAATGTGGGCACCGATTTCAAGTTCGGTCCCGATGGCCAGATGACGCCGGTGGTGGGCCAGATCACGCTGACGGGTCTCACCGTCTCCGGCAAGTCGCTCGGCAACGTCACCATGGCCTTCGGCACCGGCGGCCTCACGCAGTTCGCCGACACCAACGGCAATGCGCAGGTCAACCAGCTGCAGCAGGACGGTTATGCCGCCGGCCAGCTCAAGAGCGTGTCGGTGAGCAATGAAGGCCGCGTGGTCGGCAGTTACTCCAACGGCCGCAACATCGATCTCGCGGAAGTATCCATCGCCACCTTCAACGGCGCCAACTTCCTCAAGCGCATCGATGGCGGTGCGTTCGAAGTGACCAACGAGTCCGGTGAAGCGCTGTACGGCAAGGGCGGCAGCATTTCCGGCTCGTCGCTGGAATCGTCGAACACCGATATCGCCGACGAATTCACCAAACTCATCATCACGCAGCAGGCCTATTCGGCCAACACCAAGGTGATCACGACGACGAACACCATGGTGCAGGATCTGCTGAACGTGATGCGCTAACGCCCGCGGCCGCTTCGGCGGCCGTTCTTTCCGTGAACCTTGAGAGCGACAGTTAGTCATGAGTCTGAACACCGCACTCTCCATCGCGATGGCCGGCCTGCGCGCCAACCAGGCCGGGTTGGCGCTCGTCTCATCGAATGTCGCCAATGCGGAAACGCCTGGCTATATTCGCAAGTCCACGGATCAGATCGCGGTCAATGCCGGCGATGGCAGTAGCGTTCGGACGATCGGTGTCAACCGCGAGCTCGATCAATATATCCTGGCGCAGCTTCGCACCGAGACGTCGGGGGCGGGCTATGCCACGCTGAAGTCGAGCTACCTGCAGCAGATGCAGAGCCTGTATGGCAATCCGGGTTCGGTCGGGTCGCTCGAATACTCCTTCAATGCGCTGACCGCGGCGGTACAGGCGCTGTCCACCAGCGCCGACAGTTCCTCGGCGCGCATCGGTGTCATCAATGCCGCCAAGACACTGGCGCAGCAACTCAACTCGATGACGCAGGGCATTCAGAACCTGCGCAGCGGTGCCGAAAACGGCATCAAGAACGATGTCACCACCGCCAACAATCTGATGAAGCAGATTGCGACCATCAACAATCAGTTGACGGCCAATCCGCTCGGCGGCACGTCCACCGATGCCAATACGGCGGCGCTGCTGGACCGGCGCGATCAATACATCAATCAGCTCTCGCAGCTGATGGATATCCGCGTCACCACCAACGGCGCCAACCAGGTGACCGTGTTCACCGGCTCGGGCGTGCAGCTGGTGGGCAACGAGGCGGCGACGCTGCGCTTCGATGCGCAGGGAACGGTCTCGGCGGGAACGACATGGAATGCGGATCCGAGCAAGAGCGCTCTTGGCTCGGTGATGGTCGATCTGCCGAATGGCGGATCGATCAATCTCACGGCGAGCGGCGCCATCAAGTCCGGCACCATCGCCGCCTATACCGAACTTCGCGACAAGACGCTTGTCGAAGCGCAGAACCAGCTCGATCAGTTTGCGGCATCGATTTCGAGCGCGCTGTCCGACAAGACCACGGTCTCGCCGGCACCGGTGGCGCCGGCCACCGATTACGCGCTCGATGCATCCAAGCTGATGTCGGGCAATACGATCAATCTGACCTATACGGATGCGGCGACGGGCAAGCAGCAGCAGATCACGCTGATGCGCGTCGATACGCCGGACGTGCTGCCGCTGTCGGATAACGCGACCGCCAATCCCAACGACAAGGTGATTGGCATCGATTTCTCGCAGGGCATTACCGGCATCCTGAACCAGATCAACAGCGCGCTCGGTGGCAATGTCACTGTCAGCGGCTCGTCGCTGTCGTCCTTGTCGGTCACGCCCAATCCGGCCTTCGCGAGCATCAACACATTGTCCACGACGGTGACGCAGCCGCCGGGGACGCTGGCCGATGGCAGCACGGAATTTGCGCTGTTCACCGACAACGGCTCCGCCTATAGCGGCGGCATCACCACATCGGGATCGCAGATCACCGGTCTCGCCGGTCGGCTCACCGTGAACAACGCGCTGGTGGCCGATCCCGCCAAGCTCGTCTCCTACAGCTCGACGACGCTGGCCGGCGACACCACGCGCTCGTCCTATATGCTGAACCAGCTCACCAATGCGAGCTTCTCTTACGGCGCGCAGACCGGCACCGGCAGCACGAATGCGCCGTTCACCGGAAACCTGCTCAGCTATATGCGGCAGTTCGTCAGCCAGCAGGGGGCTGCGGCTGATGCCGCCAAACAGCTCGCCGATGGCCAGAATGTCGTGTTGAACACGCTGGACAAGAAGATGGCGGACACGTCGGGCGTCAACATGGACGACGAGATGGCGCATCTGCTGGCTTTGCAAAACGCTTACTCGGCCAATGCGCGGGTGATGTCCACCGTGAACGAATTGTACAAATCCCTGATGCAGGCATTCTGAGGCCATCATGACAATCAGCGGCGTTGGCGGGCGTACCTCCTATATCGGCACCGGCATTCTCAACCTGCGCAGTCAGCTCGACACGCTGACGCAGCAGCTGTCGAGCGGCAAGATCGGCAACACCTATGCCGAACTCGGCAGCGGTGCGAGCCTGTCGATTGCGCTGCGCGCGCAGATCAGCACTGTCGCGTCCTATGCGGACACTGCGACCAATCTCAACACCCGTATCGGCGTCGCCAACCTGTCGCTGCAGCGGCTGGTGAAGATCGGTTCGGAAGTGAAGGGCGCGGCCGTGAGCGCCGGCGGCAATTTCGACAATACGGGCCAGACGCCTGGACAGAAAACGGCGTCGCTCAATTTCTTCGACAGCGTCGATATGCTCAACGCCAGATCCGGCGACCGTTATCTGTTCTCCGGCCGCGCCACCGATACGGCGCCAGTGGCGCCAGCCAATCAGATCATGGATGGCAATGGTGCGGCCATCGCCGGTCTCAAGCAGGTGATCGCCGAGCGCAACGCCGCCGATCTTGGCGTCAACAATAATGGTCGCATCGGCACCGCGGTCGGCACATCGACGACCTCTGTCGTCATCACCGAAGAGGACGTGACGCCGGCTCCGCCGCAGCTGGCACAACCTTTCGGCATGAAAGCGTCGGGCATTTCCACGACCATCGCCGGCGCCACCGTGACCCAGCCGGTCGATCTGCCGGCGACCCCGGTCACCATCCCACCGACGGTGCCAGCAACGCCGGTCGAGAAGTCGATGTCGATCGATCTCAATGGCGCTGTCCCGCAGGTCGGCGACCAGGTGAAGGTCACCTTCACCATGCCCGACGGCACCAAGGAGGACATCGTGCTGACGGCATCGGACAAGACGCCGCTGCCGGCGAATTCATTTGCGATCGGGGAGGCCGATCCCACGGCGGTGCCGCCTGTGTCCGCATCTGAAGCGACGGCGAACAACCTGAACGCGGCGCTCGGCAGCGCCATGAAGGATCTCGCCAACGGCCCGATGGTGGCGGCATCCGCGATGGAAGCGGGCGAGAATTTCTTCGATCAACCGCCGCTGCGCGTTGGCACAATGCCGGCTGGCTCGGCGACCACGCTTGTCGCCGGCGATGCGACCAATACGGTCATCTGGTATCAAGGCGAGCAGGACACCGCAGCGAATGGCGCGGCGCGCGGGTCATCGATTGCGCAGATCGATACGTCGATCACCGTTCAATACGGTGCACGGGCCGATGAGCAGGCGCTGCGTAACCAATTGCAGAATGTCGCGGTGTTCGCGGCGGTTGCCGTCGATGCGAACAAGCTCAGCGATCCCGATTATGCCAAGAACGCCAATGCGCAAATCGCCGCATTGAACACGCGCGTGGCACAGAACCTGGCAGATGTTCCGGGACAGCAGACCGTCGAGAATATCCAGGCGGATTTTGCGGGGGCTCAGGCGGCGATCAAATCGGCAACCGATCGCCAGGTGCAGACCAAGGCCATGGCGCAGACGATGCTTGATAGTATCGAAGGCATCAATAACGACGAAGTCGCGACAAAAATTCTCGCACTTCAGACCGCGCTGCAGGCATCGTATCAAACGACGTCGACTCTGTATCAGATGAGCCTCGTCAAATTCCTCTGACGGTAAGGCAGGGGCCTGGCGCGCCATCACGCTGGCGCCCGTGCCATCGCATCAACGATCCATCAAGCCCGGCTGCCCGCAGCCGGGCTTTTCGTTGCTTGGAGCAAGTTTGGCCGCACGGCGTCTGTACGCCTGTGCATGTTTCGCGTCTGCTTGTCGTTGAATGTCGGTCGCGTGGCGCCGCATCCTACCTACAGCAAAAATTATTTGCGTCTCGATGAAAATATTTTTTGTAGTGCAGCTCGCGAGGGGGTGCTGCGATTGACATCTCATCATACCGAAATTGCGTCCCGTTCGGATGCGGTAGGAGATTAGGATCGTTTTGATCCGTCTTCGGAAACGCTACGTATAAAGATGTGCACGGTATTTTTGTGTGCAGATGAGATGTGTAGTTGCGGAGTATAGTAGCGCCGATTTTACGCGATCGATTTCATGAAGTGTTAGAGGCTCGGGCTCATCGTTCCGGCATCGATCAAGAAGATCGAGTTTTCATACCAGGAAGGTATCTCACATGTCCGGCATTACACTTAGCGCATCCGTTCGTCAGAACCTGCTCTCGCTGCAGTCGACCGCGGATCTTCTCTCCACCACCCAGAACCGCCTCGCGACCGGCAACAAGGTCAACTCGGCGCTCGACAATCCCACCAACTTCTTCACCGCCCAGGGCCTGAACAACCGCGCCAGCGACATCAACAATCTGCTTGATGGCATCGGCAACGGCGTGCAGATCCTGCAGGCTGCCAACACTGGCATTACGTCGCTGCAGAAACTGATCGACAGTGCGAAGTCGATCGCCAACCAGGCGCTGCAGGCCACCACCGGTTATTCGACCAAGTCGACCGCGACCACAGCGGCCGTGACCGGTGCTACCGCCGACAATCTGCTCGGTACGGCTGGTGCAACGGCTGGTACCGTGACCGCTGGCGCTTTCACCGCACTCGATGTCTCGACCACAGGCAGCACTTTCACCATCGCCATCGACGGCGCTCCGGCAAAGACGATCACGATCGATGCTGCGGCCGTGACAGCGTTCAACACCGCCAAGGGTTCTTCCCTCGTCGCGACGGCGCTCTCTGCGCAAAATGTTGCAGACATCACCAACTTCCAGATCGACAACACCGGTGCGACGACCATCGCCACCGTGGCAGCTGGCGCTCTGAAGTTCACCTCGACCACGGTCGGTGCGTCGTCGTCGATCACCCTGACCGCAGCGACGGCGCCGGGTACGGGTGGCACCGGCATTACGGCCGCCACCAATACGGGCACTCCGCCGAATCTCAGCGGCAAGACCCTGACGATTGCCGCGACCGACGGCGGTGTCGCGACGAACATCACGTTCGGGCCGAACATGAAGACCCTCGATCAGCTGAACACAGCCCTTGCAGCCAACAACCTGCAGGCGTCGATCAGCTCCGACGGCAAGCTGTCCTTCACGACGACCAACGATCACGCTTCGGCGACGATCGGTGCGATCGGCGGTACGGCTGTCGCGGCTGGCGCAGGTCTGTTCGGTGCGGCTGTGAACGTCAATGCGCCGGTGGCTGACGTCAATGCTCAGAACACGCGTTCGAGCCTTGTCGCCCAGTACAACACGGTGATTGACCAGATCAAAACCACCGCAGCTGATGCGTCCTTCAACGGCGTCAATCTGCTCAACGGCGACACGCTGGCCCTGACCTTCAACGAAACGGGCAAGTCCAAGCTGAGTATCCAGGGCGTCACCTTTGATCCGGCGGGTCTCGGTCTTGCTTCGTTGGCCAAGGGCACGGACTTCCTGGACAACACGCGTACCAACACGATCATCTCCAATCTGAACGACGCCAGCTCCAAGCTGCGTTCGCAGGCCTCGGCCTTCGGTTCGAACCTGTCGGTCGTGCAGATGCGCCAGGACTTCTCGAAGCAGATGATCAACGTGCTGCAGAACGGCGCGTCGGCTCTGACCCTCGCCGACACCAACGAGGAAGCGGCCAACAGCCAGGCGCTGTCGACCCGTCAGTCGATCGCCGTCTCGTCTCTCGCGCTGGCCAACCAGTCGCAGCAGGGCGTGCTCCAACTGCTCCGCTAAACGTCAGCGGACTAGTCCAGACAACGAAGGCGGCGGGGGCAACCCCGCCGCCTTTTTCGTTGTTTTGGTGGGTGGCCAAGCGCGTCCCTCAGCGGCAGGAAACGCGTCGGAGCGGCGCATCATCATACCGACTGAAATGTTTTTCGAGTGGCTTTTTGCGCAGCTAAATGGTTGATTTTATTCCCTTTTTGCTGGCCTTTGATCTTGCGGCACACGTTAAAAATGCAAATGAGGAGTCCTATTTTACCTATTATTATAAATTGGAGTCCCATGATACCTATCGCGCCCAAGAAGGGCGTCGTTGCGTTAACCAGTAAGGTATCGAAACATGTCCGGCATCACCCTCTCGGCATCCGTCCGCCAGAACCTGCTCTCGCTGCAGTCGACCGCCGATCTCCTCTCCACCACCCAGAACCGCCTCGCGACCGGCAACAAGGTCAATTCGGCGCTCGACAATCCCACGAACTTTTTCACCGCCCAGGGCCTGAACAACCGCGCTGGCGACATCAACAACCTGCTCGATGGCATCGGTAACGGCGTGCAGATCCTGCAGGCTGCCAACACCGGCATCACCTCGCTGCAGAAGCTGGTCGATAGCGCGAAGTCGATCGCCAACCAGGCGCTGCAGGCGACCACGGGTTATTCGACCAAGTCTCAGATCAAGACTGCCGCTCTGACCGGCGCAACCGCAGACAACCTGCTGGGCACCTCGGCTAATGCGACGGCTGGCACGGTTACTGCCGGCGCCTTCACCGCGCTCGATGTGTCGGGCACCGCGTCTGGCGCAACCCCTGCCAAGATCGATGGTGCAACCTATTCCACAATCGACATGTCGGGCGGTAATACGCTGACCTTCGACATTACGGTCGATGGCGGTACACCATCGAGCATTTCGCTTGCTGCAGCCGATTTTACCGGCGCTGCTAACACCAGTGCGGTATCGGGCTCCGAACTCGCTGCTGCGATTAACGCCAAGATCGTTGGCGGCTCGACCGTCGCTAGCTTTAACACGACCACCAATCAGCTGAGCTTCACCTCGGGGAGCACGGGTACGTCGTCGTCGGTTGCGATTTCAAACGTCGGCGGCACTGGTAACGTCGGTGCAACTGCCGGCATTTCCAACCAAACCGCCAACGGCGGCGCCGGCGGCGCTGCTGACGCACTGACCTTCGGCATCTCGCTCGATGGCGGTTCGTCCCAGACCATCACGCTGAGCGATGCGACCGTCACGGCCTACAACACCGCCCACAGCACTGCGACGGTCGACGCGGCGAACCTCAGCGCGGCCGATGTCGCCAAGCTGATCAACTTCCAGATCGACAGCACCGGCGTGACCACCATCGCATCCGCCAACGCGGATGGCCGGTTGGTGTTTACGTCGGCAACCACGGGCACAACTTCGAACGTCACACTGACCGCTCAAGCGGGCACGGCAACCGCCGGTGCGACGGGTATTGTGGCTGGCAACAATTCCGGCCAAGCCCCGGTGGCTGGCCTGTCGGGCCAGACGCTGACGATTGAGGCGACCGCCGGCGGCGCAGCCACCAACATCACCTTCGGCAGTGCGGACGGCGAGATCAAGACACTTGATCAGCTGAACACCGAACTGGCGAAGAACAACATGTCGGCAAGCCTCGGCTCCGACGGCGTGTTGACCATCACCACGACCAATGACCACGCATCGTCCACGATCGGCACGATTGGTGGTACGGCGGTTACGACCGCCGGCGCTGCCTTCAACGGCAAGACGCCGAGCGATCCGGCGATCGATGCCAATGCGCAGAACACCCGTGCAAGCCTCGTTTCGCAGTACAATACGGTCATGGCCCAGATCAAGACGACCGCTGCGGACTCGTCGTTCAACGGCGTCAACCTGCTGAACGGTGACACGCTGGCCCTGACCTTCAACGAAACGGGCAAGTCCAAGTTGAGCATCCAGGGCGTCACTTTCGACACCACTGGTCTCGGTCTGGAGGAGTTGAAGAAGGGTGAGGCGTTCCTCGACAACGCCGCGGCCAACGACGTGCTGAGCAAGCTGACCGACGCCAGCTCCAAGCTGCGTTCGCAGGCTTCGGCCTTCGGTTCGAACCTGTCGGTCGTTCAGATGCGTCAGGACTTCTCGAAGCAGATGATCAACGTGCTGCAGACCGGTGCGTCGAACCTGACCCTCGCCGACACCAACGAGGAAGCGGCCAACAGCCAGGCGCTGTCGACCCGCCAGTCGATCGCCGTCTCGGCGCTGTCGCTGGCCAACCAGTCGCAGCAGGGCGTGCTCCAGCTGCTCCGTTAATCGGACCGCTGATCAACATGGAAGACGGCGAAGGAAACCTCGCCGTTTTCCTTTCTACGCGTTAGCTTTTTCGTTGAGAGGTATGATAAGCCCGCCCGCAAGCCGCGCATAAAACGCCGGCGCAATTTTTTTTGACGTAAAAATCTACCGATCAAGCCGTTGGAATCGTGAGGGATTCCGCGGTGCTTACGTATGCGCTGCGCTGACATATACCGGATTCGCGCGCAGCATTTTACCAAGCATTAATTCGCGTCTTTCCATGGTGCCCGCGGCGACCAAGAAGGTTGCTTATTGCGATTACCAGGAAGGTATCAAATTATGTCAGGCATTACGCTTAGCGCATCCGTGCGCCAGAACCTGCTCTCGCTCCAGTCGACTGCAGATCTTCTCTCCACCACCCAGAACCGCCTGTCGACCGGTAACAAGGTCAACTCGGCGCTCGACAATCCCACCAACTTCTTCACGGCCCAGGGCCTGAACAACCGCGCCGGCGACATCAACAACCTGCTTGATGGCATCGGCAACGGCGTGCAGATCCTCCAGGCTGCGAACACCGGCATCACCTCGCTGCAGAAGCTGGTGGACTCGGCGAAGTCGATCGCCAACCAGGCGCTGCAGGCGACCTCGGGCTATTCGACCAAGTCGCAGTTCTCCACGACCATCGAAGGCGCGACCGCCGACAACCTGCTGGGCACCCCGGATACGGAAGCCACGGTCACCGGTACGGCTGTCACTGGCCTGGCCACCGGCGAAGACCTGAGCGCGTCCACGGGCGGCGGCTTCGCCAACGGCGACACGCTCACCGTCAACGGCAAGACCATCACCTTCGCAACGGGCGCAGCGACTGCTGGTACCGCGGCTTCGGTGACCGACGCAGCAACCGGCAACGTCACCATCAACCTGACCTATGACAATGCCGGCACCAGCGATCAGTCCACGACTGCCACGTTGAAGGCGGCTGTTGAAGGCATCCTGGGCACGGGTTCGTCGTTCTCGATCGCTACTGCTCAGGCGACCATCACGAACGCGACCGACAGCACGGGCAGCATCACGCTCGGCGGCTCTGCGCTGTCGAAGCTCGGTCTGACCGCTGGTGAAACCAAGGCGACCAGCTCGTTCGCTGGCCAGAACCTGACGATCGGTGCAGTCAATGGTTCGTCGCCGCAGACGATCACCATCGGTACCGGTGCTGGTCAGGTCAACACGCTCGACGACCTGAACAAGAAGCTCGCTGACAGCAACCTGCAGGCTTCGATCAGCAAGGACGGCAAGCTGACCATTCAGACCTCGAACGACCAGGCTTCGTTCGATCTGTCGGCCAGCGGCATCATTGGTGGTACGGCAACCGGTGCTGGCAAGCTGTTCGGCGCGCTGAACACCTCTGGCCCAGTGGCTGACATCAATGCTCAGAACACGCGTTCGGGCCTTGTTTCGCAGTACAACACGGTGATCGACCAGATCAAGACCACCGCTGCTGACGCTTCGTTCAACGGTGTCAACCTGCTGAACGGCGATACGCTTGCCCTGACCTTCAACGAAACGGGCAAGTCCAAGCTGAGCATCACCGGCGTCACTTTCGACCCGGCCGGTCTCGGTCTGGAATCGCTGACCAAGGGCACTGACTTCCTTGACAACGCTGCGACCAACAAGATCCTGACCTCGCTGAACGATGCCAGCTCCTCGCTGCGCTCGCAGGCTTCGGCCTTCGGTTCGAACCTCTCGGTCGTGCAGATGCGTCAGGACTTCTCGAAGCAGATGATCAACGTGCTGCAGAACGGTGCGTCTCAGCTGACCCTCGCCGACACGAACGAGGAAGCGGCCAACAGCCAGGCGCTGTCGACCCGCCAGTCGATCGCCGTCTCGGCGCTGTCGCTGGCCAACCAGTCGCAGCAGGGCGTGCTCCAGCTGCTCCGTTAATCGGAACAGACTGACCAATCTCGGAAACGGCGGGGGAAACCCCGCCGTTTTTGCGTTTGGCGCCCGATGTGGTCGCCGAGCGTTGCCTGTCGCCATCCTTCGAGACGCCGCTGCGCGGCTCCTCAGGATGAGGTTTGGGTACGGTGCTGTCGATGAGGGCAGGGTGCGGCGCCGTAGAAGACCCTCATGGTGAGGAGCCCGCGAAGCGGCGTCTCGAACCATGCAGGCCAATCACCATCCCCCATCGCTGCAACGCAAAAGGCCCCGAAATATCGATTTCCGGGCCTTTTAGCGTGCCGCGGCAAGCCTCCGGCAAGCTCTTAAGACCACGTTAACCTTAATTTAAGGTGTACGGCCCCATAGTCGGGGCTGTTTAGGAAGCAGGTAGGTCGAGAATCGACCGCGTTAATCCGGGTATTGCCTTTGGGCGGACCGAGATTCCTCTTCCAGAAGGGCGTCAAATTCAACCGGCAGCATCGCGGCGAGTGGGTCTCGTCAGGTGCACCATGCGCTTGCGCGACCTGAAGGTCGACCGCGCAGGGAACAGGAAAAGGTTTCCACATGTCTGGCATCGTACTCTCGGCCTCGGTCCGTTCGAATCTGCTGTCGCTGCAATCGACGGCGGACCTCCTGGCCACGACCCAAAGCCGGCTTGCCAGCGGCAAGAAGGTCAATACGGCGCTCGACAACCCAACGAATTTCTTCACGGCAGCAGGCCTCGACAGCCGCGCCAGTGACATCAACAACCTTCTCGATGGTATCGGCAACGGCGTGCAGATCCTGCAGGCCGCCAATACCGGCATCACCTCGCTGCAGAAGCTGATCGACAGCGCGAAGTCGATCGCTAACCAGGCCCTGCAGACCACGGTCGGTTATTCCAACAAGTCGAACGTCTCCACCACCATTGCAGGTGCAACGCCGCAGGACCTGCGCGGCACCACGACCTTCGCGAACGCCAATGCGGTCGGCAAGGTTGTGGCCAGCGGCGCCGCGGGCGGTGCCACGCCGATCGATAACGACACGTTGCTCGGCGCAGGCACGACGAATCTCGTCGGCGTCGCGGCGAAGGCCGGCGACGGTACGGCGAACCTCGACATGGGGCTCACGCTGATTGGTGCGGCGAACGACCCGTCGACTATCAAGAACGCAGGCTTTCCGATCGATGGCGATACGCTGACGGTCAACGGCAAGACGATCACCTTCCGCGCTGGCTCGGTCAGTGGCGCCGTTGTTCCGGCAGGCTCGGGCGCGTCGGGCAATGTGGTGACCGACGGCAACGGCAATAGCACGGTCTATCTCGGCACGACCGGCGCGCCGGGCGCGACCGTTCAGGATCTGACCAACGCGATCGATCTCGCGAGCGGTGTCCAGAAGGCCACGATCACCAACGGTGCGGCCGCACTCACGACCTCGTCGGGCGCAGCTGCAGTGATTTCCGGCACTGGCGTATTGACCCTGGCAACCGGCACTGGCGCCGACCTGAATATTTCCGGCAAGTCCGATCTGCTGAACGCGCTGGGCCTGACCGCATCGGTCGGCTCGGGCGCCACCACCGTGACTCAGACCCGTCAGATCTCGGCCGACGGCCTCGGCAGCCCGATCAAGGATGGCTCGACGCTGAACGTGAATGGCAAGACCATCACGTTCAAGAATGCTGCTGCGCCAGCCCCCGGCAACGTGCCCGCCGGTTCCGGCGTTGGCGGCAATGTCGTCACCGACAGCAACGGCAACTCGACCGTCTATCTGCAGGGCGGCACGACCCAGGACGTGCTGACCGCCATCGACATCGCCACCGGAGCGCAGAAGGCGACCATCGCACCAGGTGGCACCTTCACCATGGGCGCGGGCACCGGCGTGCCGTCGCAGATCGTCGCGGGCGCGCTGCAGATCAGCACCGGCACCACGTCCGATCTCGCCATCACCGGCACCGGCAATGCGTTGAGCGCGCTCGGCCTCGCTGGCAACACCAACACCAATACGACCTTCAATGCGACGCGCGCTGCCGGCCCCGGCGGCATCAGCGGCACCACGCTGACCTTCTCGTCGTTCAAGGGCGGCACGCCCGTCAACATCACGTTCGGTGACGGCACCAACGGCACCGTGAAGACGCTCGCGCAGCTCAATGCAGCGCTGCAGGCCAACAACATGACGGCCACGCTGGATGCGAACAGCAATCTGACCATCACCACCGTCAACGACTACGCATCGTCGACTCTCGGCTCGGTCGCCGATGGCGGCGTGATGGGCGGCACCGTCGCCACGGCGCTGAGCTTCACGACGGCAGAACCGCCGGTCGCCGACACCGTGTCGCAATCGACCCGCGCCAATCTCGTCGCGCAGTACAACAACGTGATCAACCAGATCACCACCACGTCGCAGGACGCGTCCTTCAACGGCGTCAACCTGCTCGCGGGTGACACGCTGAAGATGGTGTTCAACGAGACGGGTACCTCGACGCTGAACATCGCCGGCACGCAGTTGACGCCGGCGGGCCTCGGCTTGCCGACGTTGATCGCCGGCACCGACCTGATCGACAACGCCTCGGCCAACAAGACGCTGACTGCGCTCAATGCCGCGGGCTCGGCGCTGCGTGCGCAGGCTTCTGCGCTCGGCTCCAACCTGTCGATCGTGCAGATCCGCCAGGATTTCGCGAAGAACCTGATCAACGTGCTGCAGACCGGCTCGTCCAACCTGACGCTCGCCGATACCAACGAAGAAGCTGCGAACAGCCAGGCGCTGTCGACCCGCCAGTCGATCGCGGTGTCCGCACTGGCACTCGCCAACCAGTCGCAGCAGAGCGTGCTCAAGCTGCTCCAGTAAGTCTGGCGCAACAACAGAACGTTACAGCGGCGGGGGAAACCCCGCCGTTTTTCGTGATTTTGGACGCTTGATCGCGCGCGCTGCCGTGGCCGGATGGGTATTCAGGCTGCTGGTATTATGTGCCAAGCCGTCGTATTTTCCGGGCTCCCGCGCGGAGCCATGACAGGAGCTGAACATGCCATTGCGAGTCGAGCTGAAACCCGGTGAACGCATCATCATCGGTCAGAGCGTGATCACGAATTCCGACACGCGCACGGCATTCCTGATCGATGGCGACGCGCCGATCCTGCGTGAGAAAGACATCCTTACCGCAGAGACCGCAAATACGCCGGTGAAGCGTATCTATCTCTGCGTGCAGATGATGTATCTGGAGAACGATATACCGGCCTATCAGGAACTGTATCTCGGCTTCATCAAGGAACTGATCGAAGCGGTGCCGAGCTATAGAGAGCCTCTTGGGGAAATTAGTAAGCTAATCTTAAGTGGCCAACTTTACAAAGCGCTGAGAGAATTGCGTCCGCTTATCAAGCGGGAAGAAGATTTGCTGAGGTAAGTTATGTCCATTGGTGCCAATGCATACGCTCGTACAGCGCAAACGACGGCAACACCGAGAGACATCGAAGCTCAAGCTCTTCTGAAAGCTGCGCGCAAGCTGCAGGACGTGATCACCAACTGGTCGACGACGGATGCCGGGCTCGATGAAGCCCTGCTGTTCAATCGCAAGCTCTGGTCGATCTTTGTCGGCGATGCAATGAATGATCAGAACCCGGAAAAGATCGAGATCCGGCAGAACATCGCCAATATCGGCATCTTCGTGATGACCCAGTGCACGGCGCTGCAGCAGATCCGTCAGGTCGAGCATTTGCAGGCGCTGATCGATATCAATCGCAACATCGCTGCCGGCCTGTCGGGTCGTCCCTGAGATCGTAACGATCAATTAACGTGCGGCATTGCGTAATGCCGCAAGCGCGGCGAATCGACGTGGCGCGTATGAGGCAGACATGGCCGACGTTCTAAGCATCCTTGCCACCGCAGCTAAGACGACAACCCCGATCACTGCGGGCAAGTATGTTGCTGTGGATCCCAGCCTCTATGAAGGAAGCTGGAAGGGCACCTATGCCAATGGCAAGAAGTTCGAAGTTGCCGTATCGCAGGTCAACGGCTTTCGCGCCCAGGTGAAGTATCAGAGCGAAGGTACGACCAAGTTTCAGCAGGTGCTGATCAAGGACAACGCATTCCGGGTCGGCGATACCAAATTTCAGATGACGGCAAACAACAAGGCGACGATCAAGAACGTCGTCACCGACGCCGCGACCGGCAGCACCTATCTCGACACCGCTTTCGCGACGCGCAACGTCTGACGATCAGGCGTTGCGGTCGGTTTCGACACGGCGCTCATAGAGCTTCGCATCCTGCTTCGCCGCATCCATTGTCCGCAGATAGGCGCGCGTCCGTAGCCGCGTCTCTTCCGGATACTGGTTGATGACCTGATTGGTCTTCTTGTCCACGGAAACGTAAACGATCGCATTCGCGTCGCGGTCGATGATCACGCCCTTGGAAATGCGGTCGCTGTCCACCTGCTGATAATTCGCAGGCGAGACATTCACATGTGAGACGCCGGGAGCGGCGGTGACGGTCTTGTCCGGCGGCAGCTGCGTAGGCACGGCTTCGCGCACCGCTTCTGGTGCGGGTCGTGTGATCGGCTGCACAACCGGTGCCCCCACCGGTTTGATCAAATAGTCGGTACTCATGGTAGCCCTCCTGGCTCCATAGGTGTTTCCCGACCCGTTCCCAATCGCAGAGATTGCATCGAACACGTGAATTCGGTGCTTATATGCGGCTGGTGATTTGAGTTAAATGATGCGAATTCGCAGGATGGGTCTCGCGTCGCTCACCCCATCCTGTGGCGCACGTTACAGCGAGCGGCTCATGACGAGGGGCGTCATGTTGGCGCGGCCGGGCTGGGCCTGGCGGCCGGCGGCGGTGTAGGTCTGCGGGATGTTGCGGCGCTGCATCTCTGCATTGACGCCGCGCACGATGCCTTCGGACACCGCATGCGCGGTGGCGAGCACGGTGAGATTGACCTGCAGCATCGCGCGGAAAACATCGTGATGCTTGCGCAGCGCCTGCAGCAGATCGGGCGTCGTCGCGGTGAGATAGGCCTGGCTGAGTTTGAGCAGCGTGATCATCGTGATGTAGCGCTTCGAGATTTCCGCCTTTGACGGTTCGAGCTTGATGGCTTCGCGGATGTTGCCAGCGCGAACCAGTGCGGTCTCGTGTTCGATGATGGCGAGAAGGTCGTTCATCACCTTCATCAGGCCGTCGGCGAGCTGACGCGCCTCCATCGGCGACGCGACGGAGCGAGGAGCGGCGGGAGCGGCTTGCTGGCGCAATGCATTGTTCATGGCGGTGTCCTCGATGACTAGTTGGTGGCCGGCTTGTTCGTGGCCGAGGTGTTCGAAGATTGAGCCTGCTGGATGATGAGCGAACGAAACACTTCGTTGGAGATACCGACGCCGCCGGCCTTGGCGAAGGACTTCGAATATTCGTCGGTCAGCATCGAGCGCCATGCGCCGGTGCCGGTGGTGTCGCCGAATGGGCCGTCGCCCTTGATGCTCGATGTCATCTGCGAAAACATCGTGTTGATGAACATCGCCTCGAAGTCTTCGGCCTGCTTGTGGATCTTGCCCTGCGTCTGCGGCGAGACCTTTGCCATCGCGTCGATCAGCGTCAGATCGGGACGGCCATTGATGGTCGGGTGCTTGGCCTGATAGGCCGCTGCTGCGTTGATGCCGTACATCACATCACCTCGATATCGGCCTGGATCGCGCCGGCGGCCTTGATCGCCTGCAGGATGCCGATCAGGTCGCGCGGGCCGATGCCGAGGCCATTGAGCCCGTCGACCAGTTGCTGCAGCGACACGCCGTCTTTCACGATGGCGAATTTCTTGCCGTCCTCGGTGACGCCCACGCGCGTCGATGGCGTCACCACCGTGCGTCCGTTGGAGAGCGGTGCGGGCTGGCTCACATTGGCGCTTTCCGAGATGGTGACCGTGAGATTGCCCTGCGCGACCGCCACCGTTGCGACGCGCACATCGCGGCCCATCACGATGATGCCGGAGCGTTCATCGATGATGATCTTGGCGGCGAGGTCCGGCTCGACCTGCAACTGTTCGATCTCGGTGAGCAGGGCAACGACGTTGCCCTTGAATTCAGCCGGGATCGACATCTGCACCGTGGAGGGATCGATCGGCTCGGCCGTCTTGCTGCCGAGGAAATCGTTGACCGCAGCGGCGACGCGCTTGGCGGTGGTGAAGTCCGGATTGCGCAGGGCCAGGCGCACATTGGGCAGCCGGTTCAGCGCGAATTCGATCTCACGCTCGATGATGGCGCCATTGGCGATACGGCCGACGGTGGGGACGCCACGGGTGATGCTGGCTGCGGCCCCTTCAGCGGCAAAACCGTTGATGGCGAGGGAGCCCTGGGCGACTGCATAGACATTGCCGTCGGCGCCGAGCAGGGGGGTGACGAGCAGGGTGCCGCCGGTGAGGTTCTTGGCGTCGCCGAGCGCCGAGACGGTGACGTCCATGCGGGTGCCCTGGGTGCCGAAAGCGGGCAGGTTGCCGGTGACCATCACGGCGGCAACGTTGCCGGTGCGCAGCGTCTGGCCGCGGATGTTCACGCCCATGCGTTCCAGCATCGCCTGCAGGGACTGGCGGGTGAAGGGGATGTTGTTGAGGGTGTCGCCGGTGCCGTTGAGGCCAACCACGAGGCCGTAGCCGATCAGCTGGTTCTGCCGGACGCCTTCGATATTGGCGAGATCCTTGATCCGCGACGTGGCGTGCGCCGGCGCCATCGACAGCACCAGCGCGCACAGGGCCGCGCAGGCCGTCTGATAGAATCGGATCGAAATCAGGCTCGACATCCCTGCTCCCCGCGAGGTCTGGACTTGGACCGTCAGCCACTCCCATGGCCATGTCCGGCTATCTCGTTGCGAGGACCGTGCCAGTCGCTAAGCGCGTCTCATCTTATTGATTTATCGTCGTATTTTATTTGTCGGTTGGGTTGCCTGGGCCTGCCGGCCGAGTCGAAACTGCCGGCTGCGGCAGTTTTTGCCGGGCCGTTTACGTTTGGTTAACCATAAGGCGCGAGGTTGCAGACAGGGCCGCCAGGTCGGGCGATGATGTCGCCGGGACGGGGAGTGGCCACTGCGCGGACCGGGAATGGCCGCCATTTTCGCTGGACCAGCCGATGCGCATTTACGGACCGAACGGCACCACGCTTGGATCCCCTTCCTCGGGCACGAAGAAGACGGGCTCGAGCACCTTTTCGCTGCCTGACGCTGCCCCGACATCGGACGCGCGACCAGCTGCCGCACCACGCGCGGCCAACAGCATCGATGCGCTCATTGCCATGCAGAGCGTCGAGGATCCCACCGAACGGCGCAAAAAGTCGGTGCAGCGCGGACGCGGTGCACTCGATGTGCTCGACGAGCTCAAAATCAGCATGCTGGCAGGCCCGATCACGCCCGCAACGATCGCCCGGCTTCGGACGGCGGCGGCCGATCTCAAGGCCTCCTCGGGCGATCCCGGCCTTGATTCCGTGCTGTCGGAGATCGAGCTGCGTGTCGAAGTCGAGCTCGCCAAGGCCGCCCGCGGCGGCTGAGCTTCGAAGCCTTCCAGATTAGCCAAAGTTCCAGTGGAGAACCCGGCCGTGGACAGGTTCGGGCCCTTCCTCGACGTTATTGTCTGTCACACGGCGTAGCTATATAAGCGCCGCGCGTCCGGGTATTTCCGGCGCCATGCAAGCATTGATGGATTGGCCTTGGACAAGACAAAGAGCTATCGCCCCTCCGATAAAGAGCCTTTCATGAATGACCGGCAGCGCGAATACTTCCGCGTGAAGCTGCTGGCCTGGAAGGAAGAGATCCTCCGCGAATCGAAGCTCACCCTGCAGACCCTGCAGGAGGAGAATGTGAACCACCCCGATCTGGCCGACCGCGCATCGTCGGAAACCGACCGCGCCATCGAGCTGCGCGCGAGGGATCGTCAGCGCAAGCTGATCTCCAAGATCGACGCCGCGCTACTGCGCATCGAGGACAACTCCTACGGCTATTGCGAGGAGACCGGCGAGCCGATCTCCCTGAAGCGCCTCGAAGCCCGCCCGATCGCGACGCTCTCGGTGGAAGCCCAGGAGCGCCACGAAAAGCGTGAGAAGGTCTATCGCGACGAATAACTGAACGACCCGGCCGCCCGCTCAATGAGGCGGCCGTTTTGTTTCTGGAGGAGACGGTATGGAGAAGCAGCTCGCGATTGCCGAGATTCTTGCGGCTGTGCGCGTCAATGGCACCGCTCTATCTGTTCCATCTGCGGCGACGATCCCGCATGACGAGGCAGATGCATATCGGGTTCAGGAGGTGCTTCACAATCTGCTGTCACCCGATTTCGGCGCGCAGGTGGGTTACAAGATCGGCTGCACGTCGACCGTGATGCAGGTCTATCTCGGCATCGATCATCCCTGTGCCGGCGGTCTCTACGAGAGCGGCGTGCATCAGAGCGGCGTGACGCTGCCCTACAAGAATTACATCCATGTCGGCGTCGAATGCGAGATCGCGGTGCGGCTCGCGAGCGACGTCACCGCCGGCGACACTTTGTTCACGGCAGAATCGATCGCGTCGTTCGTCGATGCCTATTATCCGGCGATCGAAATCGTCGATGATCGCTATGCTGACTGGCGCAGCGTCGATCCGCGCATGCTGATCGCCGATGACTTCTTCGCCGCTGGTTGCGTGCTCGGCGCGCCGGTCGCGCGCGTCAATGCACCCGACCTGCTGTCGGTCGATGGCCGCGCCATCATCAATGGCCGTGAAGTCGGACGCGGCACCGGCGCCGATGTCCTCGGCCATCCCCATCATGCGCTCGCCTGGCTCGCCAATCATCTGGCCGAGAGCGGCAAAACTCTTCGCGCGGGCGATATCGTGCTCACCGGCAGTCTGGTGAAGACCGAATGGCTGAATACCGGCGATGACGTGCTGATGGAACTGTCCGGGCTCGGCAGCGTGTCCGTGCGGTTTTCGTAAGATGGGCAAAGCGCAGCGTGCCCACCTTCGCCAGCCGTGCACGTGTCGGTGGGCACGCTTCGCTTTGCCCACCCGACATCCGAAAAGTCACGGCCTTCCGTCAGGGGAGCTAACGGAAGGCCGCGTGTGAACATCGCAGCGCGTGGGAGCACGCTGCGATGTGGGAGCTCACATTTCAGTAGGGCATGATCTGATCCGAAAACCGGTATCCACTTTTCGGGATCATGCCTTAGAAGGGCAGCAGCACGTCCATCACTTGCTGGCCGTAGCGCGGCTGCTGGACGTCGGAGATCTGGCCGCGGCCGCCATAGGCGATACGCGCCTGCGCGATCTTCGAGCTGTCGATGGTGTTGTCGCTCTGGATGTCCTCGGGACGAACGATGCCGGCGACGATCAGTTCGCGGATTTCGTAATTGACGCGGATCTCCTGCTTGCCTTCGACGACGAGATTGCCGTTCGGCAGCAGCTGCGTGACGACCGCGGCGACATTGGTCTGCAATGCTTCCTGACGCACGACCGAGCCTTTGCCGTCGCTCGATGAGGAACTATCGGTGGTGAGGAGCTTGCCAGGCAGAACCGACGTCGCCGGCGTCTGGATCAGCTTGCTGCCGAGAAAGTCGGTGACGCCCGAATCTTCCTTGCTGGTACGGCTGCGCTGGGTCTCGTTGGCGATATTGGCTTTGTCGGTGAAATTCACCGTGATGGTCATGATGTCGCCGACCTGGCGCGCGCGCTGATCCTTGAAGAAGGCGCGCGAGCCGTTCCGCCACAACGAGTTGGCGTTGTAGGACGCCACTTCCGGCTTCGGCATCGGCATCTGCACCGGCTTGTAGCCGGGCTGGGTGGTCGGGTTTTCGATTGCCGTCAGCGCCGGCTTCTCGCCGATGGACGCAAGGCGATCGATGGATGAGCAGCCGCCGAGGCCGGTGGCGAGGAGCGCTGCGAGAGCGAGCGGGCGGTTGAACTGATACATGTAGTTTACTCAGCTTTGCGAGAGACGGGCACGCGGTCGTTGGCGGCAAGGGCGACGGGGGCAACGGGAGAAGGTGCGCGGGAGATCTTTTCGGAAGGTGCTGGGTCGGGAGTTGCGGGAGAGGGAGCCGGCGCGCGTTCGCCCGGGAGCGGCGAAGCGGACGGAGCGGAGACAGTGACTTCGCCGCGGCCGGTGACGACACCGGCGACGCTGCGCTTGGATTGCATGTTCAAGACATTGACGACATCGCCTTCGGTGCCGGAGTCCTGCGCCTTGCCGCGGACGGTCAGGTAAAGGCCTGCGGAGCGAAACACGAGCGTGACGGCCTGGTCGCGGACCACGAGGTCAGGCTTGGCAAGGTCGGCATTGCGCACGGCCTGGCCGGCGCGCAGCGGACGGCGGCTCTGCATGCCGACGGTGCGGTCGCGGCTGGCGCCGTCATTGCCGACTTCGGCTTTCGGGCGGCGCTCGACGAGAACGTCGGAGGCCTTGATCACTTCGTTGCGTTCGACACCGCGGGCCAGCACTGCGACTTCAACCGTCTCGACGGCCGTACCGGTGTAACGCAGCTTGGCGGCGGGAGCGTTGCCGTCATTGCCGATGGAGAAAATGACATCGAAGCGGCTGCTGCGCGCATCGAAGCGCGTGGAGACCGGATCGAGCGCGCCCGAATAAGCGGGATCGAGCTGGGTGTCCTGCACGTCGCGGTCGAAGGTCAGCGTCAGATTGGCTGCATCGCCAAGGCCATTGCGATGCTGCAGCGCCTGGGCAACCTGCGCTTCGATTTCCTTGCCTTCGATGTTGCGCGACAGCCGCGAGACCGAGATCGACTGCAAGCCCTTGGTATCGACGCCGATGACGTGATGCGTGCGCAGCGTTGCCACGATCTGAGCCGTGGTGAGCGTGCCGACCGTGCCGAGATCGGGTGCGCGATAGATCGCGACTTGTGCGGCCGGGCCGGCATTGTCGATGACATCGCCGATCCGCACCACATCGCTGGTGACCGCAACATTGGCGCGCAGGGCCGGCACGGCGATGGCGTCGAGCTTGGCTTGGCCGAGGGCCGTGGTCGCAGCGCCGGCGAGCAGGGCGGTTGCGAGGATGAGCGTGCGCATGGTCGGGTTCATGATCATCCTCCTCAGCGGAACATGCCGGATGTCGACTGCAGCATCTGGTCGGCCGCGCTGATCACCTTGGCGTTCATTTCATAGGCGCGCTGCGCGGCAATCAGGTCGGAGATTTCCGTCACCACTTCGACATTGGCCTGTTCGAGATTGCGCTGCTGCATGTCGCCGAAACCGTCGAGATTGGCGGTGCCGTCCTGCGGCGTGCCGGATGCGGGCGTTTCGACGAACAGGTTGTCGCCGATCGGGCTGAGGCCAGCCTTGTTGATGAAGCGCGTCAGGCCGATGGTGCCGAGGATGGTCGGCGTGGTCGAGCCCGGCACGATCACCGAGACCTGGCCGGCATTGTTGATGGTGAGCTGCGACGCTGCGGTCGGCACCGTGATGGTCGGCTGCACCAGGTTGCCCTGCGCGTTGACGATGCGGCCCTGATTGTCCATCGAGAAGGTACCGTCACGCGTATAGGTGAAGGTGCCGTCCGGCATCTGGATCTTGAAGAAGCCTTCGCCGCGGATGGCGACGTCGAGATCGTTGCCGGTGGTCGACAGCGTGCCCTGGGTCATCGAGCGCGGCGTGCCGACGGTCTTCACGCCGCCGCCGATATCGACACCGACGGGGATCAGCGTGCCCTGGTCCGATGCCTGCGCGCCGACGCGGCGCACGTGGTCATAGATCAGGTCCTGGAATGCGGCACGCTGCTTCTTGTAGCCAGTCGTGCGCATATTCGCGATGTTGTTGGAGATGACCTGAACGTTGAGTTCCTGGGCCGCCATCCCGGTCGCTGCGGTATAAAGTGCGCGCATGGGTTTGTTTCCTTAAGCCGGAACGTCAGCGAGTTTTTCGATGGCCGTGCGCCGCGAGTCGCCCTGCGACTGCAGCATGTTCGACAATTCGGTGTAGGCGCGCGTCACTTCGATCATGCGCGTCATCTCGACGACCGAAGAGACGTTGGAGCGTTCGATGAAGCCCTGATTGAGCTTCGCAGTCAGCGACGGCTGCGCGGCGACGCCGGGCGCGGCCGAATACAGGTTCGAGCCATCCTTCATCAGCTGCTGCGGAGAGGCGAACTGCACCATGCGGATCTTGCCGCGGATGCTGTCGATACGGTTCGTGCCTTCGAGCACGGTCACCGTGCCATCCTGCGAGATGTTGATGTCGTGGTCGGTCTGCTGGAACACGATCGGGCCATTGGTGCCGAGCACGGGCAGGCCGCTCGCCGTCACCAGCTGGCCCTGATTGTTGATCTGCAGGCTGCCGTCGCGGGTGTAGCGCTCGCCGCCCGGGGTCTGCACCGCGAGGAAGGCGTTGCCGTCGATGGCGACGTCGAGCGGATTCTTGGTCGGCTCGACCGGTCCGCCGGCGAAATCATGCATGGTGGCGCGGTCTTGCACGAAGGATACCCGGCGATCCCTGCCGATGAAGTTGTCTTCACGGGCGGTCGGGCTCAGATATTCTTCAAACAGCATCCGCTCGGCCTTGAAGCCGGTGGTGTTGACGTTCGCAATGTTGTTCGCGACGACGTCCATCTGCCGACGAAGCGTCATCTGTCGCGACAATCCGACGAGACCCAAGTTCTCCATCGGGTGATCTCCCCTGGTCCCAACGAGCGGCTCTCCCAAGCCGGTTCGTGGATCTCGTGAACCACTCAAGCTCTCCCAAGCCGTGGTTCACCCCAGTGGAGTAGCGAAACCCGTGCCAACTCGAAAAATATAGATATTTCAATTGATTGGTATGTTTCTGACCACTCGATCAGGGCGGCAGAAAGGTCTCGTTGACCATATTTGCCGGCAGAATTTTCCTAGTGAATCCCGAAAATAAAGATTCCGTTAACCATTGCGACCTAGCGTCCGGATCAGACAGGGCCTTGGGCGCTGGCGGCATTTTGTATCGCGTCTTCAGGGCCTGCTTCGCAGCATCGAGCCCATCACCAATTCCCGAACGGGCAGGGCGATGGCGGATACGGACATTACAGAAGGCGCTCCCGCAGGGGATGAGGCCGGCGCTCCCAAGAAGAGCAAGCTGAAGCTGATCATCATCGGCGTAGTCGCTCTGGCGCTTGTCGGCGGTGGCGGCGGTTACTTCTTCCTGGCCAAGGGCAAGAAGAAAGAGGAGCACGCCGAGGCGGCCCCGGTCGCCAAGCCGCTCTCTTTCGTCGAGGTGCCCGAGATCATGGTCAACCTCGCCGGTCAGCCCGGCGAGCGCGTGCAGTATCTGAAGGCCAAGCTGGTGCTGGAAGTGAAGGATGCGCCGCAGGTGGCGCTGATCACCCCGGCGATGCCGCGCATTACCGATATGGCGCAGGTCTATCTGCGCGAGCTGCGCTCGTCCGATCTCAACGGGTCGATCGGCATGTTTCGATTGAAGGAAGAACTGACGCGTCGCGTCAACGCGGCGATCGCGCCGAATCACGTCAACGCCGTGCTGTTCAAGGAAATCCTCATTCAGTGATGATGAGGATGTGGGTCTAGAACGATGTCTACCGAGCAGGTCGATCAGGACGCAATTGCCGCCGAATGGGAAGCGTCTCTGGATTCAGAGGATCCCGTCGAGGCCGCGAAAGCTGCTGCCGAGAACGAACTCACCGGCACCATGGCCGAGCAATGGGCCGCCATGGTGGAAGATGGCGGCCGCGATCTGGGCGGCGGCAAGAACGGCGGCGAGCGCGTTCTGTCGCAGGAAGAAATCGACAATCTGCTCGGTTTCAGCGTCGGCGAGATCAGCCTCGACGACAATTCCGGCATTCGTGCCATCATCGACAGCTCGATGGTGTCCTACGAGCGTCTGCCGATGCTCGAAATCGTGTTCGACCGCCTGGTACGGTTGATGACCACGAGCCTGCGCAATTTCACCTCCGACAACGTCGAAGTCTCGCTCGACCGCATCACGTCGGTGCGTTTCGGCGACTACATGAATTCGATTCCGCTGCCCGCCGTGCTTTGCGTGTTCAAGGCGGAGGAGTGGGAGAATTTCGGTCTCGCCACCGTCGATTCCAGCCTGATCTATTCGATGATCGACGTGCTGCTCGGCGGCCGCCGCGGCCAGGCCTCGCTGCGCATCGAAGGGCGTCCTTACACGACCATCGAGACCAATCTCGTCAAGCGCCTGATCGAAGTCGTGCTGGCTGATGCCGAACAGGCGTTCCGGCCGCTGTCGCCGGTGTCGTTCAATATCGATCGTCTCGAGACCAATCCGCGCTTCGCGACCATCACGCGGCCTGCCAATGCCGCGATTCTCGTTCGACTTCACGTCGATATGGAAGACCGCGGCGGCAATATCGAGCTGCTGCTGCCCTATGCGACCATCGAGCCGATCCGCGCCACGCTCATGCAGATGTTCATGGGCGAAAAATTCGGCCGTGATCCGATCTGGGAAAGCCATCTGGCCACCGAACTCGCGCAGGCCGAAATCGCGGTCGATGCCGTGCTTTACGAAGCCAATCTGCCGCTGAAGCAACTCATGACGCTGAAGGTCGGCGACACCCTCCCGTTGGAGATGCGGGCCGACGCACTCGTGGCGGTACGTTGCGGTGCCGTGACCTTGACGGAAGGGCGCATGGGCCGGGTCGGTGATCGCGTCGCAATCCGTGTAACGAAACATTTGCGTAAGCCACACACCACCCTCGCGATGTTTGAGAAGGCTGACGAACAAACCAAGATGATGGAGGCACAATGAGCCATTCGCTGGGAATCGTGATAGAAGGCCTGGTCGCCGTGTTGCTCGTACTGACCATTGGCTATTGCATGCTGCTCAACAAGCGCCTCAAGAAGTTGAAGGCGGACGAACAATCGTTGAAAGCGACGATTGGTGAACTGATCACCGTCACCGAAATCGCCGAGCGCGCCATCGGCGGCCTCAAGCACACGGTGCGCGACGTCAACGAGAATCTGGGGGCGCAGATCAATGCCGCCACCTCGCTCGCTGAACTGCTCAAGGGCCAGCTCGCTGAAGGCGACGCCGTTGTCCGCCGGCTGTCCAAGATCGCCGTCGCAGCGCGCCCCCTGGCAGCCCAAGCCGAACCGGAAATGACGGTTGCCCAGCCCGCTGCGCCGACGGCGGCGCGCATGTCGGCGGCACGCGCCAATGCCGCCGCGGCGCAGGCATTCGCTGAGCGACGGAGGCCAGACGGCATAGCTGCATGAAGGCGTTCCGCGATATTCGTATCCTGCCTGTTGTCCTGGTTGCGGTGCTTGGTCTGGCGATCCTCAAGATCGCCGGCCTCGTGATCGACGGCGGCTATGTGTTCGAATATCAGCCGCAGCCTGTGAAACAGTCCGAGAAGCAATCTTGGGCGCAGGAAATGTTCAATTTCCCCGGCGGCCCCAAGCCGGTCGATTCGGATATCACCGGCTCCGTCTCTGCCAAGAAGGACGAGCCGGACAAGCCGAAGGTCGGCGCGCCCGAAGCGATCGCCGTGACCAACACGCCGCCGGTGGAGCAGGCGCCGAAAATTTCGGACTCCGAACGTGCGATTCTGGAGCGGCTGCAGTCGCGCCGCCAGGAGCTCGACGCGCGCGCCCGCGAGCTCGAAATTCGAGAAAGTCTCTTGAAGGCCGCTGAAAAGCGCATCGAGACCAAAGTCGATGAAATGAAGGGCGTCGAGGCCGGCATCAAGACAGCGACGGAGCAGAAGAGCGAGGCCGACGCCGCGCGCTTCAAGGGCATCGTCACCATGTATGAAAGCATGAAGCCGAAGGATGCCGCCAAGATTTTCGACCGGCTGGAAATGCCGGTTCTGTTCGAGATCGCCTCGCAGATGGCGCCGCGTAAAATGTCGGACGTTCTCGGTCTGATGCAGCCGGAAGCTGCGGAACGTCTTACCGTCGAATTGGCGCGGCGGGCCCAAGGCGGCGAACGCGCGGCCTCGACGGCGGAACTGCCGAAGATCGAGGGGCGGCCGGTGCAGCCGGTGCGGAATTAAAGAAAGTAATTAACAACTCCTTAGAGGCCGGCTTCTAGATTTGGCGCTGATCGAACGGATGACCGTTCCTCATAGATCGGGCTGAGAGACTCTTCGACAATGCCGCGCAGAATGCACGCTGCATCCCGGACGCGACCCCGCGCTTTGTCGTGGGCTGTTTCGCGTTGCGCCGGTGTTGCCGTCATGCTCACGCTCTCGACCGGATTTTCACTGTCCGCATTCGCGCAGAGCGTGAAGGGGACGGCGGCGCTTTCGACCTCCGGCGGCTATGCGCGGATCGTGCTCAAGCTGGCCGAGGATGTTGAGTCCGAAGTGAGCCAGGCCGGCTCGGTGCTGATCGTTCGCTTCAAGCGTCCTGTCGATGTTCCCGTAGAGATCCTCGGAGATGCTGCGCCCGACTATATCGGCTCCGCGCGGCGCGATCCCGATGGCACGGCGCTTCGTCTAGCGCTGTCGCGCCGTGTGACCGTCAATTCGATGACGGCGGGCGAGCGCATCTTCATCGATCTTTTGCCCGATGGCTGGAAGGGCGCACCGCCTGGATTGCCACAGGACGTCGTGAAAGAACTCTCCGACCGCGCCCGCGCAGCCGAGCGTGCGTTGCGGCAGCAGCGCGCGGCGGCCGAAGGGCAGAAGAAGCCGCCGATCCGCGTGCGCGCATCCGTGCAGCCGACTTTCGTGCGCTTTGCTTTCGAGACGCCTGCCAATGTCGGTGCGTCGTCATTGCTCGACGACAAGCGTTTGACCCTGACCTTCAATGCCGGGATGGTGTTCGATCTCGCCGACGCCAAGCTGTCGGCACCGGCCAATGTCGCCTCGATCGGGCAGGCGACTGACGGCAGCCGCACAGCCGTCGAGATCGCGCTGATTGGCGATGTCGATGTCAAATCCTTCCGCGACGACAAGAACTATGTCGTCGATATCGGTTTCCAGCAGGCGGACAAGCCATCGCCGTTGGCTCAGGTGCCGGTACCGCCGCGTGCCGAGGTGAAACCGGCGGAAGCCAAGCCTGTCGAAGCCGCGCCTGCACCCGCGCAGAAGTCCAGCGAGATCAAGCCGCCGACCTCCGAGTCGATCGCGCGCGAAGTTGCGCAGGAGAAGAAGAGCGAAGCGCCAGCCGTTACACCAGTCACCACCGTGGAAGCCCCGAAGGTCGAGGCGCCGAAATCTGAGCCGGTGAAGGTCGTCGAAGCCGCGCCTGCGCCAGTCGTGGCCGCAACGCCTGTGCAGGAGGCGCCGCCACCAAGCCCGGTGCCAGCCGCGCCAATGCCTGCTATCGCTCCTGTGGAGGTCGCCGGCGTTCCCGTGGAGATCAAGCGCAGCAGCGAAGGCCTGCGCATGAATTTTGCGTTTCCGGCGCCGACGCCGGTAGCGCTGTTTCGCCGCGGCGACATGCTGTGGCTGGTGACGGATTCGGCCAAGCCGATCGATGT
Organism: Pseudomonadota bacterium; assembly: GCA_023451825.1. GTDB lineage: Bacteria > Pseudomonadota > Alphaproteobacteria > Rhizobiales > Xanthobacteraceae > Tardiphaga. The sequence goes on from JAEXYA010000060.1 coordinate 138,009, forward strand.
TGCTGCGATCCGTCGTGACAGCGGTGCGGTTGTCGCCGATGCCGAGGCAATCAAGCTCGACAAAGGGCAGGCGGTGCGCATCCGCCTCAATCGTCCGCAGCTGGCCTCGCTCTCGGCCGAAGATGCCAATGGCAGCGGCCAGGCCTGGACGCTGACGCTGGCCGATACGCGCCAGATACAGTCGCAGCCGCTCTCGGCGGTGCGCAACATTGCCGATCCCTCGAAGGCCAGCGTGCAGGTTCCGCTCGCGCGGCCCGGCATGAAGCATCGCATCACCGATCCCGACGCTGGCGATGTGTTGACGGTCATCACCGCGCTGCCGCCGGCACGCGGCTTCGTTCGTCGCCAGGATTTTGTCGAGTTCTCGCTGCTGGAGTCGGTTCACGGCGTCGTCGTGCTGGCGAATTCCGACGAGGTTGCCGTCGATGCGGCCACCGACAAGGTGACGCTTACGCGTCCCGGCGGCCTCACGCTGTCGCCTGCCGACGCGGCTCCGCAGCGCGCCTCGACGGTCGCGCGGCCGATCTTCGATGTCGGACAGTGGCGGATCGATCAGCAAGGCCCGTTCAACCAGCGCTACGATAAACTGATCGACGCGGCCGCCACTGCCGATACGGGCTCCGTCATCAATGCCCGCATGGATCTCGCCAAATTCTACATGGCGCGCGGCATGTATCACGAGGCCAAGGGCGTTGCGGATCTGGCGATCTCCGACATGAAGGTCGGCGAAGAGAGCGCTGCGGCACTGGTCATTCATGCGGTTGCCAGCGCGCTGATCGGCCGTCCGGAGCAGACCTTCAAGGACATCGCCCAGCCGGTGCTTGGCCCGGGCTATGACGCCGAATTGTGGAAGGCCTTTGCCTTTTCCAAGCAAGGCAAATGGGTCGAGGCGCGCGAGCGCTTCAAGAATTCGGAATTCACCCTTGCGGCCTTGCCGCCCGACCTGCAGCGCATCGGGCTGATGATGGCGCTCCGCGCCGCGCTGGAGGTCAGGGACTATGCCAGCGCCTCCGCGCGCGGCAGCGAGCTCGAAGTCGTCGGCATCCCGGCCGAGATGAAGCCGTCGGCGACGCTGCTCAGTGGCTGGCTGGACGAGGCGCTCGGCCGCGAAAAGGATGCGCTGGCGAAATATGCCGAGGTGACGGGCTCGATCGATCGTCCATCGGCGGCGGAAGCCAGGCTGCGCGAGATCGTACTGAAGCAGAAGCGCAACGAGATCAGCGACGAGGATGCGCTGACCGAGCTTGAAACTCTCGCAGTGACCTGGCGCGGCGACGGTGTCGAAGTGCGGTCGTTGCAATTGTTGGCGCAGATGTATGCGAAAGCGGGCCGGTACAAGGATTCGCTGATGGCGGCGCGTATGGCAACGGAGCGTCAGGCCAATAGCGAAGCCGCGCGCCAGGTGCAGGACGAAGCGCAGGCGCTGTTCTCCGAAGTATATCTCTCACCGAAGGGCGACAAGCTGCCGCCGGTGGACGCGCTGGCGATGTTCTATGAGTTCCGCGAATTGACGCCGATCGGTCGTCGCGGTGACGAGATGATCCGCCGTCTCGCCGATCGTCTCGTGGCCGTGGACTTGCTCGATCAGGCCGCCGAGCTGCTGCAATATCAGGTCGATCACCGTCTCGAGGGCGCCGCGCGGTCGCAGGTCGCGGCGCGTCTGGCCACGGTTTATCTGATGGCCCGCAAGCCCGACCGCGCCATCGCGGCGATGCGTACGACACGTATCAACGATCTCTCGGGCGAACTGCGTCAGCAACGCTTGCTGCTCGAAGCGCGTGCGCAGAGCGATATCGGCCGCCGCGATCTTGCGCTCGATATCATCGCCAATGTCGCCGGCCGCGAAGCGATCCGCTTGCGTTCGGATATCTACTGGTCGTCGCGACGCTGGCGCGAGGCGGCTGAACAGATCGAACTCTATTACGGCGATCGCTGGACGGATTTCACGCCACTGACGGCAGCCGAGAAGAGCGACGTCATCCGCGCGGTCGTTGGTTACGCGCTGGCCGAGGATGCACTTGGTCTGGCGCGCTTCCGTGAGAAATTCGCACCATTGATGACGTCGGGCACCGACAAGATTGCCTTCGACACCGCAAGCAAGCCGGCGACAGGTAACAGCTCGGAATTTGCGGCCATTGCGAAGATGGCAGCGTCTGTCGATACGCTCGATGGTTTCCTGCGCGAGATGAAGCAGCGCTTCCCCGAGAGCAGCGCCAAGGCGACCGTTCCGGGCGTCGCAGACATGTCACCGACCGGTTCGCTGCCGTCGATGCCGACGCGGCCGGTCGTGAAAGTGCGCAAGATCGAGATGGGGCGGTAGAGCGTCGCTACTGCCCGTAACTCTGCACCAGGCTGCCCGCCACCAGCGACCAGCCGTCCACCAGCACGAAGAAGATCAGCTTGAACGGCAGTGACACCACCGCCGGCGGCAGCATCATCATGCCCATGGCCATCAGCACCGATGCCACCACGAGGTCGATGATCAGGAAGGGCAGGAACAGCAGGAAGCCGATCTCGAAGGCGCGTTTGAGCTCGGAGATCATGAAAGCCGGCACGAGAATGCGCAGCGACATCTCGTCGGGCGTTGCGGGCGGTGCTTCGCCGGAGAGGTCCATGAACAGCTTCAGGTCTTTCTCGCGCACGTTCTTCTGCATGAATGTGCGCAATGGGCCGGCCGCACGCACCATCGCCTGTTCGACGGTGATGTCGTTGGCGATCAGCGGCTTGATGCCGTCGTCATAAGAACGCTGCAGCACCGGCCCCATCACGAACGCGGTGAGGAACATCGCCAGCGCGACGATCACCGTGTTCGGCGGCGCAGTCGCGGTGCCGAGCGCCGTGCGCAGCAATGACAGCACCACCACGATGCGCGTGAACGACGTCATCATGATCAGGATCGACGGCGCGATCGACAGCACCGTCAGCAGCGCAATCATCTGCACGGCGCGTTCGGTGACACCGCCGCCACCGCCGCCGAGATTGATGCTGATATCCTGCGCGACAGCCGGGCTCGCAAGGAGCCCGGCGGCGATCAGGACAGAGGTGAAAACCACTCTACGCGGAAGGTTGGCCGGTCTCACGAAGACGACTTCGGCCGTCCCAGCAGGGACGCCATCTCGTCTTCGAGATTTTCGAAACCGGACTTGGTCGGCGGCGTGATCGCCGGCGCTTCGCTGCGGCTTGCGCTGGCGATCGAGATCTCCGGTGCGCGCGGGCGCGGAGCGGCAGCCGGTGCGTCAGGGGCGACCGACGGTGCGCCGATGCGCGGCTCCGGAGCTTCCGAACGGGCCGGCTCGCCGGACGGGCGGCGCAACGCGGCTTCGAGACGTTGCGCCATATCCGCAAGGTTCTGGTCGGCCGCGGAGATCGCAGCCGGGGTCGATGGCGTCGTCGAGATCGCCGGAGCGGCGGGGATGACGGCTGGTGCGTCAGGCTTCGCGGCGGCGGCCGGTGCTGCCGTGATATTGGCGCGCTCGAGCGGGCGGATCGGCGGCATGGTGCGGATCGGCGGATCGGCGCGCATCGGGCGCGGCATCATCGGCTCGGAACGCGGCATCTCTGAACGCGGCGTTTCGGGGCGTGGCGCGCGGATCGGAAGAGGCGGCGAGGCCGGCTCGGGGCGTGGTTCCGGACGCGGCGGCTCGGGCGGTGCTGCGGCGATGACGGGTTCTGGACGGCGTTCGGGCAATACAGCCGACACCGGTCGACGCGGCTCGTCGCTGAAGGATGGACGGGCAGGGCGAGCCGGCGGCACGGGCTCAGGCGCGACGTCGGGCTCCGGGAGCTCGACGGGTTCCGGTGGCGTCCATGTGGGCGCATCGGCGAAGGATGGGCCACGCGCGGTCTCGCGCTGGGTTGCTGGATCGCGTTCGCGGCCCGGGGCGGCACGGACGATGTTCGGCTCGACGACGATATCCGAGGGACCGCCGATCATGATCAGGTGCTCGACATTGTCGCGGCGGACCAGGACGAGCCGGCGGCGGCCGTCGACGGCGGCGGCGTCGATCACGGCGAGACGCGGCATCCGGCCGCGAGCGGAATTGGCACCGAGTCGATTGCCGCCGAACCGGCGCACCAACCAGGCCGCGAGGCCGATCAGTGCCAGCACGAACACGAAGGCAAGAATGAAAGTGACCGGTTGTTGCATCCCAAAATCCCCAGACAAACGATCGCTGGTTCCGCTCATGCGTCCGATGCCCGCCGATTCTGCAACCGACACGGGCCGGACCACGCGGAAATCGCGCTCCGTCTGTTAACGCCCCCGGCAGAACCTGCCGATGGTTAATAATAAACTATGAATCGCCGCAGCCAAAACGACTTCTAGCCGCCCCGTCGCCTGGCCGAGCTTTGTGGTTAATCGGGCAATTCGGGCGAAAAAGCGATGCGAGGCGTAATAATCCCGCATTTTACGGGATTGCTTTACGTTTCGGTAATCATCTGCACCTGGAGTTAACGGGTTATTAACCACGCAGGCGGCAAATTCTGCCTAGCTTCGGACAAGGTGTCCGGGCGCGGCGGAGGCTTCCGATGGCGATCAGCGACATGCCGATGTTGTCGGTGCTGCGCACCAAGATGCAGTGGCACCAGGAACGCCAGCGTGTGCTGGCGGAGAATGTCGCCAATTCCGATACGCCAAGGTTCCGTCCGCGCGATCTCGTGGAGCCCAAATTCGACAAGGCCGGCGGTCCGGCTGCCGGCGGCGCCATGGGCACGCTGCCGATGATGCGCGCCCAGGGCGTCAATCTCACGCCGTCCGGCGCGCCCTCCAATTTCGACGTCAACGGCCGGGTCGGCTACGAGACCCGCCCCGCCGGCAATGCCGTCAATCTCGAAGACGAGATGCTGAAGGTCTCCGCCAACCAGATGGATTTCGCCGCGGCGAGCTCGCTCTACAGCCGCAGCCTCGGTTTGTTGAAGACCGCGATCGGCAAGCGCTGAGCTAAGGGAAGCAAGAGATGGCGGACAACAGCAGCGATTTCACCAGATCGATGGGCATTGCGACCTCGGGCCTGCGTGCCCAGGCCGGTCGCATGCGCATCATCTCGGAAAACATCGCCAATGCGCAGTCGACGTCGCAGACCGCGGGCGGCGATCCCTATCGCCGCAAGGTGCCGACATTCACGTCGGAGCTCGATCGCACGCTCGATGCACGCACGGTCGGTCTCGGCCGCGTGCGGCCCGATATGTCCGCCTTTCCGACGCGCTACGAGCCCGGCAATCCCGGCGCGGATGCGGCCGGCAACGTCAAGGTGCCGAACGTCAATTCGCTGGTTGAAATGACCGACATGAAGGAAGCCCAGCGCTCCTATGAGGCCAATCTCAACATCATCAGCGCTACGCGCCGCATGATCCAGCGCACCCTCGATATCCTCAAGGCCTGAACAGGACACCGACCATGGCAGCCCCCAACGTCGCCGCAAACGCCTATGCAAGCCTTGCCCGTATCATGGACAGCGCCGGCGGTGTCGGCGGTCTCAACAAGAGCGCAGAAGGCGGCGTCGCCGGTCCGTCCTTCGGTGCCGTGCTCAAGGAAGCGCTCGGAAGCGTGCTGGACGCGGGCCGCAAGTCGGACGCACAGACCGTCGCCATGGCCAATGGCAAAGCGAATGTCATGGATGTCGTCACTGCGGTGGCCGAAACGGACGTGGCCGTCTCGACGCTGGTGTCGGTGCGCGATCGCGTCATCCAGTCCTACGAAGACATTTTGAAGATGCAGATCTAGCCCACTGCCCAACAAACTCCGCCCTCATCCTGAGGAGCCGCGAAGCGGCGTCTCGAAGGATGGCAGCGGAGCTCCATTAACTCATGGTTCGAGACGCGCGAAGACGCGCTCCTCACCATGAGGGACTGAGTGAACAAGGAACCACCCCATGACCGGCCCCGAAACCCTCGACGTTGCCCGCGATGCGATCTGGACCATCGTGCTGGTCTCCGGGCCGCTGATGGTGGTCGGCCTGATCGTCGGCGTGGTCGTCTCGCTCGTCCAGGCGCTGACCCAGGTGCAGGAACAGTCGCTGGTGTTCGTGCCGAAAATCCTCGCGGTCTTTGCCACCATGATGCTGGCGCTGCCTTTCATGGGCGACACGCTGTCCAGCTACATGATGCGGATATCGTCGCGAATCATCGGGGGGTGATACACATCCCTCATGCGCATCGACGTTTCGCTCCTGCCGGCTCTTGCTGCCGCCTTCATGCTGGTCTTCGCCCGCGTCGGAGCGATGGTGATGCTGTTGCCCGGCTTTGGCGAAAGCAACATTCCGATGCGCGTCAAACTGTCGATCGCCTTGGCACTGACCCTGATTCTGCTGCCGGCCCATCGCGCCGCCTATAATGTCGATATGACCTCGATCGTCCCGATGCTGGTGCTGATGCTGCGCGAGATCGTCATCGGCATCGTGCTCGGCGCCACCGCGCGCGTCACGATTTCAGCGCTGTCGGTGGCAGGCTCCGTCATCGCCCAGCAACTCGGTCTCGGCTTCGTCACCTCGGTGGACCCGACTCAGGGCCAGCAGGGCGTGCTGATCGGCAACTTCCTCAACCTGCTCGGCATGACGCTCATCTTCGCGACCGATGCGCATCACCTCATCATCTCCGCGCTGAGCGACAGCTACAAGATCTTCACGCCGGGCGAGATCCTGCCGACAGGCGATGTCGCCAAACTTGCGACCGATGCCTTCACGGTTGCTTTTAGGATCGGTGTCCAACTCGCGGCGCCGTTCCTCGTGTTCGGTCTCGTCTTCAATATGGGGCTCGGCGTGCTGGCGCGCCTGATGCCGCAAATGCAGGTCTATTTCGTCGGCGTGCCGCTGTCGATCATGATCGGATTCTTGATCTTCGCACTGGTGCTGTCGGCCATGATGGGCACTTACATGGATTACTTTGCTGGCGTGATTCAGCAGATGATGCCGCGGACATAGGAGGGCGCCTATGGCCGAGGATAGTGAGAACGAAAAAACACACGACCCCACACAAAAGAAGCTCGACGACGCGCATAAGCGCGGCGACGTCGCCAAGAGCCAGGAGGTCAATACCTGGTTCCTGCTGGCCGGCGGCACGCTGGTGCTGTCGTCATTTCACGGCTCGATCGGCACTGGCCTGATGACGCCGATGAAGAACCTGCTGCAGAATTCGTGGATGATCCGCACGGATGGGCTGGCCCTTGTGGAGCTTGCGAAAGAGCTTTGCCTGTCGCTGCTGTCGACGCTGGCGCTGCCGTTCCTGTTTCTCATCATGGCGGTTCTCGCCGGCAATCTGATGCAGCATCGGCTGGTGTTCTCCACCGAAGGCCTGACGCCGAAATTCAGCAAATTGTCGCCGATGGAAGGCGCCAAGCGCCTGTTCGGCAAGCAGGCTTTGGCAAACTTCCTCAAGGGCCTGTTCAAGCTGATCGTCGTCGGCACAGTGATGTGCATCGTGCTCTGGCCCGAGCGTTTCCGCCTCGATGCGATGGTGCGTATCGATCCGAACGCGATCCTCGGCATCTCCATGAGCCTGACGCTGAAGCTGCTCGGCGCGGTTCTGGCATTGCTCGCGCTTGTCGCAGTTGCGGATTTCTTCTTCCAGTACCGGACATGGTTCGAGAAGCTGAAGATGTCGCTGCAGGAGGTGAAGGAGGAGTTCAAGCAGTCCGAAGGCGACCCGCATATCAAGGGCAAGATCAAGCAGCTGCGTCAGCAGAGCATGAAGAAGCGCATGATGGCTGCGGTGCCCCAGGCCTCGGTGATCATCACCAACCCGACCCACTATTCCGTGGCGTTGAAATATGAGCGTGGCATGACCGCGCCGATCTGCGTCGCCAAGGGCATGGACGCGATCGCGCTCAAGATCCGGGAAGTGGCGGGCAAGCACGACATTCCGATCGTCGAAAACGTGCCGCTGGCGCGCGCGCTTTACGCGACGGTCGAGATCGATGAGGAAATCCCGGGCGAGCACTACCAGGCGGTGGCCGAGGTGATCGGCTACGTCATGGGCCTCAAGCGCGGCTTCTCCGGACGGCCGAATTGATGCGCGGACAGGATCGGAACACGGTGCGAATCGCCGGATTTGGCGCGAATAAGCGGTGGAACCGCTTGCGCGGCCCGGCCCGGTTGGGGCACTCAGGAAACGCGCGCATGCGCGCTGCAACCACGACAGATAGGCGACACCCCGTCCGATGAGCGTCGAGACCGACCACGATGGCCAGAGCTCGCTGGCGGAAACCAAGGCTGGCGCGGAGCCCGTGCGCCGCAGCGGCAGCATCATTCTCGTCCTGCTGATTGCCGCGGCGATCGTGGCCAGCGCCGTCGCTTTCATGACGCTCGGCCGCGCCCAGGCGCAGCCCTACATTCTGGCGCTGCTGGCACTGCTGGCCATGGTCGGCCTGTTCATGCTGTTTGCGGTGGCTGCGGGCATCATGCGTTTCGGCGACCGCGCCGCCGAAGATCCGATCATGCGCGCCGTCACCAATGGCGCCTTCGATGGCATTGCGGTGACCGATGCGCATGGCCATGTCGTCTATGCCAATGCTGCTTATCTCACGCTGACCGGCGCCGCCTCGGTGCAGGAGGCGCGGCCGGTCGAGCGCGTCTTCATTGGCAATCCCGATGTCTCCGAAGCCGTCTTCCGCCTTTTGAAAGCGGCCCGCGAGGGCAAGCGCCAGCAGGAAGAAGTGCGCGTCACCGTCGCCGATGGTTCGCATGGCCGCTGGCTGCGCATGCGTGTGCGTCCGCTCGGCGCCGGCAAGCGCGAGGCGAAGCAGACGGTGTGGTCCGTGGCTGACATCTCGCGTGATCGCCAGCGCCAGGAGGACGTGTTCCAGGAATTGCAGCATGCGATCGAATATCTCGATCACGCGCCCTGCGGCTTCTTCTCGGTCAATCCGAAGGGCGAACTCGTCTACGTCAATGCCACGCTCGCGACCCTGCTCGATCACGATCTTGCCGAGATCGGCTCCGGCGGCTTGAAGCTGGCGGACATCGTGTCCGGCGACGGCGCATCGCTGCTGTCCTCCATCGTCCCGATTCCGGGCGAGGTGAAGACCGAGGTTTTCGACATCGATCTCAAGCAGCGCAACGGCAAGACCATCCCGGTGCGCCTCTATCACAAGCTTGCTTTCGGCGCAGACGGCGTGCCCGGTGCATCGCGCACGCTGGTCATCAGCCGCGCGCGTGACGAGCGCTCCGATCCGCAGCGCGCCGCGGAAGTGCGCTTCATGCGCTTCTTCGACCACACGCCCATGGCCATCGCGGTGGTCGATCAGAACGGCGCCGTGGTGCGTGGTAATGCGCGCTTCGCAAAGCTGGCACAGACGCTCACTGAAAATGGCAGCGTCAACAAATCGATCCTCGCGGCCTTGAACGAGCGCGACCGCGCGACGCTGCTCGCGCCGATCGGCCAGGCCGCGCAGGGGCAGGGCGATATCACCCCGGTCGAACTGCAACTCGTCGGTGCCAAGGAGCGTTGGGGCCAGTTCTTCGTCACGGCGGTGCAGGAAGAAGAGCGCGAGACCGAAGCTGCCATCGTCTACATGCTGGAGACCACCGAGCGTCGCGCGCTTGAGAACCAGGTCAACCAGGCGCAGAAGATGGACACCATCGGCCAGCTGGCCGGCGGTATCGCCCATGACTTCAACAACGTGCTCTCGGCCATCATGATGGCCAATGACTTCCTGCTGAACGCGCACAAGCCGACCGATCCGTCGTTCCAGGACATCATGCAGATCAAGCAGAACGCCACGCGTGCTGCGACTTTGGTCCGCCAGCTGCTGGCGTTCTCGCGCCGGCAGACGCTGCGCCCGACCGTGCTCAATCTCGGTGATGCGCTGTCCGATATCGACCTGCTGCTGAAGCGCCTGATCGGCGAGAAGGTGAAGCTCGACGTCATCCATGGCCGCGACCTGTGGCCGGTGAAGGTGGACATCTCGCAATTCGAGCAGGTGATCGTGAATCTCACGGTCAATGCGCGCGACGCGATGCCCGATGGCGGTTCGCTCACGGTGCGCACCGGCAATATCTCCACCGAGCAGGCCGAGAAGCTGGCTTATAAAGGCATGCCCGCTGCGGACTATGTGGAGATCGCGGTCACCGATACCGGCACCGGCATTCCCGCCGAGATCGTCGAAAAGATCTTCGAGCCGTTCTTCTCCACCAAGGATGTCGGCAAGGGCACCGGCCTGGGCCTCTCCACGGTCTACGGCATCGTCAAGCAGACCGGCGGTTTCGTCTATGTCGAATCCAAGGAAGGGCAGGGCACCACCTTCCGGATCTTCCTGCCGCGCCATCATCAGGACAAGGAAGCCGCGCCCGATCCGGCCATCGTCGCCGCCATTGCCGCGAAGGAAGCCGCGAAACCCAAGGCCGATCTCACGGGCCAGGGCACCATCCTGCTGGTCGAGGACGAAGAGGGACTGCGCAGCCTCAACGCGCGCGGCCTGCGCTCGCGCGGTTATACCGTGGTCGAAGCCTCCAACGGCATCGAGGCGCTGGAGATGTTCGAGGAGCAGGATCGCAATATCGATCTCGTCGTGTCCGACGTGGTGATGCCGGAAATGGATGGCCCGACGCTCCTGAAGGAAATGCGCGCCCTCAATCCGGACCTGAAGATCATCTTCGTCTCGGGCTATGCCGAGGAGGCGTTCGAGAAGAGCTTGCCCGAAGGGCAGCAATTCGCCTTCCTGCCGAAGCCGTTTGCGCTCAGCGCCCTGATCGAAAAGGTGAAGGAAACGATGGGCGCGAATTAGCGCCGATTCGCAGGCCCGTAGGATGGGTTGAGCGCAGGCGCGTCAGCGCCGGAGCGATAACCCATCAGCCGAGCCTGCCGCAGGGCAAAGCGATGGGTTTTCGCTGCGCTCAACCCATCCTACGTCCTTCGTCTCATAACCCTCTGAAATCTCACTGTTCCTCCCTTTAGAACGCACCTAAACCCGCGACCGAGGGCCGCAGCCATGCGGCGTGAAGCGCGCTTTCTTTTTCCTGCGGCGTCGCCATCTTAGGGGCGATTTCCCCGTGCCGGGGATTGAGGGAAAAGACATGACTTTCACGTTCAGCATGCGCGGCGCGATCAAGACGCTCGCCGTTGTTCTGTCGCTGGCGATGCCGCTGACGATCGCGATCTCGTCGGCCGATGCACGTCCGGGCGGCAAGGGCGGCAGCATGGGTTCGCGCGGCTCCAAGACGTTTGCGCCCACGCCGGGCACCGCCACGGCGCCCAATGCGGCGCAGCCGATGAACCGCACCATGCAGCAGCCGGGCGCGCCCGGCATGGCTGGCCCCGCCGCGGCGGGCGCAGCCGCCAAGGGCGGCTTCTTCAACCGTCCGGGCATGGGCATGCTCGGCGGCCTCGCCGCCGGCTTCCTCGGCGCCGGCCTGCTCGGCATGTTGTTCGGTGGCGGGTTCCTCAGCGGCCTCGGCAGCATGATGTCGATCATCGGCCTCTTGGTGCAGGTGGTCCTGATCGTCGTCGTCGTCCGCTTGGCGATGAAGTGGTGGCAGCGCCGCAACCAGGGCCAGCAGACCGCGTCGGCCTATGCCGGTCCGCAGGGCGCGCAGCAGTATGGCGCTCCGGAAGCCAACCAGGCTCCGCAGACCAACCACGCCTACAGCGCGCAGCAGCAGGAAGCTCCGCAGTCCGCACCGCGTAGCGCGCTGGGTGGTTTCGGCTTCGGTGCCTCGCGTCAGGACGAGCGTCCGGTCGAAATCGGCCCGAAGGACTATGAAGACTTCGAGCGTATCCTCGGCGAGGTCCAGGCCGCCTGGTCGAACGAAGACACCGATGCGCTCGGCAAGCTCGCAACGCCGGAAATGACCTCGTATTTCGCGAAGGATCTCGCGGAGAACAAGGCCGCCAACGACATCAACAAGGTGTCGGATGTGAAGCTGCTGCAGGGCGACCTCGCGGAAGCCTGGCGCGAAGGCAATGACGAATATGCCAGCGTCGCGATGCGCTTCTCGCTGATCGACAAGACGCTGGAGCGCGGCACCAATCGCCTCGTCGCCGGCAGCGAAACCCCGACCGAAGCCACGGAAGTGTGGACCTTCATCCGCACCAATGGCGGCAACTGGGAAGTCTCGGCGATCCAGCAGGCGTAACGCCGACACCATCGCATGCAAGCAAGCGCCGCGGGGCATCCCGCGGCGCTTTTGTTTTGTGCGATCCTGTCGCGCAACGTCGGCGCGCATGGAATAATTGTTGCGATCGATTGTTGGTCTGTTGCGGTTCACCGCGACCGACGTTTCCATGTTTCAAAAAATGCCATTGGAGGAAACCATGACCAGAATTCTGACGGCGCTGTCCTGCGCCGCGCTTTGCGCCACTGTGATCTCGTTCAACAGCGCGCCCGCATCTGCGCAAGGCGCCGACATGAGCTTCTTCGTCACCAGCAACGGCATCGGCAATGGCGGCAATCTCGGTGGCCTCGCCGGGGCGGACAATCAATGCCAGACACTGGCACAGGCCGCGGGTGCCGGCGCCAAGACCTGGCGCGCTTATCTCTCGACCCAGGCGGCCGACGGCAAGCCTGCCGTCAATGCCAAGGATCGCATCGGCAACGGTCCGTGGAAGAATGCCAAGGGCACCGTGGTCGCCAAGGATGTCGCTGACCTGCACAGCGCCAACAATGCGCTGAACAAGCAGAACTCGCTCAGCGAGAAAGGCGAGGTCATCAATGGTCGTGGCGACACGCCGAACCGCCATGACGTGCTGACGGGCTCACAGGCCGATGGCACGGCTTTCACCGGCCCCGATGATCGCACTTGCAAGAACTGGACAAGCAGCACGCAAGGCGCCGCGATGGTCGGCCATATCGACCGCACCGGCCTCAATGAAGAGCCGCCGGCGAAGTCGTGGAACACCTCGCATCCGTCGCGCGGTCCCGATGGCGGATGCTCGCAGAACGATCTCAAGAGCACGGGCGGTGATGGCTTGCTGTACTGTTTCGCGGCGAACTGATTGCCCGAACGAATCCGATGGCGACCCGTTATGTTCCGAGGGGGATATGACGGGAGGTCATCCATATGCGTTACGAACTCTACTACTGGCCGATGATCCAGGGCCGCGGCGAATATGTGCGGCTGGCGCTGGAAGAGGCGGGTGCGAACTATATCGATGTCGCTCGCGGCAAGGCCGGCATGGGCGCGATGACCAAGATGCTGGACGCCAAGAAGGGCCTGCCTCCCTTCGCGCCGCCATTCCTGAAGGCCGGCACGCTGGTGATCGGCCAGACCGCGAATATCCTGTTCTATCTCGGCGGACGCCATGGCCTCGCACCGACAACCGAAGCCGGTCGGCTAAAGCTCAACGACCTGCAACTGACGATCGCGGATTTCGTCATGGAAGTGCACGACACCCATCATCCCATCGGCGTGTCGCTCTACTACGAGGATCAGAAAAAGCCAGCCAAGCTGCGTACGAAGGAATTCTGGAACGAGCGCGTGCCGAAATTTCTCGGCTATTTCGAGCGGCTGCTGAAAGCGAGTGACGGCGCCTATATCACCGGACGCAAGGTGACTTATGTCGACCTTTCGCTATTCCAGATCGTCGAAGGCCTGCGCTATGCGTTTCCAAAGCGGATGAAGACGTTCGAGCGCGAGATCCCGACGCTTGCCGGCTTGCGCGATCGGGTCGCTGAACGGCCCAACATCAAGGCCTATCTGGACAGCGATCGCCGCATTCCATTCAATGAGGAAGGCATCTTCCGGCGCTACAAGGCGCTGGACAAATAGGTCTGTAGGGTGGGCAAAGCGTCCCCGTCCGCCATAGCTCGAAGAGCGACGGCGGAAGCGTGCCCACCTTCATCAGCCGCGTTCGTGATGGTGGGCACGTCGCTACGCGCCTTTGCCCACCCTACACGGCGTCACTCACACATATTGATCGATCCGCGTGCCCTGGCCCGGCGGCAGCGGCGGGCGTGCCGGCGGTGGCGGATTTCGCTCTTCCGCGGTCTCGGGCCTCTTCGGCTCCGGCCGTGCCGCGATCGGCTGGATCGGGGTGGCCGGGGGCGTGCTGGTCACGCTTGAAACGCTCATGACAATGTCCTTGCTCCCAAATACATTCAGGAAACATGGGCGCGCGAGCGCAAAGAGTGATGAATCATTCCCTGCAATTTGAAGCGATCGCCGGCAGACGACGCCGCTGGTGAATGATGTCCTTCGGCAATCGCTACAATTGTAGCGATACTACTCGTTCCGGCCGCGCGAGATCGAGATCGCTGCCGTCGTCTTGTCGCGCGTGCAGCGAAAATCGAGCCGGCGGAAGCGCATCTTGATGTCATTGCCGCGCAAGAGGCCCATCCGGCTCAGGCAGCGCTGCGAGCCGCGCTGCGTATCCTGCTTCGGAATGGTGAAAACCACCGCGCCAGCGCTGGCGACGAGGTCGGTGAAGGCCGGTGTCGGCTTGCGTGTTGATGATTGCGCGAACAGTTCGTTGGTCACCGCGCGATTGGTGCAGCCGAGCCGCAACTGCTTCGCGGCGGGATGGGCGAGATAGATCACATTGGCCGCGGTGCGCCCGACGCTGATCCCGTCGATCTGGCTCTTGAGCTGCTTGGCGAGATCGTCGCAACGATCGGCATGAGCCGGCGAGGCGAGGGCGGTGAGAACGGCGATGGCGAGGTAGGTGCGTTTTGATGTCATGATGTCCCCTGTGCCATCAAACCGTTTTGGTCTGGTCGGCGCAAGAGCAGCAGGACCTGGGTATGCATGTCGATTGTGAAGCCATACAAAAATATGGTAGGATAGCCAGATCAAAACGGCGGTGGCCGGATGTCCGATTTCGAATGGGACGCCAGTAAGGACCGGACAAACCGCGCCAAACATGGTGTGGCTTTTGAACTCGCCCAGCACGCGTTTCTGGATCCCAAGCGTGTCATCGCTCAGGACCTGGATCATAGTCTCACCGAGGCTCGTTACTTCTGCTTCGGAATGGTCGATGAGGCCGTGCTGACAGTGAGGTTTACCCGACGTGGTGCCCGGATCAGGATTTTCGGCGCCGGATATTGGCGCAAAGGGAAAGCGATTTATGAAAAAGCCAACCGCAAAGAAGACGACGCCTAAATACACGCGTGGCGAGATTGGGCAGGTGCGGATCGTCGATGACTTTCTGCCGTCTCCAGACCAACTTGTCCTCCGCGAAGACAATGTGAAGGTGACGCTGAGCCTGTCGCAGCGGTCGGTCGATTACTTCAAACATGCCGCCGAGCAGCGCCGCGTTCCCTATCAGCGCATGATCCGGGCACTGGTGGACGCCTATGCGGAGAAGCAGGGTGCCAAAGACTAGGCTTTGATGGGTGGGAGACCTGCATTCGCAGGAGGATATGCCCTGTTTTGAACCCTTCAAAACTGCGCGGAAACCTCTTAAAAGGGCTCCAAATTCCTGTCCCTTGAGGCCCGTCCCATGAACGCTCCCGCCGCTTTCCCCGACCAGCAGAAGCCGGTTCCGCCCTATAAGCACACGCCGCTGTTCCCGCTCGGCAAGGACACCACCCCCTACAAGAAGATCACTGCCGAGGGCGTGAGCGTCGAGACGGTGCTGGGCAAGGAGATGCTGGTGGTGTCGCGCGATGCGCTGAAGGCGCTCAGCGAGGCCGCGTTCGGCGACATCAACCACTATCTGCGCCCCGGCCATCTGCAGCAGCTGCGTAACATCCTCGACGACAGCGAGGCCTCGCCGAACGACAAGTTCGTCGCCTTCGACTTCCTGAAGAACGCCAATATCGCGGCCGGCGGCGTGCTGCCCATGTGCCAGGACACCGGCACCGCCATCATCATGGGCAAGAAGGGCTGCAACGTCATCACCGATGGTGAGGACGAGGCCGCCCTCAGCGAAGGCGCGCGCGATGCCTATCTGCGCCGCAATCTGCGCTACTCGCAGGTAGCACCCTTGACCATGTATGAAGAGAAGAACACTGCCAATAACATGCCGGCACAGTGCGAGATCTATGCCGAGGGCGACGACGCCTACAAGTTCATGTTCATGGCCAAGGGCGGCGGCTCCGCCAACAAGAGCTTTCTGTTCCAGGCCACGCCGTCGGTGCTGACCAAGGATCGTCTGCTCGCGTTCCTCAAGGAAAAGATCATGACGCTGGGCACCGCTGCGTGCCCGCCTTACCACCTCGCCATCGTCATCGGCGGCACATCGGCCGAGCTGTGCATGAAGACGGTGAAGCTCGCCTCCGCGCGCTATCTCGACGCGCTGCCCACCCAGGGCTCGGCGGACGGCAATGCCTTCCGCGATCTGGAGATGGAGCAGGAAATCCTCAAGATGACACAGTCCTCCGGCGTCGGTGCGCAGTTCGGCGGCAAGTATTTCTGCCACGACGTCCGCGTCATCCGCCTGCCGCGCCATGGCGCGTCGCTGCCCATCGGTCTTGGCGTGTCCTGCTCGGCAGATCGTCAGGTGCTCGGCAAGATCACCAAGGACGGCGTCTATCTCGAAGAGCTCGAGCACAATCCCGCGCAATATCTGCCGCAGATGGAGCAGGCGCTCGGCGGCGAGGTCGTGAAGATCGATCTCAACCAGCCGATGAAGGACATGCTGGCCACACTCAGCAACTACCCGACCAAGACGCGCCTCTCGCTCACCGGCACTATGATCGTCGCGCGTGACTCCGCACATGCCAAGCTGCGCGAGCGCCTGGAGAAGGGCGAGCCGCTGCCGGATTACTTCAAGAACCACCCGGTCTATTACGCCGGCCCTGCCAAGACCCCGGAAGGCTATGCCTCCGGCGCCTTCGGCCCGACCACGGCCGGCCGCATGGATAGCTTCGTCGATCAGTTCCAGGCGGCCGGCGGCTCCATGGTGATGGTCGCCAAGGGCAACCGTGCGGTGGCCGTGCGCGAGGCGTGCAAGAAGCATGGCGGCTTCTATCTCGGCTCCATCGGCGGTTCGGCGGCCAATCTCGCCGAGCACTGCATCAAGAAGGTCGAGGTGGTCGAGTATCCCGAACTCGGCATGGAAGCGATCTGGAAGATCGAGGTCGAGGATTTCCCGGCCTTCATCATCATCGATGACAAGGGCAATGACTTCTTCAAGGAACTGAACCTCGGCTAACGCACCGAAACCGACTCCGTCCCTCATCCTGAGGAGCCGCGCGATTGCGCGGCGTCTCGAAGGGTGGCCGCACACTCGGAGCTTCGCCAGCTCATGGTTCGAGACGCCCGCCGAAATGGCGGGCTCCTCACCATGAGGGCAGGAGTGTGTGGCGGCACCAACTCCGCCCCTCATTCTGAGGAGCACGCCCCTTGGCGTGCGTCTCGAAGGATGGCCGCAAGCTCTGGAGCCCGGCCAGTTCATGGTTCGAGACGCCCGCCGAAGTGGCGGGCTCCTCACCATGAGGGTGGAGTGTGAGGCGGCACCAACTCCGCCCCTCATCCTGAGGAGCACGCCCCTTGGCGTGCGTCTCGAAGGATGGCCGCGAGCTCTGGAGCCCGGCCAGCTCATGGTTCGAGACGCCCGCCGAAGTGGCGGGCTCCTCACCATGAGGGCGGGAGTGTGTGGCGGCACCAACTCCGCCCCTCATCCTGAGGAGCACGCCTCTTGGCGTGCGTCTCGAAGGATGGCGGGAAGCTCGGAGCGGAGCCCAGCCACGTCATGGTTCGAGACGCGCGCAATTGCGCGCTCCTCACCATGAGGGCAGTGCGTATGGCCCTCGATCGTTTTGTCCCCGATTTCCGCAACCTTCCATCTCCATGGAGCCTTGCGGGAATCCTCGCCTCTCGCTAGAACAAAAAGAGTACGCGAGAGATGCCTGTGACCGAATTCGAGCCCTATATCCCCGTGGCCACGCTGGCGCTGGCCTTCATCGCCGCGCTGTTCGCAATCGTGGCTGTTATCGTGGTCGCCCGCCGTCCGCTTGCGCTGGAGCGATCCGAAGTCAGCGAGCTGCTGCGCTTCGAGGGTGACGCCATTCGCGCGGCTTCGGATGCCGAAATCCGCTCCGTCCGGCAAGAACTGCTGCAGACCATGAACCAGCAGCAGGGCGCAGCAGCAGACATGATGCTGAAACTGTCCGAGCGGCTGCTCAATCAGGTGGACAATTTCGGCCAGCGCCTCGAGGCCACCAACAAGACCACCGAAGCCCGCATCAATGATATCGGCACCAAGCTCAATGCCGATATCGGCCGCATGGAGCAGGGATCCACCGCCAATCGCGAAGCGTTGCGGACGATGGTGGAGCACAAGCTCGATCAGTCCGGCGCCGCGCATGCGGAGTCCGCGCGCAACCTTCGCGAGGAGCTGAACAACAGCTTTCATAGCCTGCGCCAGAATGTGGCCGGCACACTCGGCGAGATGGGCAATCACCAGAAGGAGCGTCTCGACGCGACAAAACTGGCGATCGACGAACTGACCTTGAAGCAAGGCCAGAGCGGCGAACAGTTGCGCCAGACAGTGGAAGGCCGGCTCGATCAGCTCCGCACCGAAAATGCCGCCGAGCTGGAGAAGGTCCGCACCACCGTCGATGAGAAGCTGCAGACGACGTTGGAAACGCGCCTGAACGAGAATTTCGGCCGCGTGGTCGAACAGCTCAACAAGGCCTATGAAGTGTTCGGCGAGATGCGCAGCATCTCCACCCATGTGGGCGATCTCAAAAACGTGCTCACCAATCCGAAGCTGCGCGGCACGTTTGGCGAAGTGCAGCTCGCGATGCTGTTGCAGGATTTCCTGTCGCCCACGCAATATATCAAGGATGCGCAGATCAAGCCGAATTCGGCCGAGCGCGTCGAATATGCGATCCGCCTGCCGATGCTCGATGGCGACGAGATGCTGTTGCCGGTGGATGCGAAATTTCCGCGCGAGGACCACGAGCACATGCTCGAGGCGCTGGAAGCCAATGATGTCGAATTGGCCGCACATTTCCGCAAGGCGCTGGAGAACCGCATCAAGTCTTTCGCCAAGGACATCGCGAAAAAATACATCAATCCGCCGCGCACCACCGAGCGCGCGATCCTGTTCCTACCGACCGAGAGCCTGTTCGCCGAAGTGCTACGCATTCCCGGCCTGTTCGATCACGTCCAGCGCGAATGCAATGTGATGCTGGCCGGGCCGACCACTTTTGCCGCCATCCTGCACGCCTTCCAGGTCAATCACCGCTCCATGGTGATCGCGGAGCGCTCCGGCGATGTCTGGAAGATCCTCAGCGCCGTCCGCACTGAATTCAAGCGCTACAACGACACGGTGGGCAAGGTCGCCCGCCAGCTCAACACGGCGGCAGGATCGGTGGCCGAACTCGACAAGCGTTCGCGTTTGATGGACCGCGCGCTGCGCGATGTGGCCGTGATGCCCGACGATGGCAGTGCCGCGCGGATGCTCGGCCTCAACGAAGCACTGCCGGATGATGGCGAGGACGACCTGATCAAGGCCATCGGCGGCGCCGCCCGCGACGCGTTGCTGGACGAAGACACCCCGTCGCCGGATTGACGGACATGATCGCCATCGGTCTCGACGGATTTCGCAGAGGCTGGGTGGCCGTCACCATCGATGACGACCGCCGCAGCATCGCTTTTCCCTCCGACATTTCATGGCTTGCATCCCAGCGTTTCGACCGCGCAGCCATCGACATTCCCATCGGCATGCCGGATGACGGCGATCGCCTCTGCGATCGCTTGGCGCGGGCAAAGCTTTCGCCGCATGGGGCGCGCGTGTTTTCCGGCGCGCGACGCTGGCTGTGGGAGGACTTTGCAAAGCCGGCATTGGCAAACGCCTCAGCGCTCGAAAGACACCAGAGGCGCGTCTCGCTCCAGCTGTGGCACCTCGGCCCGAAGATCATGGAAACGGATGATTTCGTTCGCAAGCATCGTGCCTTCGACTTGCGCGAAGCACATCCCGAACTGGTTTTTCTGCGTCTCAACAAGGGCGAGCCCTTGCCGTCCAAACACGATGAGTTGGGACTTACGCTGCGCCGCCAACTTCTCATCACCAACGGGTTTACCGCGCTTGATGATTGGCTAACCGTTCAGCGCATCGGCAGCGGAGCGAAGCGCGACGACGTTCTCGATGCCTGCGCTGTCGCGCTTGCGGCGTCCTGTCCTTCCGGCTCGCTACCGGATGGCGATGCGCCCCGCGATGCATGCGGTTTGCCGATGCAGATCTGGTTCTGACGCGTCGCGAATCGATCAAGTCGACTCGACAAATCGCGACTCAGGCACGCAGCGTGCGCGATGCATTAACCACGATGGTGCGGGACTCGATTCTGCCGGGACTCGCAAGCCTGTGTGCGAAAAAGAAAAGCGGTGACGACTCGGCTTCCTCTGTTTCAAGTGGTTTCGGAAACGATCCGAGATTCGAGGCGGGCGATGATTGATGCTCTGAGAATGAACATGACCGTGGTGGCGTTGCTCGCAGCAGCAAGCGCGATCAACGGCGTCATGTTCTATCAGTATCTCTAGCGACTAGGACGGCGCCGCCGCCGCGGCGCGCAGGCGACGCGTCACGAGCACGCGGAAGATCGCATACTGGATCGCGAAGGCCGCCACCTTGGCGCCGATCAACACCACCGTCACATAGAACGTCCAGAGCTTCATATCGCCACTGAGCGCCACGCCGATGGTGCCGGCACCGAGCGCGAACATCAGCGCAGCCCAGGCATAGCCGGCGAATGTCACATATTCCGGAATCGTTTCAGTCACCTTCGGCGGCATGTAACGCAGCATCCAGCCTCTGCGCAGCATGATGGCGCCGATGGCGAAATGGCCGATGCTCGGCTTGGCCAGAACGAAGCGCGGGTCATTGGTGATCAAGGTCGCACCGCCAAGCACGATCACCAGCGCAAGGCTGGCATAGGTCATCACATCGAGCTTCTCGCCCTTGATGCGGGCGCGGATGAATTGGGCGACCGCGCCGACAATCGCGACGCAGGTCGCCAGGACTACATCGCCGGTGGCGAGATAAAGCGCCAGGAAGAGGATGGTGGAGAAAAAATCCTGCCCGAGTTTGGCGAATACATCCTTCATCGCGATCTCCCGAAAGGTGGGGCAGGCGTACCATTGGGCTCGGAGGCACGTCTGCTCAGCAACATACTCGGCGGTGGCCATCTTGACGATGTAAAGATGAGTGTGGGCGGGTCGTTGGGTTGCGTCAAGCCTAATCTTTACAGTGTCAAAATGCTTGCTATAAGCGGGGATGGTCAAATCTGCCCGCAGCAAGCCCGGTAGCAGGCTGCCGCAAGTCGGCCGCAAGATTGCCGCCAGGAAGACGCAACGTTCAAAACCGGCGGAAAAGTCGACCGGAGCGGAATCTCCCTATCATCACGGGGACTTGCGCGCCGCGCTGCTGAACGCGGCGCAAATCGTCTTGGAGCGTGATGGGCTCACTGGTCTGACGCTGCGTGCAGCCGCGCGCGAAGCCGCCGTTTCGCATGCCGCGCCCACGCATCACTTCGGCGATCTGACGGGATTGCTCAGCGAACTCGCCGCCGTCGGCTTTCGCAATTTCAACGCCGCACTCACTACCGCCGGCGCCACCGGCGTCACGCCTGCGGAAAGCGGCCTGGCGCGGGCGCGGGCCTACCTCGCTTATGCGCGTACGCAGCCCGGCATGTATCAACTCATGTTTCGCACCGAGCGCCTCGATATGAGCCGACCTGCGCTGAAGGAGGCGAGCAATATCTCCTTTGCCAGCCTCGCGCGGGTGATCGGCATCGTCCATGCGGGCGACGTGGCCACCGATGCGCTGTCGATGGAGCAGGCAGCGCAGATCGCACGCACCTGGTCGCTGGCCCATGGCTTTGCCATGCTCGTTCTCGCGGGAAGGCTGGACCATGTCCTCGATCGTCTACCGGGCAGGCCCGATGCGGAAGTGCTGTTTGTCGAGACGCTGAAGATCGGCGTGCCACCGCCTCAGTAGCGGTTGAAACCTGGCGCGATGATGCGC
This sequence comes from Pseudomonadota bacterium, assembly GCA_023451825.1. Lineage (GTDB taxonomy): Bacteria > Pseudomonadota > Alphaproteobacteria > Rhizobiales > Xanthobacteraceae > Tardiphaga. The sequence goes on from JAEXYA010000060.1 coordinate 159,849, forward strand.
GTTGAACGCGCATGGCCAAGACAGCAAAGACGACCAAGAAAAAAGCCCCCTGGAAACGCCCGAACCCGCGCAAGCGCGCCGGCAAGGCGACCAAGCATCTTTCCCCCGCTAAGAAGGCCGCCGCGAAGAAGAGCGCGAAGCGCGCCGGGCGGCCTTACCCCAATCTCGTGGACAATATGCGCATGGCAAAGACGACGAAGAAGAAAGCCGCCAAGAAGCCGGCGAAGAAAGCAGCCAAGAAGGCCGCGAAGAAAAAGTCCGCGAAGACGACGACCAAGAAAAAGAAGACGACCAAAAAGGCCTCCAAGAAGACCGAGAAGGATCCCGAAGGCGGCCTTACCGCGGCGGGCCGCAAAGCCTTTGCCAAGAAGCAGGGCGCGCATCTCAAGCCTGGCGTGACCAAGAAAGCGTCCGAGATGACGCCGAGCGAGATGCGCCGCAAGGGGAGTTGGGCCGTCCGCTTCTATGGCCGTGCCAAGCTGCCGCCTTTGGTCGATCGCGAAGGACGGCCCACGCGCCACGCGCTGTCGGCCCATGCCTGGGGTGAGCCGGTGCCGAAGACCGTCGCCGCTGCACGAAAGATCGCTGCGAAGGGTGAACGGTTGCTGGAGCGCTATCGGAAGACGAAGACGCGGCCTTAGACCATTGCCGATGGCTCAATCCAGTCCCAGCTTCCACGCGCCATCCGACGGCGCATCATGACCTCACGATCCATGGTACCTTGTGCGTCCTGATGGCGGTCGGCCCCAGGATTTGCGGGACCTGTTTGTATTGCAGTTCGGCGAGTTGATCCCTGGTCTTGTTGACCAGCCTATCGAAGGTGATCGCGCCTTTGTGGTCACGCAGGATCTTGTTGAGCGTGAATGTGAAGGCGCCGTGGCTTTCCGCACCGTGGCGATACTCATACGAGAATTCATTTTCCGCACAGGCCTCGATGATCAGCGGCAGATAGGGGCCATATGTCGTCTGCTTGCTGCGACGCTTGAGCGCGGAATATTGCGGCCCGGAGAGTTTGCGCACCATGCTTGAGCGGCCAAGGCGGCTGGTCGCGCCGTCTTTCCCGAAATAGCTGGCGGCAATCTGTTTGTTGCCCGCGAACCTGTCATTGATGCGCTTGAAGTCGCGTTGCACCCACATCTGCGATTTGCTGTCCCATTTCAGATCGCGATGCCGGATGTCGTCGGGCGGAGAAATGCCGCGCTTCAGCGGACCGCCGTCGCGATGCATGCTGCCGGAATGGCAGCAATCGAAGATCAGCACCAGACGACAGTCATAAGGCAGCTGGCTGTAGAGGTGATAGATCTGGTCGTCCGAGATCATCTTTTCGCGCGACCAATCGAAATCCCAGGGCACGAGCGTTTCGACAAGGTGGTCGGGCTCGAAATCCTCGCCATATTCCGGAACCTGCGCGCCGTGGCCGCTATAGTAGAGAACCAACTCGTCGCCCGGCTGCGGATCGTCGAGCAGCCATTTGATGCGGGTGAGAATGCCCTCGGTGGTCGCACGTTCGTCGAGGCACGTGCGGATCGATTCCGCTTTCATGCCGGTGTCCTGCAGCAACGCGCTCATGGTGAAGACGTCGTTGACACAGCCCTGCAGCCGTTGGGCTTCGCTTGGATAGTTGTTGATGCCGATCAGCAATGCCTTTTGCTTCTGACGGCTCTTCTGGACTTTTGGCGTGATCCGGCGCGCCTTCAGTCCCTGCGCCGTGCTGAACAGTCGTGCGCCAAGCGCATCGGCGCCGATCTGGCGCCACACGTTCTCGATGGTCGCACGGTGCTTGAAATAGCTTTCGGCACTGTGATCGGCGAAGCCTTCATCATCGAAAGGCGTGTCGGTCTGTTCGAAATTCTCGACGCCGGGCATGCGGATCGGTGCCGTGAAGACGTCGTCATTCTCGTTATAGAGGTGATACCAGAAGTCGACGTCCAGCCGCGCGATACGGCCCTCGGTCAGGTTACCGATCACGAACGGATTGCCGATCTGCGATCCGAACGTCACGTATTTCGCTTTGCCGAGGATCGTACCGAGGTCGCCCTTCTTGGCATCGGCATGCGAGAACGCATTGTAGGTGATCAACGATCCCAAACTGTGGGCCAGGATGACGTCGGGCTGATGCGCGCGGACGGCCTCGAGCACGAGCTTGCGCGTCTGCCGCTGGAAGTTCTCCTTCTCGACCCATGCCACCACATAGCCGGCCGTCCACTTGATGCGATCCGAGACGTCGGACACCACGCCTCGTTCGCGCCGTCCGAAGGATGAGAGGCCGCTTTTCGTCAGCTTCCAGACCGCCTGCGCATAATCGAAGATCGAAAGATCGGTCCTCGCAAAGATCTCGTCATAGGTGACGAATCTGAAATCCAGTTCGAGCCCTTCGAGTTGCGGAAATGAACTTCTGATGGCTGCGGGCCATTTTTCCTGCCAGTCGGAGCTGCGGTGGTCGCCGAGGCCATGCACACCTAGCAATGTGAGTTTCTTGCTCATGACGCGTCTCCCCGAAATATGCGATGCCATCGCGCTGAAGACCGATGCACTTCGATCGGCGCCTGCCGGTATCGAAGCGACAAAACTGAAGATTGAACAATATAGTAAATACAATTCAGGCGGAGTGTCGTGTCAAGCGGCTTCCGGCTGTCTGACGCTCAGCGTGGCAAAGCGAGTTCGATAGCGCGGCCACTTGTGCCGGCGACCTTCACCTTGTCCGTCCTGCAATCGAATCCGCGCGCGATGGCATCCGCAGCCGTGCGCGCAATATCGTTGGCAGCGGGATTGGCCTGCACGTCGATATAAGCCACATGGCAAACCTGACCGGGCGGCAGCCGTGTCACCACCAAAAGCTGTTTCGAATTCGGACGCCCGCTTTTGTCGGGGTCCTTGTTGTCAGCAATGTGCCAGCGCTGGATCGTCGCGAAGGGTTTGCCGGCGCTCAGGCGCCATTCGATCGTGCTGGTGGTTGAATTGAAAGGCCCAAAGCCCTGCGATGCAGCGGGCTGATCATTGGCGATCGCTGCCGTTCGTCCCACCGACAAGGTTTCGCGCAGATCGTGTTCGCTCTTGACGATCTTGTAGCCGGCAGGACCGCGGCAGACGTGTTCGGAGCCCAGCTCGTCATCGCCGACCTTGCTGCTGGATATCTTACGGCAATCCTTGTCCGCCGTTGAGGTGTAAGCGCTGCTCATGGGCTCGGCGACTGCGATGGTCGCTGTACCGATTAGCAGAAGGGCAGCTGATAAACCGGCAATCGAGGTCATGGGATCGGTCCCGTGGGGCAATTTGCCAGGTATGACGTCGGCAAGCTGGGGAAGGTTCATTGGCGCGCGTCGCAGCCGCTGGCATGACTTGCGGAATCGATCTAGAAAGCCCGGTCAGTTCCCCTTTCTTATCGCAGTGTCAGTCCCGCCCCATGCCCGTCTCCACCGCCTCGAAGCCCTATCGCATCGGCCGTTCCAAGACCGGTCTCGGCCTGTTCGCCACCCAGCCGATCAAGAAGGGTGTGAAGATCATCCAATATTTCGGACCGCTGCTCGATTCGAAGAACGAGAAGCACGACGCGATCGAGAACAAGTATCTGTTCCAGATCAGCAAACGCTGGACCGTTGATGGTTCGATCCGCAAGAACGTTGCGCGCTATATCAACCATTCCTGCAAGCCGAACGCCGAGTCCGACGTCAATCCGGCGAAGAAGAAGATCATCATCCGCTCGATCAAGAAGATCGAGCCGGGTGAGGAGATCAACTACGATTACGGCACCGAGTACTTCAAAGAGTATCTGAAGCCGATCGGCTGCAAATGCGAGGGCTGCGAAGCCAAGCGCAAGAAGAAGCAGGCCAAGCTGCGCGCCGAAAAGGCGAAGGCCAAGGAAAAGGCCGAGCGCAAGGAACAGAAGCGCGCCGATAAGGCCAAGCGCAAGAAGGACAAGGCAAAGGCCAAAAAGGCCGACGTCAAGAAGGCGCTGAAGAAAGCACCGAAGGCTGCCAAGAAAGCCAAGGTCGCGAAGAAGACCAAGGCTGTTGGCAAGACGGCGAAGAAGACCAAAGCCAAGAAGAAGGCGTAGGCGCTCCGTAGCCCCGCCCCGCAAAACGGGGCGAGGGAGCGACAAGCCGTCGCTAGATACTTAAGCTGCCTGGGCCACACTGCTCTTGCGCAGACCCATGAACTGCAGTTCCGCGAACACGCCGACGGCGATCGCTTGCGCTGTGACGAATAACTGTCCGAGCAAATTCGGGCTCACAGCGCCCGAGAACAGCAGCCCGATGCTCCCGAGCGTCCAGGCGGCGTTGCCGATGATCACGGCGAGCACCAGCAGCTTCGGCATGGTCGTCCGCAAACCAAGCCAGCCGATCAACGCCACATAGGCAATCAGGAATAGGCCGGATTCAAGCAGCAGCGCTTCGGGCAGTTGCAGCAGCGGCGCCAGTGCGCTGGCGGCGAAAGTCAGCAGCAGGGCCATGACACCGCTGACGACGGCGTCGATCTGGATGGCGCGGCGCAGCAGCAAAGACGGATTGATCATGGTCGTTCTCCTTCGGGGATCGGTTGCGATGTCGCAAAGATGTCCGCCTTGCAGAGGCAAATCGATTACCTCGGAGGTCATGGCAGCACGAAAACCGCCATGTTAGCGTTTTGCCATGACCACACAGCTTGCGACATCGGCTCCCAGCCGCCCCATGGCCATCGGCGATCACTTGCGTGAATGGCGTCAGCGTCGGCGCCTCAGCCAGCTTGATCTCGCCGGCGATGCGGAGATTTCGACCCGCCATCTCTCATTTGTCGAAACCGGCCGTTCGGCGCCGTCGCGCGACATGGTGCTGCGACTGGCAGAGCGGCTCGACGTGCCCCTGCGCGAACGCAACGTGCTGCTGATCGCGGCAGGTTTTGCGCCAGCCTTTCCGCAGCGCACCCTGGATGATCCGGCCTTGGCGTCGGCACGCCAGGCGATCGATGTGGTGCTGAAAGCCCATGAACCGCATCCGGCGCTGGCGGTCGACCGGCATTGGAATCTGAGTGCGGCGAACAACATGGTCATGCCACTGCTGTCCGGCATATCTCCCGAGTTGCTGAAGCCACCGTTGAATGTGCTCAGGCTAAGTTTCCATCCGCAGGGCCTTGCGGCGCGCACCGTCAATCTTGGCGAATGGTGCGCGCATCTGCTGGAGCGGTTGCACCGGCAATGCGAGGCGACAGCCGATCCCGAACTGATCAAGCTTTATCAGGAGCTGAAGACCTATCCGGTGCCTGCACGCTCGGCGCCGATCGCGGCGGATAGCGTCGTGGTGCCGTTTCGGATGAAGCTGGGTGAGGACGTGCTGAACTTCATGTCCACCACCATGACCTTCGGAACACCGCTGGACATCACGCTGGCGGAAATCGCCATCGAGACGTTCTTTCCGGCGGATGCGGCGACGAGGCAAAAGCTTCGTAAGCTGGCTGAAACGCACTAGCTGCGGGAACCGCGGCCTTGCCGCGTCGGCCTGCGCGGCCTATCTGTGGGCAACCAAGAATGCAGGGGAGGCCGCCATGAGCGCCATCAAGCCGCTACAGATCGATATCGTTTCCGACGTGGTTTGCCCGTGGTGCTATATCGGCAAGCGACGCATCGAAAATGCGATCGCATTGGCTCCTGAAGTCCCCGTCCATGTGAACTGGCGTCCGTTCTTTCTCAATCCCTGGATTCCTGCCGAGGGCATCGATCGGTCGACGTATCTCGAGACCAAGTTCGGTTCGGTGGACGCCTATAAGGGCATCGCCCAACGCGTGGTCGCCGCGGCGGAGGAAGAAGGTCTGAGCTACAAGCCAGACTCGGTGAAGCGCCAGCCCAATACGATCGACTGCCACCGCCTGATCCATTGGGCCGATGCGATCGGCAAGTCGGCCGAGATGAAGCAGAAGCTGATGGAACTGTATTTCCGGGACGGTGGCGATCTCACGCAACGGGATACGCTGGTGCAGGCCGCGGCCGATATCGGCCTCGATGCCGACGATGTGCGCAGGCGTCTGGCGACCGATGAAGACGTCGCGAAGATTTCAGCGGATGCAAAGGAAGCCGCGGACAAGGGTATTTCCGGTGTGCCGACCTATGTATTTGCGCAGAAATACGCGGTATCCGGTGCGCAGGATCCAGACAAGCTCGCCCGGGCGATCCGGCAGATTTCTGCGGAGATCAATGCGCAGGCGGCGGAATAGCGCTCAGCGTTTGCGGAGCCGGTGCACGATCTTCTTCGCTGCCTCGCGCGCGCGATGCCGCAACGATAGCGCAGCGTAAGTCAGCGTTGCCACCGGATCGTTCCTGTAGAGCGGCAATACCACATCGCCGATCGCGAGGCGTTCGCGCCAGATCGGATCGATCATGGGATGTCCCGGAGCCGCCGTGGAATCCGCAGAAGCGATGGCAGGATCGGCGCAAAGATGCCGGGTGACGTCGAGCGTCAGCTGAACGCCCGGCGAATATTTCGCAAAGCGCTCGTCGATGCCGATTTTAAAGTAGTAGGCGCGATCGAGATGACGAACCATGACACCGGACGCCACGGCGGCCTCACCGACCTTGAGCGTCACGATCTCGCATTGGCCGCGCGTGGCGAGGGCGGCGGTCGCCCGGCGAATGAAGGCGTCGTCGCCGGCGCGCTGCTGCAGCGCGGTGCCGCGCTTGCCTTTCCAGCCGCTGGCTTCCAGCGCCAGGAAGGTGTCGAGGATGGCAGCCACTTCATCGGGCGTCCGGGCGATGTGAAATGTCACATCGCCATGTTCGGCCAGGCGATTGCGCTGGCGCCGCAGTTCCTTGAGTTTTTTCGGTCCGAGCCCGTCGCGTAGTATGTCATCTGCCTCGCGCGTGGCATCGAGGCTGGCGCGGCTATGCGCGGTGATGATGCGGGGCGACAGGCCGTCTCTGGCGAGCGCCGTGCGCATCGCCGCCATCGCCGGCCCTTGCAGCGAGACATTGTGAAAAACGATGGCGCGGGCGCCGCTTTGGCGCGCCTGGGCGCATAGGCCTGCGGCAGCCTCGGGCGCGGCATCGCGGTCGAGCAGGGGCGTGGACAGGGTGCCATAGGCATCCGCATTCACCAGCACCGGCAGCGGCAGTCCGTGGACGCGGCGAAGCGTGACGACGGGGAGCAGGCCGATCAGGCTGCCCTGATCCCAGGCGGTCAGGGCCGAGACATCGGTCAGCCCCTCCACCGAGGCATTTACCGCAAGTTCCCAATCGGAGAGATAATAGCCGTTCGGCTCGGCCGCCCGCGCTTCCAGGGCGCGCCAGGCATCGATAGGGACGTCCACCAGCGACGCCCGCGCATCATCCGGCGTACGGGGCTGCCTTCTTGGCTCGCCGGCTTCACGCATAGCGACTGAGCTGGTGAGATCGACCACGTCTCGTTTCCCCTCTGGAACCTGCAGCCTAGGCGAAACATGCCAATATCTGGTTTGCGCCTGTGCGCGATTCGAGCGGTTCGGTGAACCGGATATTCACCAGGACGATCCGGAAAATGCCATGATTTCAGGGGCAATGGGCAGCTGCGCCATTTCGCGGTATCGGCCAGCCTGCCGCAGGACTGGAAAATGATTGGCACAACGCGCTATTGAAAGGATCAGAGGGGTATTCGCATGAAAGCTTTCGTTCTCGCAGTGGCCGTTGTAGCGGCATTCGCAACCTCGGCATCGGCGCAGGTGAGCACCGGCAAGGAAGAAAAGAGCCCGCACGCCAACCCGCCGGAACGGCCGAAGCCCGACGACAAGGCCTACAAAGCCGCACTCCAGCGCATCCCGGATCCCAAGCAGAAATACGATCCGTGGGGCAGTGTCGCGCCGGCTGCGACCCCGGCACCCGCCACGGCGGCTAAAAAGAAATAAGCGGCTCATCCTGCCGCCTGCGCGGTAGGTCGTGAACCGCGCTGATCTCCGTTGCGACCAAATGCAAGTCGCGGCAGCCCGTCGCATTGTGGGTGCGCGGGCAGGCTGATTTCACTTGCACGCGGGCACAGTTGCCCCGTCGCGCATGCCGGCCTTCGCCGGGGAGGTCGTCGATGATGAGCCCTATCGTTCGCCACGTATGTATCGCGGCTGCCGTGCTGTTCGGCAGCTCTGCTGCCTTTGCCGAGGGCCGCGTTGCTCTTGTGATCGGCCAGTCCGCCTATAAGGCAGTGACGCCGCTGCCGAACCCTGCCAATGACGCCAAGGCGATGGCTGCGATGCTCACCGATGCCGGTTTCGAGGTGCACGCGGCGTCGGATCTGTCGCAGAACGATCTGCGTGCGAAACTCAGCGAATTTGCCGCCACCGTCGCCGCCAAGGGGCCGGATACGACCTCGCTGGTGTTCTATGCCGGCCACGGCGTACAGGTCGATGGCGAGAATTATCTGATGCCGGTGGACATCGATCCCAAGCGCGAGATCGATGTCACGCTCCAGGCGGTGCGCCTCAATGACATCCTCAACACGCTGAACGCATTGCCGAGCAAGAGCCGCATCATCCTGCTCGATGCCTGCCGCAACAATCCATTCCCGGCTATCGCGAAGGCGCCGCGTGGTCTTGCCCATGTGGATGTCAAATTCGGCGCGCCCGGAACGCTGCTGTCATTCTCAACGGCGCCCGGTGCCGAAGCCGAGGATGGCAGTGGCGCTAACAGCCCCTATACGACAGCGTTGCTGAAAGCCGGCCGCGAGCCCGGCATTCCCATCGAGGAGGCCTTCAAGAAGGTGCGCCTTGCAGTGAACCTGGCGACCGAAGGACGGCAGACCCCGTGGGAGAGCTCGTCACTGGTGAGCGATTTCCGTTTCTTCGGGGCCGGCTCGGACGCCAAGCTGCCGGCAGGCGACGCCAAGGGGGCCGACGCCAAAGCTTCCGACAGCAAGGCTGCCGACACCAAGGCCGGCATCGAGGTCGCAGCGCGTAGCGGTGCGCTCACCGACGACGGCAAGCCGGTCAAGAAGCGCTCTGCCGAGGAATGGAAGAAGGAGTTGAAGGGCAAGCAGATCCAGGACGCTCACGATACGATCGTGTACGACGGTTCGGTCGAAGCCTATGAAGCCTTTGTCAGCCTTTATGCCGCGCCGCCTTTTGGTCCGGAAGCCAGGGGCTGGCTGGATCGGCACTACCGCATGGTGGCGTGGAATATCGCCGTGATTACCAACACGGTGTCGTCCTACGAGACCTTCCTCGCCAAATATCCGGACAGCGAACAGGCCGTGACGGCGCGCGGCTTGATCGAACGCGTGCGCAACAAGCCGGAGACGGTCGCGGTCGTAGGCGCGTCCACGAATGTTGCGGCGCTCGCCACGCCGGCGCCGACCTGTCCGTGCAATGCCCCACCTGCCGCGGCGCCGAAGAAGGCCGAAAAACCCGCCAAGGCCGACGCCGCCAAAAAGCGGGCGGATCGCGCGCCGCCGCGCCGCGAGATGATTGAGGACGAGATCGTCGTTCGTCGTCCGCCGGCTGTTTATTACGCACCGCCCCCACGCATCTATGGCGGCGGCGGCTATGGCGGTGGTTACAGCCGCGGAGGCTACGGCGGCGGTTATAACGGCAGCCGTTACTAATCGAATTCGATCCCGATCTGGCGCTCGCTGCTCCAGACCGGTCGGCCGCGGCGAATGAACTGGTCGGTTTCGATCACCAGATGAAACTGGTCGGGAATGCCCACCGGGCTGGCCACATCGACGCGCGCGCCCGAGATCGAGATGTTGCGCACGGTGCAATCGATGCCGCCGCCGCCGATGAAAGTCAGCATGCCGCGCTTCAAGACGCGCTGGCGCGGATGGCGCCGTCGTTCTTCATCCATGGCCGTTATCCGTGTCGTCTTCATACGACACATCTAACTGTATCGAATTGCCGGTCGTTGAAGGCGAGCGCAGAGATCCGGGGGTGTCCGTTTACACTTTCTGAAGGTGTGGCAGACAATTACCAGCAAAATTTCAGGGAAACTTCAGAACGCGCCGCTTCGCGCAGTGCTAGCGTCCGCGGCGAACGCCCGCAAATCGTGTCTGCAACCGCCGGCCGCGGGCGTCTTTTTCAAGGGGAAGGGGCCCGCCATGAAGACGACCTGCACACTGTTTGCTGCACTGATCGCATTCACCAGTGTACCTGCTGCCGCGCCTGCCAATGCAGTGACGCTCGATCTCTCCGTGATGTCGTGCAAGCAATTCATCGAGTCCAAGCCCGATGACATCGCGATGGTTCTGACCTGGATCGACGGCTGGTACAAAGGCGACTCCGACGAGGCGCTGATCGATACCGAGGTGTTCACCGAAAACGCCAAGAAGTTCGGCGCCTTTTGCGCGACCAATCCCGGCGTCAGCATTGTCACGGCGGCGGAACGCATTCTCGGCAAATAGGCGCGTGAGTTCGCGGCCTTGTGTCTGGAGATGTCCGGACAGCACCGCTTTCGCGTGCTTGGCGTGCGCGAAAGGCAGGTGGTATAAGGGCTCTGACTTTTACGGAGCCTTTTGCCATGAGACTGCTCAGCGTCGTCGCCGTGCTCGCGCTACTGACCGGACCTGCCTCCGCTCAGATGTTGAATCTGCTACCCGAGCTGAAGACCATGACGCCCGAGGAGAAGGAGCAGGATGCGATCCGGCAAAAAGCCTATCGCGATTCGTTGCGCCAGATCCCTAACAACAGCAACTCGGTTGATCCGTGGGGAAATGTCCGTAGCGATGCCCCGAAGGCAGCCGGCCCGGCCAAACAGCCGCGCACCAAGACCGGTAACGCGACGCAGTAAGCTGCGCGAATCCGACTTCCGCGCCAGACCTGCTTAGTTGTTCCATGACGAGAGCGGCACCTCGAACATGCCGCCGGCATCTTCGTTCTCGACCATGATCGCGCCCCGAAGCACGCCCGTGGTGCGCACCAGTTCAGCCGCCAGTTCGCGCGCGTGCTTCATCGCATCCTGTTCCGACGCGAAGTTGGTGCCTTCGTCGTCGAGAAAGGTGTGTTCGGAAATGATGTGAAAATAAAACAGGGGCACCGGAAACGACCACTTCTGGGACGCGTCGAGATGTCCAAGTGCACCTAAGGTTGCTCGGACAATGGTACCGCTAACCCATGTCGTTCCGCGCGTCGACAAAAATCGTGAACAATTTGCGGCGAATGCGCGGTTTTTTTTGGGTGCGGCGCGCGTGGTTCCGGTAGTGGAACTTGAGCGGTCCGAGCAATAGCGGCCACGCGATGATGCAGGCCCAACCCGTTGTCGCCGATGTTTTATGGGCGTTGATCACTAGCCAACAGTCGAGTGTCTCATGCGAACGACTTTAGTTTTCATTGGCGCGGCAATCGCCGAGATCGTCGGTTGCTTCGCTTTCTGGGCTTGGCTGCGGCTCGGCAAGCCGGCGTGGATATTGATCCCCGGCATCGCGTCTCTGCTTCTGTTTGCGTATCTGCTGACGCTGGTCGAGAGCGAAGCTGCGGGGCGGGCCTATGCCACTTATGGCGGTATCTATATCGCAATGTCGGTGCTGTGGTTGTGGCTCGCCGATGGCGCGCGCCCGGATCGCTGGGACATCGCAGGCGCGGCGATCTGCCTGGTCGGCGCTGCCGTCATCATTGCCGGACCGCGCTAAAGCCGTTCTGGTATTTCACCGCGCGCCAGTGTAAAAGCTCACAGCTTCTTCTCGCATTTGAAGAGGCTATGATGAACGATCTCAGCACGTGGTTTGAACAGCAGCACCACGGCCTCCATACCTTCCGCTCCTTCCAGCAGAAGCTTTCCGATCTCAGCCGCCAAGCGCCCGAGCATCGCGCGCTATGTCAACTGCTGAGCAATCTCGTTACGCCCTATATCGATGTCTATGACGAGGCCCCGCTGCCCGCGGAGGAGGCCGAGCATGCGCATCGGCGCATGGCCGAATTACTGGCGACCATCGATCTCGCCGCACCGGCGGAGCGGCGTCTCGCGGACTTCAACCGTATCGCAAGCTGCGATCTGGTGAATTGAAAATCCGCCGCCCGGATCGCGCAGGCATCGATGGTGCCATCGCGATCCCGTGGCGTCATCGTCGTCGGAACACTGGAGCAGGGGTCCAAAGGCCAGCGCGCATGCGCCACTGTTCACTGTGCGATGAGTTGTCTATTTGAGTAGACAAATCGCCCTGCGCCGCGATACGAATGGTTGATACTTGAAACATATCCTACCGGACGTTTTTCGCGCATGGCCTACAGCATTTACGGAACGCCGTATAAGCCGACGGAGAAGGTGTTTTACGGCACCGTCGAGACGCTCGACCATGCGGTGGTCGAACTGAAACGCCTGCGCAAGGCGGGCATTGCCGACGTTTATGCGATCGGAATCGCGCCGGAACTGGCGAATTTGCCGTCGCCCCTGGTTGCCGCTGAAGGCTGAACTTTCAAAACCGACGACCGCTAACCGGCTGATCCGCCTGCGGAGAGGGGCAACCTTGCAAATTTTTGCAGGAACATATTGCGAACATAGAACAGATAGGGTACGTTGAATCATCAACACGGTTTTAGCCGCTCGTTTGTCCCTGTCGCGAATCCCTTCATAAGGAGCTAGATCAATGGCTGCCAATTCGTCTGCCCTGCGTATCGTTGAAGGATCCTCCATGGACAAGTCAAAAGCCCTGGCGGCTGCGCTCTCCCAAATCGAGCGTCAGTTCGGCAAGGGCTCGGTGATGAAGCTCGGCAAGAACGATCGCTCGATGGATATCGATGTGATCTCGTCGGGCTCGCTGGGTCTGGATATTGCGCTCGGCGTCGGCGGCCTGCCGAAGGGCCGCATCATCGAAATCTACGGACCGGAATCGTCGGGCAAGACCACGCTCGCTTTGCATTGCGTTGCCGAAGCGCAGAAGAAGGCCGGCATTTGCGCCTTCATCGACGCCGAACACGCGCTCGACCCCGTCTATGCCCGCAAGCTTGGCGTCAATGTCGATGAACTCCTGATCTCGCAGCCCGATCATGGTGAACAGGCGCTGGAAATCGCGGACACGCTGGTGCGCTCGGGGGCCGTTGACGTCCTGATCATCGATTCGGTCGCAGCGCTCGTGCCGCGCGCTGAACTCGAAGGCGAGATGGGCGATGCGCTGCCGGGTTTGCAGGCGCGCCTGATGAGCCAGGCGCTGCGCAAGCTGACTGCGTCGATCAACAAGTCCAACACCATGGTCATCTTCATCAACCAGATCCGCATGAAGATCGGTGTGATGTATGGCTCGCCGGAAACCACCACCGGCGGCAACGCGCTGAAGTTTTACGCCTCGGTCCGTCTCGACATCCGCCGCATCGGCGCGATCAAGGAGCGCGACGAAGTTGTCGGCAACTCGACCCGCGTCAAGGTGGTGAAGAACAAGCTGGCGCCGCCTTTCAAGCAGGTCGAATTCGACATCATGTATGGCGAAGGTGTTTCCAAGATGGGCGAGATCCTCGATCTCGGCGTCAAGGCCGGCATCGTCGAGAAATCCGGTGCCTGGTTCTCCTATGACAGCCAGCGTCTCGGCCAGGGTCGTGAAAATTCGAAGGCCTTCTTGCGCGGCAATCCGGATATGACGGCTAAGATCGAAGCCTCGATCCGGCAGAATTCCGGCCTGATCGCCGAACAAATTCTGGCCGGCAAGCGCGAGGCCGAGGATGGCGATACCGAAGGCACGGAGCCGGCCGACGATTGATGTGATCGTCCGGCCTCATTGCCGGACAGATGCAAACCGTTTCGCGGCGGGATGTTGTAAGGGTCTGTTGCCGATGCCTTGCAGCGCTCGTCGCACACACAAAGGGTCCCGCTTGCGGGGCCCTTTTCGTTTCTGCGTCATGATATCGACCGGTTCACGGCATGGCAGGCCACGCCATCGATGAGGATCGGCACCTCGCGCCGGCACAACTCGAACACGTCGGGGCAGCGCGGATGAAACGTGCAGCCGGATGGTGGATCGATGGGGTTGGGAATCTCACCGGATACCGCGATCTGCGCCCGGCCGGACATCGAAAGATCAGGCACGGCGCCGAGCAACATCCGCGTATAGGGCATCCGCGGGTGATTGAATAATTCGCGACCTTCGGCCAGTTCGACGATGCGACCGAGATACATCACGCCGATCCGTGACGCCATATGGCGGACCACTGCGAGATTGTGGCTGATGAAGAGATAGGTCAGGCCCAGCCTGTCCTGCAGGTCGCGCATCAGGTTGAGGATCTGCGCCTGCACGGAGACATCGAGTGCCGAGGTCGGCTCGTCGCAGACGATAAACTCGGCTTCGGAGGCGAGCGCGCGGGCAATGGCGATGCGTTGCCGCTGGCCGCCGGAAAATTGATGCGGGAATTTCACGCCATCATCGGGATGCAGCCCGACCAGCCGCAGCAACTCGCCGACGCGCGCACGGATGTCGCGTTCACTGGTCATGAGATCAAAGGCGCGGATCGGCTCGGCAATGATGGCGTCCACGCGCAGGCGTGGATTGAGGCTGGCATAGGGATCCTGGAAAATCATCTGGATCCGTCGTCGCAGCAGTTTTCGGGCGCCGGCTTGCTTGGGATCGCCCATGGAGATGCCATCGATGGTGACATCGCCCGCGCTCGGCGGAAGCAGGCCGACCACCATCCGCGCCACCGTGCTCTTGCCCGAACCGGATTCGCCCACCAGCGCAAAGGTCTCGCCGCGCCTGATGTCGAAGGATACGCCATCGACCGCGCGCAGATATTCGCGCGGCGTGCGTTCGATGACGCGGTTGAGCCAGGGTTTCGAGACGTCGAACACGCGCTTGAGATCGCGGGCCTGCACCAGCGCGGTCATGCGGATATCTCCGCCGGTGCCGGGCGTGGCTGCGCGGGATCATGGAGATGGCAGGCGACGCGCTGCGTCCCGACAGCGAGGGGCTCCGGTCGCGCGATGCGGCAGCGGTCGAAGGCAAAACTGCAGCGGGGATGAAAGGCGCATCCCTGCGGGATCGCTGACAGCCGCGGCATGCTGCCGGGAATTTGCACGAGGCGCTGTCCGGCATCGCCGGTGAGCGCCGGGATCGCCCCCATCAGCCCCTTGGCATAGGGATGCAACGGGTGCTGCACCACGTCGCGCACTGGTCCGATCTCCGCGATGCGGCCGGAATACATCACGGCGACCCGGTCGGACGTCTCGGCAATCACGCCCATATCATGGGTGACCAGCATCACCGCTGTGCCGTGATCGCGGCCGAGTCGCTTGATGAGCGCGATGATCTGCGCCTGCACCGAGACGTCGAGCGCAGTGGTCGGCTCGTCGGCAATGATCAGCTCCGGCTCGGCGGCAATCGCCAGGGCGATCACCACGCGCTGGCGCATGCCGCCGGAGAATTCATGCGGATAGGCGTCCATGCGTTTGTCTGGCGCGGGAATGCCGACCTCGGCGAGCAGATCGATCGCGCGCTTGCGCGAGGCACTTTCGGACAGCGGCAGATGGGTGCGGATCGTTTCCACCAGTTGGTCGCCGATGCGATATAGCGGGTCGAGGCTGGTGAGCGGATCCTGAAAGATCATGGCAATGCGCTTGCCGCGGATCCGGCGCATCTCGCGAGGCGGCAGATTGTCGATACGCTGACCGGCCAGATGGATCTCGCCGCCGCTGATGCGGCCGGGCGGATCGATCAGGCCGATGGCGGCGAGGCCGGTAACCGATTTGCCGGCCCCGGATTCGCCGACCACGCCGAGCACTTCGCCGCGCCCGATATCGAATGAGACGCCGTTGATGGCGTAGAGCGGACCGCGTCGGCTGGCGAATTCGACATGGAGATCGCGGACGGACAGAATGGGTGTGCTCATCTGTTCTGTCCCGTCATTGCAGCTTCGGATTCAGCGCATCGCGCAGCCAGTCGCCGACCAGATTGATGGAGAGGATCAGCGCAGCCAGCGCGATGCCGGGAAAGGCAATGACCCACCATTCGCCGGAGAACAGATAATTGTTGCCGATGCGGATCAGCGTGCCGAGCGACGGCATCGTGTCCGGCATGCCGGAGCCAAGGAAGGACAGCGTCGCCTCGGTGATGATGGCCAGCGCGAGATTGATGGTGGCGATCACCAGGATCGGGCCCATCGTGTTCGGCAGCACATGGCGCAGCATGATGACGCGCGCGGGCAGGCCGATCAGCTGCGCCGCGGCGACATAGTCCTTGTTCTTCTCGACCATGACCGAGCCACGCACGGTGCGTGCATATTGCACCCAGAAGCTCAGGCCGATGGCGATCACCAATACGACCAGCATGGTGCTGGCATCGAGATGGTTGCCGAGCAGCGACTTGACGACGCCATCGATGAGAAGCGCAATCAGGATGGCGGGAAAAGTGAGCTGCACGTCAGCCACGCGCATGATCAGGCCATCGACGGCGCCGCCGACATAGCCAGCGATCAGGCCGAGCCCGATGCCGAGCACGGCGGCGAGGCCGACGCCGAGAATGCCAACGATCAGCGAGATGCGCATGCCGTAAAGGATCGCGGAGAACACGTCCCGTCCTTGCTCGTCGGTGCCGAACAAGAAGGGCCTTTGTCCTTCGGCCGTCCAGAGCGGCGAGATGCGGGAATTCATCAGGTCGAGCTGGGCGGGGTCGAACGGATTTTGCACAGCGAGCAGTGGCGCGAGAACGGAGGCCAAAACCAGCAGCAGCACGATGGTGGCAGCGACGATGGTCAGCTTCGAACGCCGGAATGCGTAGACGATATCGCTGTCGATGGCGCGGGCAATGAGTCCAGGTGTGTGGGGTAGCGGGGCGTCGGTCATCTCGCCCTCACGCCGGCCGGTTGACGGTCGCCCGCAAGCGCGGATCGACGATGGTGTAGAGGATATCAACCACCAGATTGATGGTGACGAAAATCAGCGACACCACCAGCAGATAGGCGGCCATGATCGGGATGTCGACATTCTGCACGGCCTGCACGAACAGCAGCCCCATCCCCGGCCATTGAAATACCGTCTCGGTGATGATGGCGAAGGCGATGACCGAGCCAAATTGCAATCCGGCGACCGTGATCACCGGCACCAGCGTATTCTTCAGCGCATGACCAAAATGGATCGCCCGCGTGGTGAGGCCGCGGGCGCGCGCGAAACGGATATAGTCGGTGCGCAGCACTTCCAACATCTCGGCGCGCACGAGGCGCATGATCAGCGTCATCTGGAACAGGCCGAGGGTGATCGACGGCATGATCAGCGCCTTCCAGCCGGAGACGGTAAGAAAACCGGTGGTCCACCAGCCGAGTTTCACGACCTCGCCGCGGCCGAAGGAGGGCAGCCAGCCGAGCGTCACCGCGAATAGATAGATGAGCAGGATGCCGATCAGGAAAGTCGGCAGCGAGATGCCGATCAACGACACGGCTTGCAGCAATTTTGCGGTGAACGAGTCGCGGCGCAGCGCCGAATAGATGCCCATCAGGATGCCGAACACCAGGGCGAGCACGGTCGCGCAGGTGGCAAGCTCCAATGTTGCCGGCATGCGCTCCTGCAACAGCGAGGAGACCGGCTGGCGGAATTGATAGGACACGCCGAATTTGAACTGCGCCGCATCAATGAAGTAGCGCGCGAACTGCACCACGACAGGATCGTCGAGGCCGAGCGAGGCACGGATTTCCGCGCGCTGGGCCGGCGTGGTGTCGATCGCCACCATCTGGTTCACCGGATCGCCGGCGAAACGGAACATGGTGAAAGAAATGATGCCGACAGCGATCAGCACACCGATGGATTGAAAGGCGCGGCGCAGGATGAAAGCGAGCATGCGATCCTTTCGCTTTCAGCTATCTCAGATCCTCATGAGAACGAGGCGCGCAGCGCCGCCTCGAACCATGAGCTGATGGAACTCCGCGGCCATCCTGCGAGGCGCGGCTAAATGGCCGCTCCTCAGGATGAGGATTCATTGTGGGGGCGGCATGGTCTCCCATGCCGACAGTTGCTTTCACTCCGACTTCACCGCCCAATAAGGCAGCACCTGATTGTCTGGACGCTGCACGATCTTCACCTTTTTCGACACTCCCCAGGCCAGTGCCTGCTGGTGTAGCGGGATATAGGCCCACTCTTTGGCGGCAATCTCAAAGCCCTGCTTGATCAGCTGGTCGCGCTTGGCGGTGTCCGTTTCCTGCAGCACCTGGTCGGTGAGCTTGTCGAAATCCTTGTTGCAGTAACCGCCGAGATTGGTGGCGCCGCGCGGGCTGTTCGGGTCGTCGCGGCAGCCGATGATGTCGAACATCACATTGTGCGAATCCTGTGTGCCGGGCGTCCAGCCGAGCAGATAGAAGGACGTGTTGAAGCCGCCGGTCTTGAAGACTTTGGCAAAATACAGCGCCTTCGGTTGCGCGTTCAGGTTCACTTTCACGTTGATGCGCGCCAGCATGCTAACCACGGCCTGGCAAATCGCGGCATCGTTGACATAGCGATCATTCGGGCAATCCATCCCGACCTCAAACCCCTGCGGATAGCCGGCATCGGCGAGCAGTTTCTTGGCAGCGTCGAGATCGTATTTCGGCCGAGTGAAATCGCCGGCCAGTTTGAACAGCGGCGGTGCGATCATCAGCGCTGACGGCGTCGATAGCCCGCGCATCACGCGGCTCTTGATCGCTTCGATATCGATGGCCTTGTAGAATGCCTCGCGAACGCGGACGTCCTTGAACGGGTTCTTGCCTTTGATGTTGGAGAACAACAACTCGTCGCGGATCTGGTCCATGCCGAGAAAGATGGTGCGTAGCTCCGGCCCGGCCAGCACGCTGGCCGTCGCCGTGCCGTTGACGCGGGCGATGTCCTGCACCGGCACCGGCTCGATGATATCCACTTCGCCTGACAGCAGGGCCGCGACGCGCGTGGCATCGGAGGCGATCGGCGTGAAGACGATTTCCTTCAGGTTATGTTCGGGCTTGCCCCACCAATCCGGATTGACCTTGAAGACCGTCTTCACGCCCGGCTGGTGGCTCTCGATCTTGAACGGGCCAGTGCCATTGGCGTTCAGCGAGGCATAGCTCGGCGAGGTCGCGGCGGCCGGGGTCGGCGCGGTCGCATTGTTCGCTTCCGCCCATTTCTTGCTCATGATGTACCAGATGTCCCATTGGGACGTCAGGATCGGGTTCGGCTTGGTCAGCACGATATCGACGGTGTGGTCGTCGATCTTGACGAGCTTCGCATCGGCGGGAATGACGGTGGTGAAGTCCGAGCCCTTGGCGCGGACGCGGTCGGCCGAGAAGATCACGTCATCGGCGGTGAAGGCATCGCCGTTCTGGAATTTTACATTTTTGCGCAGATAGAAGCGCCAACGGGTCGGCTCCGGCGTCTCCCATTTCTCGGCCAGGGCCGGAATGAGCTGCAGATCCTTGCCGCGGCCGACCAGGCCTTCATAAACCTGGCCATGATGGGCGATGGTCGTGGTCTCGCGCAGCGTATACGGGTCGAGGGATTTGAGGTCGCCCTGATTGGCATAACGCAGGGTTTGTGCTGCAGCAGGCATGGACGCGGCGGTGAGAAGGAAGGTGAGCGCTGCCGCAGCACCCGTGAGACTCCGCAGAAACGACATTCGCATCTCCCTCGTCACACAGCCCCAAAGCTGAGCTGCTCAATCATTGTTGGCGGAGTTCGGCCGGCGCGCAAGGGCGATTTCCAACCCCGGGATGTAAATCCCGGTCATACATGCAAAGGGGAGGCCAGTCGTATCGACGGACCTTGCGTCGAGGCGGCGACCCCGGCGATACTCACTGATCGTATCGATCTGCAGGCCGGATGAGGGGAATTGGCAATGAAGGTAACCGTCACCGTGGACTGCACGCCGCTCGAGGCGCGCGAATTTCTCGGGCTGCCCGATGTGCAGCCGATGCAATCGGCGATGATGGATCAGATGCAGCAGAAGATGATGGAGAATATGGACAAGTATTCTCCAGAATCGATCATGCAGAGCTGGTTCTCGTTCGATCCGAAGGTCGGCGAGCGGTTTCAGGACATGTTCGCGAACATGGCCGGACTCGGCGCCGGGACAAAGGACAAGAAGTAGGGCTTTCGCAGGATGGGTTGAGCGGGGCGACACCCATCACGTCATGCGCTGGTGGCGATGGGTATCGCTGCGCTCAACCCATCCCGCGGCCGCGGTGTTTACCCCGCGCGACGCATCTCGGTCGCTGGCGCCGCGCGCATTTGCAGGCTCGCCCCATGCGCATGCCGCGCGATCGCGTCGATCACCAGACCCCACATGGAGATCGGCAAAGCATGGCCCATGCGATCGACCAACATCAGTCTGGCACCGGGGATCGATGCGGCGGTGTCTCGCCCGGCGGCCGGGTGCACGAGCGGATCGACCTTGCCGTGGATCACCAGCGTCGGTGCCGTCACCTGGGCGAGGCGCTCCTTGCGGCTCCCCGAGGCGAGAATGGCGCGTAGCTGGCGGCCGACACCCTCGGAGTTCAGGCCGCGCGCATAGGTGCGCTCCGCACGGTCGAGATCGCGGGCTTCGTCATCGGGAAAACTGCCGACGCGCAAAAACAACCACGTCTGCTTGAAACGCTCGAGGAACGCTTCATAACCGTCCGGCTGTCGCTGCAGCAGCTTCAACGTCACCTGGCGGCTCGGCTGCGGCAGGCGCGGATCGCCCGTTGTGGACATGATCGAGGTCAGCGATCGCAGGCGCTCGGGATAATTGATCGCCATCTCCTGAGCGATCATGCCGCCCATGGACGCGCCGACCACATGCGCCTTGCGGATATGCAGGGCGTCGAGCAGCGCGACCGTATCGGCCGCCATATCGGACAACTTGTACGGCGCTTCCAGCGGAATGTTGAGAAAGCGCAGCTTCGCCAGTTCATACAGCGAGAATTTTTTGCCGCCGCTCATTTTCTGGGACAAGCCGATGTCGCGATTGTCGAAGCGGATCACGCGAAAGCCGCGGCCGGCAAGTTCGCGGCAGAAGTCGTCGTCCCAATGAATCAGCTGCGCGCCGAGACCCATGATCATCACCATGGGTTCCGCATCGCTATAGCCGAAGATGTCGTAACAGATATCGATCCCGTTCGCGCGCGCCATGCGCGGCGGCTGATACGGAACTTGGATCTGTTCGGGGAGGAGACGGACGTGCTGGTTCATGTCATCTGTATGACACGGGAAGGCTCAATGAAAAAGTAACAAGAGCGCGCTTGCGAGACGAAATCCGTGCCGCGCTTAATGATATGTTGTCGCAGGGCCTATTGTGACAGTGTTTTCCGCGTTTGTGACAATGATTGTGACGGAGAAAGGGAGAGTTCCGCTGTCATAATTGATGGGTGTGGCGCAGGACGGGGTGAGCGGTTTCGCTCAACCCATCCCGCGATCATCCAAACCTCCGCTGTCGCCACTCGATCAGCTTTGCGCTGACTTCATCCGGCTTCTCCTGTTGCGTCCAATGTCCGCTGCCTTTCACGAGATATTTTTCGAGATCCTGAATGATCTTGTCCATGCCATCGGCAGCGGACGGCGGCAGCACGGCGTCGTTCTCCGCCATGATCATCAGCGAAGGGACGCGCACCATGTGATCGAGCCTTTCGGCGCGCTGCCAATTGGCGCTCATGTTTCGATACCAGTTAATGCCTCCGGTGAAGCCGGAGGCGGTGAAGGCATCGACGAACACCTTCATTTCATCTTCCGAGAGAATGTGCTCGCGCTTGTCGCGCGCGGGATCGTAGGCGACGACCATGTCGGGCAAAGCGAGATTGGTTTTCGCCGCCGCGCCGATGCCGGCCGTTGGCTCGTCATTCCCGGAAAAGGCATCGAAGCCTGAGGCGCGTTGCGGCGGTTTGCGCATCAGAAATTCGAAGGTGCGGCGGACATCGGCGGCAAAGATACGATCGGGCTCTCGGGCGGGATCCTGAAACTGGACGATATACATCCGCTCGCCGAAGCGTTTGCGATAGATCTGCAGGGGATCGATGGGGGCCCGGTTGGTATGCGGGGTATTGATGCCGACCACGCCGGCGACGCGATCGGGATGGCGCAATGGCATCTGCCAGACGACGAAGCCGCCCCAGTCGTGCCCGACGAAAATCGCCTTGTCGATCTTGAGATGATCGAGCAACGCGACGAGATCGCCGGTCAGATGCTCGATACTGTAGTCTTCGACCGCGACAGGTCTCTCGGTGGTGCCGTAGCCGCGCTGGTCCGGCGCGATGACACGGATGCCGGCCTCGGCAAGTGCCTTGATTTGATGCCGCCAGGAGAAGGCCAGTTCGGGCCAGCCATGACACAGCAGGACCGGCGGCGCGTCTGATGTCGGACCGGCGTCGTAATAGCCCATGCGAAGGCCGGGAAGGTCGGCATATTGGAGGGGCGGCATGTCGATCATGGTTGTTCTCGCGTTTCTTGAAGGAAGGGCACGCCGCTCGCGCGTTAGTTCACCTGCCGTTCTTTTCCGACCCAATAGGGATCGCGCAGCTGCCGTCGTAAAATCTTGCCGGATGCGTTGCGTGGCAATGCCTGGATGAAATCAACCGTCTTCGGCGTCTTGAACGCTGCGATGCGCTGGCGCGTGAAGGCGATGATATCAATCGCGCTCGCCTCCTTACCGGGTTTCAGTGCGACCACGGCCTTCACCGCTTCACCCCAGGTCTCATCGGGCACACCGACCACCGCAACTTCAGCCACGTCGGGGTGATCGCAAATCGCGCTTTCCACCTCGGCCGGGTAGATGTTTTCGCCGCCGGAGATGATCATGTCCTTGATGCGATCATGGATGTAAAGAAAGCCGTCGCTATCGAGATAGCCGGCATCGCCCGTGCGCAGCCAGTTGTCGCGGTCGAGCGTGCGTGCGGTGGCATCGGGCAGGTTCCAGTAGCCGACCATATTGGACGCTGAGCGCGTCGCGATCTCGCCCACTTCGCCCACCGGCAATGCCTTGCCGTCGGGATCGAGAATGGCAATCTCGATCCCCGGCAACGCCTTGCCGGCCGAGCGCATGCAGTCGCGGCCCTCGACATGGTCCTCCGGCGCCAGCACCACGATGGTCCCGGTGGTTTCCGTCATGCCATACATCTGCACGAAGCCGCAGCCGAACACGGCGATACATTCCTTCAGCAGCGCGGCCGGAATCGGCGATGCGCCGTACATGATGTATTTGAGCTGCGAGAAATCCATTTCGCGCGCACGTGGCTGACGCACGATGAATTGCATCGCCGCCGGCACCAGGAATAGTTTGCTGATGCCGTAGTCGCGGAAGAAGTCGAGCACCTTGTTCGGATCGAACTCGCGCGCGATGACGCTTTTGGCACCGTGATAGAGGCCGAATACCGCCCAGCCGACGCCGCCGATATGAAACACCGGCATTGCCACCAGCGAAACGTCGGTGTCGGTCCACACATTCCAATCCGGGTTCTCATCAGTGCCGCCGATGCGCAGCAGCGACAGGAAATTCTGATGCGACAGCATCGCGCCTTTCGGCTTGCCGGTCGTGCCGGAGGTGTAAAGCTGGATCGCAACGTCGTTGTTCGTGGTCGGAAGATGCGGGTCGTCGTCGCTTTGCGTATCGCGCCACGCAGCAAAGTCCTGCCAGTCCGGCGCGCCACCTTCCATGGTCATGATGGCGCGGACATGGGACAGTTGGTCTTTGAGGCTGCGCACGAGGTCGATGAATTCCGGCCCGACAAACAGCACGGCGGCCTTGGCGTCATCGACGATGAAGGCGATCTCCGGCGCAGCGAGGCGCCAGTTCACCGGCGCGGTAACGACCTTGGCTTTCACCGCACCGAGCAGCAATTCGATAAACAAGTCGCTGTTCTTGCCGAGATAGGCGATGCGTTCATCGGGCTTGACGCCCATCGCGATGAGACCGTGTGCGACCTGGTTGGCGCGGCGATCGAGTTCGGCGTAGTTGGTTTCGCGGCCTTCGAATACTAACGCGGTCGAGTCTCCGCGCATTTTGGCCTGAAGACGAATGACGTCTGCGAGCGTGGCGGCTTCCGCAACGGACATGACTTCCCTCCCTCCGATATTTTTTAGTTGCGGGGAGTGTGAGGGTGTCCGGTTGTGCTGGCAAGATAGGAAAGGTGCTGCGGTGCGGCGATGTTGTCGTGCTCAGTCCCTCATGGTGAGGAGCGCGCCGCTTGGCGCGCGTCTCGAACCATGAGTTGGAGGAGCTCCGCTACCATCCTTCGAGACGCGCGCGATGCGCGCTCCTCAGGATGAGGGCGGAGTGGGTTGAAGCAGCGCGTCGTCGAGCTACCCCCGCTTCGCCTTGTCCTTCTCGTTCTGCGCCTTGATGCTTTCCTTTGCGGCATCCCAATCGGCGTCGCTCCAATCGCGCAGCTGATAGAAATTGCCACCCATCGCCAGCGCTTGTGCGCCGTCCATGGCGATCGTCTCGCCATTGATCCAGTCGCAGCCGCCGGAGATCAGGAATACGGCCAGGTTCTGCAGCTCCTCCATGGTGCCGGTGCGGCCCATGGGATTCCATGCCTTGGTGCGCGCGCCGGCTTCATCGCCGGGCTTGATGCGCTTGCTCATGCCTTCGGTGGGGATTTCGCCCGGCGCGATGGTGTTGAGGCGAATGCCGTAGCGGCCCCATTCGGTGGCCAGCGACATGGTCATCGCATGGATCGCCGACTTGCTCATGGCCGAGGGCACCACATAGGGGCTGCCATTGCGCACCCAGGTGACGGTGATCGACACTACATTGCCGCGCGTCTTGCCGGCGATCCAGCGACGGCCGACGGCATGGGTCACATAGAACGTGCCATGCATCACGATATTCGCCACAGCATCGAAGCCGCGCGGCGAGAGATCCTGCGAGCGCGAAATGAAATTGCCCGCGGCGTTGTTGATGAGATCGGTGAGGGGCCCGTCCGCCCAGATGCCCTCGATCATCGCGTCCACTGCCGCGGAGTCGCGGATATCGACGCCGTGGCTGGTCACCTTGCCGCCGAACTCGGCCATCAGCTCCGTGGCAGTCTCGTCGCACACGCTCTTGCGGCGACCGCAGATATGAACCTCAGCCCCCAGTTGCAGAAACTTGGCCGCCATCGATTTACCGAGGCCGGTGCCGCCTCCGGTGACGAGAATATTCCGGCCGGCGAGGAGCTGCTGATTGAACATGGGGTGGTCCTGCTTTTGGTGGTTGCGGACGTTTTAATTAGTTGGTTGACTAAAACCCGACAAACGCTTCCCTGTAAAGCGCAGAACACGGGCAACGTGTTCGAGAACAAGTCTAGGAAGGAAACCTCCCATGGAAGATCGCGTCCAGGTGTCCATCACGGGCGGCGTCGCCGATGTCCGGATGGTCCGCGCGGACAAGATGAATGCGCTGGATGCCGCCATGTTTGCGGCCCTGGTGGACACGGCCGACAAGCTCAGCCGCGAAAAGGGGCTGCGCGCGGTGGTGCTGTCCGGCGAGGGGCGGGCCTTCTGCGCGGGTCTCGACATGGGACGATTCGCCGCCATGAAGGAAAGCGGCGGCGACGGCATCGGCGGCGCCCAGAAGCGCGATCTTTCGCTGCGCACCCACGGGCTTTGCAATCATTCGCAGCAGGCGGTGTGGGGCTGGCGGCAATTGCCTGTGCCGGTGATCGCGGCCGTGCATGGCGTTGCCTTCGGCGGCGGCTTCCAGGTCGCGCTCGGCGCGGACATGCGCTACGTCGCGCCGGACACCAAGATGTCGATCATGGAAATCAAATGGGGCCTGGTGCCGGACATGGCGGGCACGCCGATCCTGGCCTCGCTGGTGCGCGACGACATTCTGCGCGAACTCACTTACACCGGCCGCATTTTTACGGCGCAGGAAGCGCTGAGCTACGGCCTTGCCACGCGCGTGGTCGATGATCCCCGCGCTACGGCGCTCGACATTGCGCGCGAAATCGCCGGCAAGAGCCCGGATGCGATCCGCGCCACCAAGCGCATGCTCAACAATCTCTCGGTCGATCCCGGTCCGGCGCTGCTGGCGGAATCTGTCGAGCAGATGAAGCTGATGGGCGGCGCGAACCAGACCGAAGCCGTACGCGCGAATATCGAGAAGCGCGCGCCGAATTTCGTAGACTGACAGCCTTACACTCCATCCTCATCCTGAGGAGCCCGCCAAAGGCGGGCGTCTCGAAGGATGGCGGCGGAGCCCTGCAACTCATGCTTCGAGACGGCGCTGCGCGCCGCCTCACCATGAGGGACTGAGCAAGAAACGAATAACAAGAAACCGGAAACACCCCATGTCCTCTATCTCCATCCGCCACGGCGTCATCTCCGGCGATCGGCTGCGCTCGTTTGACGACATCAATGCGCGCGCCAGCCGCATCGCTTCGGGGCTCGCGAAACTCGGCGTCAAGCAGGGCGATAGCGTCAGCATTCTGATGCGTAACGACATCGCGTTTCTGGAGGCCGCCTATGCGGTGGCGCGGTTGGGCGCCTATGCTGTGCCGGTGAACTGGCATTTCAAGCCGGAGGAGATCACTTATGTGATCAAGGACTCCGGCAGCAACGTCTTGATCAGCCATGCCGACATGCTGCATCAATTGCGCGATGCGATCCCGGCCGGCATCACCAGTATCAGCGTGCCGACGCCGCGGGAAATTGTGACCAGTTACAAGGTCGATGCCGACAAACTCGGTGCGCCCGATGGCGCCATCGATATGGAGAGCTGGATCGCGGAGCTCCCGCTCTATGACGGCCCATCCGTGCCGGCGCCGCATAACATGATCTATACGTCCGGCACGACAGGCCATCCCAAAGGGGTACGCCGCTATGCGCCGACGCCGGCGCAGGCCGCGTCTGCCGACCAGATGCGCGCCCGCGTTTATGGTCTTAAGGATGGCTCGCGTGCGCTGCTGCCGGGGCCGCTCTATCACTCGGCCCCGAATGCGTTTGCGCTGCGCGCCGGCAAGCTCGGCGGCCTGCTGGTGATGATGCCGCGTTTCGACGCCGAAGAATTCCTGCGCATCATCCAGGATGAGAAGATCGACACCATCTTCATGGTCCCGACCATGTTCATCCGCCTGATGAAGCTGCCGGAAGACATTCGTAAGAAATACGATATGTCCTCGCTGCGCCACATTATCCACGCCGCGGCACCTTGCCCCGCCGATGTGAAGACCGCGATGATCGACTGGTGGGGCCCGGTGATTTTCGAATTCTACGGCTCGACGGAATCCGGCGCCGTCACCTTCGCCAATTCGGAAGATGCGCTGAAGAAGCCCGGCACCGTCGGCAAGATCGCACCCGGTGCGGAGTTGCGTTTTCTTGGCGACAACGGCGAAATCCTGCCGCAGGGCGAGATCGGCGAGATCTATTCGCGCATCGCCGGCAATCCGGATTTCACCTATCACAACAAGCCGGAGAAGCGCGCCGAGATCGACCGCGACGGTTTCATCACATCGGGCGATGTGGGTTACATCGACGCCGACGGCTATGTCTTCATCTGCGACCGCAAGCGCGACATGGTGATTTCCGGCGGCGTGAATATCTATCCGGCCGAAATCGAATCGGCGCTGCACGCGCTGCCCGGCGTGCATGACTGTGCGGTGTTCGGCATCCCCGATGCGGAATTCGGCGAGAGCCTGATGGCGGTGGTGGAGCCGCAGCCTGGCGTGGTGCTTGATCTCGCCGCGATCCGTACGGATCTGAAAAAGGCGTTGGCCGATTATAAGGTGCCGAAGGCGATCGAAATACAATCCAACCTGCCGCGCGAAGATTCCGGAAAGATCTTCAAGCGGCGCTTGCGCGATCCCTATTGGGCTCAAGCCGGGCGAACGATCTGAGCGAAGGTTCAGTGGGGAGGCCGCGCATTCTCCACTGACGCTGCACAAGCCGGAGAAGTGGTCAACGATGTCGAGCACCAGCGATCAGTGGCATATTGGCATCGTCGGCTATGGCGAGGTCGGGCGCATCCTGGCCGAAGACCTCCATGCGCAAACGATCCGCGTCACCGTCTATGATCTCAAGCTCGACGGCCCGCAGGCTGCGCCGCTGCGCGAGCACGCCGCTGTGCAGGGCGTTGCGCTGGCTGCGTCACATGCCGAACTCGCCGGGCAGGTGGATCTCATCATCTGCGCCGTGACCGCAAGCCAGACCGTCGCAGCAGCGGAGGCTTGCGCATCACATCTCAAGCCAGCGGCCTGGTTTCTCGATTTCAATTCCGCGTCGCCCGGTGCCAAGCAGCGCGCCGCTGTGCTGATCGATGGCGCCGATGGGCGCTATGTCGAAGGCGCTGTCATGACCTCGGTGCCGCCCTATCGGATCAAGGTGCCGCTGCTGCTCGGTGGCGCCGGCGCCGCTGATCTCGCACCGCTGCTCAATGCCATCGGCTTCGACGCCAAGGTCGCCAGCGACAAGCTCGGCGTCGCTTCCGCCACCAAGATGTGCCGCAGCATCATGATCAAGGGCCTGGAGGCCATGGTGATCGAGAGTTTCACAACCGCGCGGGCTTACGGCGTCGAGGACGCGGTGATCGCCTCGCTGCTCGAGACCTTTCCCTCCATCGATTGGGAAAAGCAGGGCGCCTATTTCTTTCAGCGTGTCATCGAGCATGGCCGCCGCCGCAGCGAGGAAGTATGGGAGGTCGCGGAAACCGTCCGCGATACCGGTCTCGATCCATGGTCGGCCGAAGGAACCGCGCGGCGTCAGGGCTGGGTCGCAGATTGCGCCGATGACGGCCTGTTCGGCGTGCGCGGCGAGGCTGGCTTTGCGCGGAGTGCCGACTGGCGCGTGGAGGCGGACCGGATCCTGGCCAAGGTGAAGCCGAAAAGTTGAAACCTTGCGCGGCGAATGGCGGGCGGTCACACCCGCTCGCAGACGCAAATCTGATGGAAACTTTGTGTATCGAATGGCCTTCGGTCGAAACCGCCATAGCATGCGGTGAGGTGGAGCCCGCCGCTTGCCAGGAGCGCTGGCCATTCCTCCGGATAGATCTGCCGAAGCTGGAGCGATGACGTAAGGAAGTCGGCGTCCGTCGGTGTCGACCAGTACCAGGTGACGTGGCTGAGATGGGTCGCTGGATCGAAGGACGACGATTCCTCCCAGATGACCTCGCCGAGCTTGCCATGAGCGAACCTGCCGTTGACAAACCTCTGGCCCGGCTTCCGCTCCAGGAAATGCGGGCTTGGCACGAAAGCATCGAAAGCCAGCGCTCCTCCGGGGGTCGATTGCGCCGAAGCAGCAGCGAAAGTCATTGTCCTGCTGCAAATGGAGGATCGAGTTGGCGGCGATGACAATCAGCCCGAAACGGCGCCCTCCGAAATCGAAATCCCGCATATCGAGATTCACGAATTCAATATCGATTTCAAGTTCGGTCGCCCGCTCATTGGCACGTGCCAGCATATTGGCTGAGAGGTCGGCGCCGACGACGTCGAATCCCGCCTGTGCCAGCGGGATCGAGAATCGCCCGGTGCCGCACGCCAGATCGAGAACCGGACCGCCGCGCCGGCGCGCTTCGTCCCGGTAGAAGCCGATCGCGATAGGATCGGCCCAAGCCGCCAGATCATAAAGTTCCGGATAGTCGTAAGGTGAAGTGGTCAAGCCTGCCTCCCGAGCCGGTCATCTAAATCCCGATCTCATAGTCTGGTTGGACCTATCGTCAGACCGCAAGCTCATTCCGCAACTTCATCTTGCATCGCAGCAAGACTTGCGACCAAATGGAGCGCCAGCCACTTTCTGGAGCGTTCCATTGTCCATGACCATGCCATCTGATCAAGACACCGCGCCGCTGGGCAATGGATCGCGCGCCGATTCCGCTGCAGATGCCCAGCTGCGCGAGGATATCCGGCTGCTTGGCCGCATTCTCGGCGACACGGTGCGTGACCAGGAAGGCGCTGCAGTCTTCGATCTCGTCGAAAACATCCGTCAGAGCTCCGTCCGTTTCCACCGCGACGAGGACAAGGACGCGCGGCGTGAACTCGAAGTCATCCTGGATGGCATGTCCACCGCCGAGACCGTCCGCATCGTCCGTGCTTTCAGCTACTTCTCTCACCTCGCCAATATCGCCGAGGATCAGAACAATATCCGCCGTATGCGCGCCCAGCGCGCCGATGCGGCATCGGCCAATGGGACGCTGGCGCATGCGGTCGCCCGCGCGCAGGACGCCGGTGTCGATGCCAAGATGCTTGGCAAGTTTTTCAGCACGGCGCTGGTGTCGCCGGTGTTGACGGCACATCCGACAGAAGTCCGCCGCAAGAGCACCATCGATCGCGAAATGGAGATCGCAGCACTGCTCGATCGCCGCGAGCGGATGCAGCTCACGCCTGAGGAAACCGAGGTGCTCGACGAGACGCTGCGTCGCGCGGTGGTAACGCTGTGGCAGACCAATTTGCTCCGCCGCAGCAAGCTGACCGTGCTCGACGAGGTCACCAATGGCCTCGCATTCTACGACTACACCTTCCTGCGCGAGGTGCCACGGCTGCACTGCCGGCTGGAGGACATGCTGAGCGAGCAGGGCGGCCCGGAGGCGCTGCCGGCATTCCTGCGCATGGGCAGCTGGATCGGCGGCGACCGCGACGGCAATCCGTTCGTCACCGCGGATGTCATGCAGGGCACCGTCATGCTGCAGGCGCGGCGCGCTTTCAGCTTCTATCTCGACGAGCTTCATGCGCTGGGTGCCGAGCTGTCGATGGCTGCGCATCTCTCGGAAGTCTCCGACGAACTGCGCGCACTGGCAGAGCGGTCGCCGGATCCATCGCCGCATCGCGCCGGCGAGCCCTATCGTCTGGCGATCTCCGGCATCTATGCGCGGATGGCGGCGACGGCCCATGCACTCAAGCTGCCGAACCGCCGCGCCGCGGTGGGCGATGCACCGCCTTATGCTGCGGCCGCCGATTTCAAGGCCGATCTCGACGTGCTCGACCGCTCCCTGCATGCGGACAATTCCCGCGTCATCGCGCGCGGCCGGCTGCGCACGCTGCGCCGCGCGGTGGACTGTTTCGGCTTCCATCTTGCCAGCCTCGACATCCGCCAGAATTCGGCGGTGCATGAACGCACGATCGCCGAGCTGATCGATGCCGCGATGCCCGGAAAATCCTATCTGTCGCTGGATGAGGATGCCCGCATCGCGCTTTTGGCGGCGGAGTTGAAAAATGCGCGGCCGCTGTCGTCGCTCTTCGTCAAATATAGCGAGGAGACCTTGGGCGAGCTCGCGCTGTTCCGCATGGCGGCGGAGGTGCACGCGAAATTCGGCGCGGCTGCCATTCCTCAATGCATCATCTCCATGTGCAAGGGCGTCTCCGATATGCTGGAGGTCGCGGTGCTCTTGAAGGAAGTCGGCCTGGTCGATTCCTCTGGGCGCAGTGGCATCAATATCGTGCCGCTGTTCGAGACCATCGAGGACCTGCAGGCTTCCGCCAAGATCATGGATCGTCTGTTCGCGCTGCATGATTATCGCAAGCTCGTCGATAGCCGCGGCGGCGTGCAGGAGGTCATGCTCGGCTATTCCGACAGCAACAAGGATGGCGGCTTCGTCACGTCGGGCTGGGAACTGTACAAGGCCGAGATCAAGCTGGTGGACGTCTTCGAACGCCATCACATCCGCCTGCGGCTGTTTCACGGCCGCGGCGGCTCCGTGGGCCGCGGCGGCGGGCCGAGCCATGATGCGATCCTCGCGCAGCCCGGCGGCGCGGTGGATGGCCAGATCCGCATCACCGAACAGGGCGAGATCATCTTCAGCAAATATTCCAATGCCGAAGTCGGCCGCAACAATCTTGAGATCCTTGCCTCCGCGACGCTGGAAGCGAGTCTGCTGGCGCCGAAGCAAAGCGCGCCGCGCGGCGAATATCTGGAGGCCATGGAGGAAATCTCCGCGCTGGCCTTCAAGGCTTATCGCGGCCTTGTCTACGAGACCGACGGTTTTGTCGATTACTTCTGGGGATCGACGGTCATCAACGAGATCTCGACGCTGAATATCGGCAGCCGTCCGGCCTCGCGCAAGAAGACGCGCGCCATCGAGGATCTGCGCGCAATCCCGTGGGTGTTTTCGTGGGCGCAGTGCCGCTTGATGCTGCCGGGCTGGTACGGTTTCGGCAGCGCCATCGAAGCATGGCTCGGCAAGCATCCGGACAGGGGCATGGCGTTCTTGCAGGAAATGCACCGCGAATGGCCGTTCTTCCGCACCCTGCTGTCGAATATGGACATGGTACTGGCGAAGAGCTCCATCGCGATCGCATCGCGCTATGCCGAGTTGGTCGCGGATCAGGCTTTACGTGAAAAGATCTTTGGCCGCATCCGCGCGGAGTGGCATCTCTCCATCGAGTCGCTGCTCGACATCATGGAGCAAGACGGTTTGCTGCAGGGCAATCCGCTGCTGGAACGCTCGATCCGCAACCGTTTCCCGTATCTCGATCCGCTCAACCATGTGCAGGTGGAACTGCTGCAGAAGCATCGCGCGGAAGGCGAGGGCGGCGACGAGCAGGTGCTGCGCGGGATCCAGCTGACGATCAACGGGATTTCGGCGGGACTGCGCAATAGCGGTTAGCGCTTTCCCTCCCTCAAGCGGCGCAGCCGCGCAGTGGGGAGGGTGGATCGAACGCGCAGCGTTCGAGACGGGTGGGGCGCTCCACGCTCCGGCGTCACGTGGGGCACCCCACCCGTCACGCCTCCTCGCTTCGCTCGTCGTCGCGCCACCCTCCCCAGTCGCTTCGCTCCGGGGAGGGAGAAGAACACGTCAACAGAAATGCGCGCCCTGCGTTTCCACATAGACCGCGTAAAGCGACTGGCTCGCGGTCATGAACAGCCGGTTGCGCTTCTTGCCGCCGAAGCAGAGATTGGCGCAGATCTCCGGCAGCCTTATCTGCCCGATGCGGACGCCATCCGGCGCGAAGATGTGCACGCCGTCATAGCCGTCGCCGACCCAGCCAGCACCGACCCAGATATTCCCTTCGGTATCGACACGCACGCCGTCGGCAAAGCCTGACTTGCCATCCAGCGTCATGTCGATCAGCGGCTTTGCATTCGACAATTTGCCGCCGTCCACGTCATAGGCCCACACCACATTCTTCGCCTGCGGATAATGGGTCGAACCGCTGTCGCAGACATAGAGTTTTTTATAGTCGTGGCTGAACGCAAGGCCGTTGGGCTTGAACGCGTCGTCGGCCACCTTGTTGACCTGACCATTCGTGGGGTCGATGCGATACACGGCTTCCTTCTGGCTCGATTGCGTCACCCCCGGCGCTGCGCGCTGGCCCTCATAGAGGTTGATGCCGCCATAGCCGGGGTCGGTGAACCAGATCGCCTTGTCGATCGGATTCACAACCATGTCGTTCGGACCGTTCAACGGCTTGCCATTGGCCTGATCGGCGAGCGTCGTGACACTGCCATTGTGCTCGAACCGCACGAGGCGCGTGCGCTGCGCGGAGAGCTGTCGTCCTTCGGTGTCGAACGAATTGCCGTTGCTCTCTTCCGACGGATAGCGGAAGCGCTCGGAGATGTGGCCGTCCTCGTCGAGATAGCGGAGCTGGCGATTGGCCGGAATGTCGCTCCAGACAAGATATTGCCCCATCGCGTTCCACGCCGGGCCTTCCGCCCACAGGCAGCCGGTATAAAGGCGCTTGATCGAGGTGTTGCCGACCCTCGCCGTAAAGCGTTTGGGGTCGATGGCGACGATGTCGGGGTCAGGATAGCGTTGCGGTTGAACGTTGCGGCCGTAATCGCGTGCAAAGGCTTTCGGCGCCACCAGGGTAGAGGCGGCGAGGGCGCCAGCGGTTTGCAGCATGCGCCGCCGGTTCAGCGACGTGAGGTTGGATTGGGGATCGGTGGCAAATTCGTTTTGCATCGTCATCCTCCCGTTGATCCGGCTTCCATGCCGGTTGGATCGAGAGGCTAGCGCGTCGCGCCGCTGATACCAGCGATTTCGATGCTGCCGCGCGGTGGCGGCGATGCACAAAAGAAAAAAGCCCGGATAACGCAGCGCGTCATCCGGGCTTCGCAATCATATCAATCTGCGTGGATCACACTTCGTGCTTGGCCGAGGCGAAGATCGCGATCAGCGTGATCACCGCTGCGGCCAGCACATAGTAGCCGATGTAAGCGAGGCCATAATTCGCCTGCAGATAGGTGGCGATATAGGGCGCCAGCGACGCGCCGAAGATGCTCGCCATATTGAACGTCATCGACGAGCCGGTGTAGCGCACCGCGGTCGGAAACGGCGACGCAAGCGCCGCACCGATCAGGCCGTAATTGATGCCGAAGATGGCGAGACCGATTAGCGCGAACGCGTAGATGCCCGCGATGCCACCGCCGAGCAGCGGGGCCACGAAGAACGAGAACACGATCACCATCAGGCAGTTCGCGATCAGCAGGTTGCGGCGACCAAGCTTGTCGCCGAGCAGGCCTGCGAGAATGTTGGTGGTGCCGAAAGCGATGGCGCCGGCGATCTGCACCTTCAGCGCATCGAGCAGCGACATCTTCGCCACGCCGACATTGTAGGACAGCAGATAAGCGGTGCAGACATAGAAGAACACGAAGGTCATCAGGCCGACCAGCGTGCCCAGCAAGAGGCTGCGCTTGTGGTTCTTCAAAAGCTCGATGCCGGGGACGGCAACGCGCTCGGCCTTGTCGATGGCTTTCTGGAATTCCGGCGTCTCGGTGATCGACAGACGCACCCACAGGCCGATCACGATCAGGATGATCGAGGCGAGGAAAGGAATGCGCCAGGCCCAGCTGAGGAACGCTTCCGGCGACACGAAATGCAGCAGCAGCCAGAACGTGCCTGACGCGAGGAACAGGCCGAGCGGTGCGCCGAGTTGCGGGAACATGGCGTACCAGTTGCGCTTGCCGGGAGGCGCATTCTCGGTGGCGAGCAGCACGGCACCGCCCCATTCGCCGCCGAGGCCGAGGCCCTGGCCGAAGCGGCACAGCACCAGCAGCGCCGGCGCCGCGATGCCGATCTGTGCATGGGTCGGCAGCAGGCCGATCACCACGGTGGAGATCCCCATGGTGAGCAATGCTGCGACCAGCGTGGTCTTGCGGCCGACGCGGTCACCGAAATGGCCGAACAGGATGGCGCCGAACGGGCGCGCGAAAAAGGCGATGGAGAACACCGCGAAGGATGCGAGCAGCGCCGCGGTGTCATTGCCGGCCGGGAAGAACAGTTTGGGGAACACCAGCACCGCAGCGGTGGCGTAGACGTAGAAGTCGAAGAACTCGATGGTGGTGCCCACCAGACTCGCGGTGAGAACGCGCGCCGGGGAGTTCAGGGTCTTGGATTGCGGCGCAGCCGCGGAGGGCGTGGCGCCCGCGTGATCAGTCATTGTCATGTCCAGCAAATGGCCCGGCCTGCGGATGCGCAGCATCGGCCTTGTTATTTGCCGGTCACATAACCGACTTGGGCAGGAACTGGAATTCTTTATTGCGAAATTTGGGCAATGACGGGTCAGATAAGGTCGATATGCATAGCTAATTTTGGAATATAATTACGTGCACGATTTTGGGTTGTGGATTCTCGCAACCAACTCCGTCCCTCATGGTGAGGAGGCGCCCGTAGGCGCCGTCTCGAACCATGAGTTGCCGGAGCTCCGCTAGCATCCCTTGCGAATGGCTTCGCCATTCGCTGGGAGACGCGGCCTGTGGCCGCTCCTCAGGATGAGGGCGGAGTTTGTAGGCTTAAACCGGATCCCAGCTGAAAATATCCGCCGAGCGATCCAGCTTGTAGAACGACGACTTCAGCGCCGGCATGCCGTGCTCGGCCAGGGTCTGCGGGGTCCAGCCTTCGTCGCGGTGGATCGAGCGGATCGGGCGCGACTGGCCCATCAGGAAGATCTCGTTCATGCGCGCGGCGAAGATCTGGCCGGAGACGTCCTTGCCGGCATCCGACAGCAGGAAGGCCACCAGCGGCGCGATCTTTTCCGGGCCCATGCGCTGCATGCGCTCGACGCGGGCCTTCTCGGCTTCGGTCTCGGTCGGGATCGAGCCGATCATGCGGCTCCAGGCGAACGGCGAGACGCAGTTCGAATTGACGCCGTAACGCTGCATGTCGAGCGCGATCGACTTCGACAGGCCGACAATGCCGAGCTTGGCAGCGGCATAGTTGGCCTGGCCGAAATTGCCGACGAGACCCGAGGTCGAGGTGAAGTGGACGAAGGAGCCGCTGTTCTGCTCGCGATAGATGCGAGCGGCGGCATGCGAGGTGTAGAACGAGCCCATCAGATGGACCTTGATCACGGCCTCGAAGGCGTCGATGGACATCTTGTGGAAGATGGCGTCGCGCAGAATGCCGGCATTGTTCACCACGCCGTCGAGGCGGCCATAGGTGTCCACAGCCTGCTTGATGATCTTGCTGGCCGGAACGGCTTCGGCAACGGACTCGAAGTTAGCAACGGCCTTGCCGCCGGCTTTCTTGATTTCCTCGACGACTTCTTCGGCCGGTGCGGCAGAGGTGCCGGCACCATCGGTCGAGCCGCCGGGATCGTTGACGACGACGCTGGCGCCTTCAGCGGCGCAGAGCAGCGCAATGCCGCGGCCGATGCCGCGCCCTGCGCCAGTGACGACGACGACTTTTCCGTCGAGCATTTTGGTTTTTGCCATGTGGTGTTCCTCTTGGGTTGAAATCTATCGCCGTCATTGCGAGGAGCGAAGCGACGAAGCAATCCAAAGAAAAGTGAAGAAAGACTGGATTGCTTCGCTGCGCTCGCAATGACGGTTGATGGATGAGAGCTACTTCTCGTTCGTAAAAATCACAGTCCCCGACGCCGCGAACATGCCGCCGACGCCGTGGCAGACCGATATCTTCGCGCCCTCGACCTGCGCCGGCGCGATGCCGCGCATCTGCCGGACGCTCTCTTGCAGCGCATACATCCCGTACATCCCGGAATGCATGTAGCTGAGGCCGCCGCCATTGGTGTTCATCGGCAGCTTGCCGCCCGGTCGCGTGTTGCCGTCCGCGATGAATTTGCCGGTTTCCTCATGCGGCATGAAGCCGAGATCGCCGAGGCCATAGAGCGGCAGATGCGCGAAGGCGTCGTAGATCATGAGGTGATCGACATCCTTGTGGGTGATGCCGGCCTCCTGAAACGCCGTCGGCCCCGCCACGCGGAAGGCGCGCGATGAATCGAACGTCTCCATCTGGCTCACCATCGGCGTTTCCACGCTCTCGCCGGTGCCGAGAATATAGACCGGCTTGTTCGGAAAATCCTTCGCACGATCCGCCGAAGTCAGGATCAGCGCGCCGCCGCCATCGGTGACGAGGCAGCATTGCAGGATGCGGAACGGATAGGCGATCATCTTCGAATTCAGCACGTCCTCGACGGTGATCGGCGCCTTCATCATCGCGCGCGGATTCTTCGCAGCCCATTCGCGCTGGAATACGGCGACGGATGCAATCTGCTCATGTGTGATGCCATGCGTCTTCATGTAGCGCAGCACGGGAATCGGGAACATGCTCGGCGGGCCATAGACGCCATACGGCGCCTCGAACTGGCCTTGCAACGAGTCCGCCGGAATCGAGCGCGGCAATTTGCCGATCATCGACTTGCCGCTTTCCGCATGCGTGATCAGCACGGTCTTGCATAGCCCGGCCTCGATGGCGGCGGCGGCGTGGCGAACATGCAGCATGAACGAGCAACCGCCCACCGAGGTGCCATCCACCCAGGTCGGCGTGATGCCGAGATAATGCGCGAGTTGCTGCGGCGTCTCCACCGCGGTGGCGATGCCGTCGATATCCGAGAGCTTTAGCCCGGCATCCTTGATGGCATTGAGCGCCGCATCCGCATGGAGCTGGATCTGCGACATGGTGGGGATGACGCCGAGTTCGGTGGTCTCGGCTGCGCCGACAACGGCGACTGCGTTTCTGCGCATGGTCTTACCCCTTCGCCGGACGGAAGACGGGGAGGGTGAGCGTGTCGTCCACCTTCTGGAACGCGACTTCGAGCTTCATGTCGAGTTCGAGCGCTTCCGGGGTCTGCTCGCAATCGATGATGTTGCTCATCATCCGCGGGCCTTCATCAAGCTCGACAACCGCAATGGCATAAGGCGGCGTGAAGCCCGGTGCGGCCGGACGATGATTGATCACGTAGCCGTAGAGAAAACCTTTGCCCGATGCGGTGAACACCGAAACATTCCGCGAGGCGCATTTCGAGCAGAACGGGCGCGGCGGGAAATACACGTGGCTACAGTCGTCGCAGCGCTGCAAGCGCAATTCGCCGGCCTTGGCGCCATCCCAGTAATGCTGGGTTTCCGGTGTCGGTTTCGGGCGGGCCCGCGCGGGTTCAGCCATGTGTTTTCTCCCAGTGCCGGGATGGTCCCGGTTCGTTGTCGCGCAGGACATTCCACATTTGTCTGGTGGTGGTCCAGCGTTCGTGTTGCATAGCCGTATCTGCGGATCGCGGACCAGATTTGACACCAATCTGGTGTGATGGTCTGACTGCGACACTGCGCTGCAACGCCGTCAGGTTTGCTGCCGCAAATACCGGGAAGCGAAACAAGCGAGGCTCCATTGCGCAAGATCAGGATCGGCTCCGGCGCCGGCTATTCCGGCGATCGTATCGAGCCCGCAGTCGAACTCGCCGAGAAGGGCGACATCCAGTATCTCGTCTTCGAATGCCTGGGCGAGCGCACGGTGGCGCTGGCGCAGCAGGCGCGGATGAAGAATCCGGAGAGTGGTTTTGATCCCCTGCTCGAGGAGCGCATGCGTGCGGTGCTGCCGATCTGTGCGGCGAAGGGCATCAAGATCGTCACCAATATGGGCGCGGCGAATCCCGAAGCTGCTGCGCGAAAAACGGCCGAGATTGCGAAGGCGATGGGGCTGCCGAAACTCAAGATCGCGGCCATTGTCGGCGACGACGTGCTCGATGCCTGCAAGGGCAGCGATCTGCCGGTGCTCGAATTCGACAGCACCATGCGTGGCCTCGGCAACAAGGTGTTGTCCGCCAATGCCTATCTCGGCGCCGAGCCGATGGCGGCGGCGCTGAAGGACGGTGCCGATGTGGTCATCACCGGACGCGCCTCCGATCCCGCGCTGTTTCTCGCGCCGATGATCCATGCCTTCGGCTGGTCGATGACCGACTGGAATCTGCTGGGGCAGGGCATCGTGGTCGGGCATCTCCTGGAATGCGCCGGCCAGATCACCGGTGGCTATTTCGCCGATCCAGGTTTCAAGGATGTGGAAGGTCTCGCGCGGCTCGGTTTCCCGATCGGCGAAGTCAGCGAGGACGGCACGCTGGTCGTCACCAAGGTCGATGGCTCCGGCGGCGAAGTGTCCGCGCGCACCTGCAAGGAGCAGTTGCTCTATGAGGTGCACGATCCGAAACGATACTTGCAGCCGGATGTGGTCGCGGATTTCTCGCAGGTGACAATCGAGGAGGTCGGCAAGGATCGCGTTCGCGTCACCGGCGGGCTGGGCCAGCCGCGGCCTGATACGCTGAAAGTCTCGGTCGGCTATGTCGACTCTTACATTGGCGAGGGCCAGATTTCTTACGCCGGCCCAAATGCCGTGGCACGCGGTCGTCTCGCACTCGATATCGTGCGCGAGCGGCTGAAGCTCACCGGCGTCGCCACGTCGGAGACGCGCTTCGATCTGATCGGCGTGGATTCGCTGCACGGCGAATCCCTCGGTGCGCGCTCCGAGCCCTATGAAGTTCGCATCCGCGTCACCGGCCGCACCGATACGATGCGTGAAGCGGTCCGCATCGGCAACGAGGTCGAGACGCTCTACACCAACGGCCCGGCCGGCGGTGGCGGTGCCACCAAGTCGGCACGCGATGTCGTCGCCGTGGCCTCCGTGCTGCTGCCGCGCGAGCAGGCGACGCCATCTGTCCGTTTCGTGGAGGCCTGAGATGAAGCTGCGCGATATCGCCCATTCCCGCACCGGGGACAAAGGCAACATTTCCAACATCTCGGTAATTGCCTTTGACGCAAAGCTTTTTCCGTTGCTATTATCGCAGGTGACCGCCGAGCGTGTGCGTGACCTGTTCAAGGACATCGTCCAGGGTGAGGTGGTCCGCTATGAACTGCCCAATATTTCCGCACTGAATTTCGTGATGGATCAGGCACTTGGCGGCGGCGTGACGCGATCCCTTGCGCTCGATGCGCATGGCAAGTCGCTCAGCTCCGCGCTGCTCGATCTGGAAATTACCGGCCGTAT
Source organism: Pseudomonadota bacterium (assembly GCA_023451825.1). Classification (GTDB taxonomy): domain Bacteria; phylum Pseudomonadota; class Alphaproteobacteria; order Rhizobiales; family Xanthobacteraceae; genus Tardiphaga. The sequence continues at coordinate 199,757 of JAEXYA010000060.1, forward strand.
CGGCGATACCGACGAGGTGCCGTGACGTCCATGGTCATGGCCTGACAAGGATACAGTGACCATGTCTGCACCGACACTCGCCAGCTTAGCCTCCGATCTTGCCGCCGGCCGCACCACCTCGCGCAAACTGGTCGAGGACTGCCTCGCCAAAATCGCCGATCCCAAAGGCGAGGGGCAGCGGGTCTATATGCATGTGGACAAGGACGCCGCATTGGCCGCTGCCGACGCCATGGACGCGCTGCGTAAGGCCAATGCCGCGCCGTCGCGCTTCGCCGGCATCCCGATCTCGATCAAGGATCTGTTCGACATCAAGGGCCAGGTGACCCGCGCCGGTTCGCGCGCGCTCGATGACAGCGCGCCGGCCGAGCAGGACGCGCCGACCGTGGCCCGTCTGCGTGCCGCCGGCTTCATCCTGATCGGCCGCACCAATATGGTGGAATTCGCCTATTCCGGCATCGGCACAAATCCGCATTACGGCACGCCGAAGGGCGCCTGGAAGCGCGAGGTCGGCCATGTGCCGGGCGGCTCGTCCTCGGGCGCCGGCGTTTCGGTTCTCGACGGCATGGCGCATGCCGCGCTCGGCACCGATACCGGCGGCTCCTGCCGCATCCCGGCCGCCTTCAACGGTATCGTCGGCTACAAGCCGACCCAGCGCCGTGTGCCGCTCGATGGCGCCGTGCCGCTGTCCTTTACGCTCGACAGCATCGGTCCCCTGGCACGGAGCGTCGCGTGCTGCGCGGCGATGGATGCGGTTCTTGCCGGTGAGCCGGACTTCGAACTCACGCCGCGCGCCATCAAAGGCATGCGACTGGCGATCCCGACCACGATTGCGATGGATGAACTCGATCCCGTCGTCACGGAGGTTTTTGAGCGCACGATAAAACTGCTCGCCGAGAAGGGCGCGCTGATCGAGCGCATCGAGGTCCCGGCCTTCAACGATATCCCGCTGATGAGCAGCAAGGGCGGTTTCACCGCGGCCGAGAGCTTTGCCTGGCATCGCGAATTGCTGACGGCGAAGGGCGACGTCTATGATCCCCGCGTTTCCGTGCGGATCGCGCGCGGCGAGGCGATGACCGCCGCCGACTATATCGATCTGCTGCCGATGCGCCGCTCGCTGATCGCCCGCGTCGAGGCCACCATCGCGCCCTATGATGCGCTGGTGATGCCGACCTGCGCCATCGCGCCGCCGTCGATCGCCGAGATGGACGACGACAAGGTGTTCGCCAAGAAGAACCTGATGGCACTGCGCAACTGCACGCTGATCAACATGATCGACGGCTGCGCCATCTCGCTGCCGATCTCGCGCAGGGACGAAGCCCCGGTGGGGTTGATGCTCGCCGCCGCCGGTGGCAGCGACCGCCGGATCTTCGAACTCGCCGCGGGGATGGAAGACGCCATTCGCGGCTAACTCCATCCCTCATCCTGAGGAGCGCGCCACTTGGCGCGCGTCTCGAAGGATAGCCACGGAGCGCGACAGCTCATGGTTCGAGACGGCGCCGAAGTGGCGCCTCCTCACCATGAGGGACAGAGAAAATTGAGACTCAAACTAGGGACCAACCCATGACCACCATCGCACTCACCCTCGACGCTAACGGCAAGCAATCGCCGCTCTCCATCACCCTGACCCAAGGCGTCATCGCCGGCTGGACCGGCCGCGATCCGGTCGCGCGCGATCATCACATCAAGGAGCTGCAGGAGCTCGGCATCGCCCCGCCGGCAACGACCCCGATCTATTATCGCTGCTCGGCGCGCCGCTTCACCACCGATGGCATGATCGAATGCACCGACGTCAATTCGTCGGGTGAGGTCGAGTTCTGCCTGATTGCCTCCGGCGGTAAAACTTATGTCGGCGTCGGCTCCGACCACACCGACCGCCAGGTCGAGACCTACAACATCACCGTGTCGAAGCAGATGTGCGACAAGCCGATCGCGCCGGTGGTGTGGGCGCTCGAAGAGCTGCTGCCGCATTGGGACGAGATCATCCTGCGCTCCTGGGCGACCATCAAGGGCGAGAAGGTGCTGTATCAGGAAGGCAAGCTCAGCGGCATGCTGCCGGTGGCCGAGCTGATCAAGAAGGGTTTTGATGCGAGCATGCTGCCCGATGGCACCGCGATGTTCGGCGGCACCTTTGCCGCCAAGGGCGGCATCCGCCCGGCTGATCGCTTCGACTTCGAGATCGAGGACCCCGTGCTGAAGCGCAAGATCAGCCACGGCTACGACGTGAAGACCCTGCCGGTGGTGGGTTAATACTCCGGTCCCCCTCGGCCGTCATTGCGAGCGTAGCGAAGCAATCCAGGTCTTCACCAAAGGCTGGATTGCTTCGTCGCTACGCTCCTCGCAATGACGGAGCCATCCGGAAATCGGGTGGCTCCATCTCCGCCATTCTCCACAATGCAGCCCCAACTGTTGCCGATGATCGGCACGCGTCATGGAGCGGCTGCATATGCCCACTGCGACTCTCGCCAAACGCCCGGCCTCCGACACGCGCCTCGAGACGATCGACTGGCAGCGGATCAGCGACGATCTCGACGCCCAGGGCTGCGCCGTCTTCGACAAGCTTCTCACGCCTGACGAATGTCGCGCGCTGTCCGCGCTCTATCCCGATGATGCCCGCTTCCGCAGCCGCATCGTGATGGCGCGCCACGGGTTCGGCCGTGGCGAATACAAATATTTCAATTACCCGCTGCCCGATCCCATCGCGGCCCTGCGTCCCGCGCTTTATGGTCCGCTCAGCGCCATCGCCAACCGCTGGAACGCGACCATGGGGATCGATGTGCGCTTCCCCGCGGATCACGCCGCCTTCCTGAAACGCTGCCACGATGCCGGTCAAAGCCGTCCGACACCATTGCTGCTGCAATATGAGGCAGGCGACTACAACTGCCTGCATCAGGATCTCTATGGCGAGCACGTCTTTCCGCTGCAGGTCGCGATCCTGCTGTCGCAGCCGGGAGAGGATTTTACGGGCGGCGAATTCGTCCTCACCGAACAGCGCCCGCGCATGCAATCGCGCGCTGAGGTCGTGTCGCTGCAGCAGGGCGATGCGGTCGTGTTCGCCGTGCATCATCGCCCGGTGCAGGGCACGCGCGGCAGCTATCGCGTGAATCTGCGCCACGGCGTCAGTCGTGTTAAGACAGGTCGCCGTCATACGCTCGGCGTGATTTTTCATGATGCGAAATGAATGACCGACCTGTTCGCGACCACCGATGAATCGCAGCCCGCGCGCGAGCAGCTCGGCGAGGGCTCTGTCCTTTTGCGCGGCTCTGTCGGCGATGACGAAGCTGCGCTGCTCGCCGATCTCCGCACCGTGATCAAGGCGGCGCCGTTCCGGCATCTGATCACGCCGGGTGGTCACACGATGTCGGTGGCGATGACGAATTGCGGCCGTGTCGGCTGGGTGTCGGACGCACGTGGTTATCGCTATGATCCGGTCGATCCCGACAGCGGCCAGAACTGGCCGGCGATGCCGCCATCGCTGCAAAACCTCGCTGCACGCGCGGCCGCGGAAGGCGGCTATCCCGGCTTCATGCCCGATGCCTGCCTGATCAATCGCTACAAGCCCGGCGCAAAGCTCTCGCTGCATCAGGACAAGGACGAGCTCGATCTCGGCGCGCCCATCGTTTCGGTCTCGCTCGGTCTGCCGGCGACATTTCTGTTCGGCGGACTCACGCGGAGCGCGCCAACGAGGCGGTATCGCCTCACCCATGGCGACGTCGTCGTCTGGGGCGGGCCGTCGCGTCTTGCTTATCACGGCGTGGCGCCGCTGCCCGACGGCGTGCATCCGGTGATGGGCGCCCAGCGCATCAATCTCACATTCCGCAAGACGAGATGACGGCGTTTAATCGCTCGATTAAAATGTGCTGGTCAATGCCGACCACCCTCGTTACGCTTCCTCGATAAAAATCAAAATGAGGAAACGACCAATGACCCGCATGGGCCTGTTCGCGATGGCTGTCGCATGTCTCGGCACCACCGCCACCTTCGCCGAACCGATCACCAAACCTCTGTCCATCGCCGTACTGAACGACAAGAGCTCCGTATTCTCCGATGCCGGCGGCGTCGGCAGCGTGGTGGCGGCGCAGCTCGCCATCGACGATGTCGGCGGCAAGGTGCGCGGCCAGCCGGTGAAACTGCTGGGGCCTGATCACCAGAACAAGACCGATATCGGCATCTCGCTGGCGCGCGATCTCTATGACCAGCAGAAGGTCGATGCGATCTTCGATATCGGCAATTCCGCGATCTCGCTCGGCGTGCAGAACCTCGCCCGCGAGCGCGGCAAGGTGCTGGTGCATGTGGGCTCCGCCACCGCCGATGTGTTCGGCAAGCAATGCGCGCCAACGGCGGCCATGTGGCTGTACGACACCTATTCGCTCGCGCAGGGCATCGCGAAGGCCGTCGTGAAGGATGGCGGTGATACCTGGTTCTTCATCACGGCAGATTACGCCTTCGGCATCGCCATGCAGAACGAAGTGTCCAAAGTGGTGGAGGGCGCAGGCGGCAAGGTGCTGGGCTCGGTGAAACACCCGGTCGGCAGCATGGATTTCTCATCCTTCCTGCTGCAGGCGCAGTCCTCCGGCGCCAAGGTGATCGCGCTGGCCAACGCGTCGGGCGACACCGTCACCAATATCAAGCAGGCGCGCGAATTCCAGATTGGCGAGGGCAAGCAGAAGCTTGCGGTGCTGATCTTCTATCTCACCTCGGTGAAGGCGCTCGGCTCGGAATCCACGCAAGGGGTGCAATATCTTGAAGGCTATTACTGGGACAATGACGACGCCAGCCGCGATTTCGGCAAGCGTTTCATGGCCAAGCACGGCAAGATGCCCACCCATTCGCAGGCAGGCGTCTACAGCGCCGTCAAACACTATCTGCGTGCCGCCGAGGCCGCCAATGACAATGACGGCCTCACCGTGATGCGGAAGATGAAGGAGATGCCTGTGGATGATTTCTTCGCGCCCGGCGCCAGGGTGCGTGAGGACGGCCGCCTGATGAACGACATGCTGCTTGCGGAAGTGAAGAAGCCGTCGGAAGTGAAGGGCGAGTGGGATCTCTTGAAGATCAAGGGCAAGGTGAAGGCCGCGGACATCATGCGCCCCATCTCTGAGGGCGGCTGCACCCAGCTCGACCCGCCGGTGAAGTAGTCATCGTCATTGCGAGGAGCGCAGCGACGAAGCAATCCAGTTTTTGGCCGAGAACTGGATTGCTTCGCTTCGCTCGCAATGACGGCACTTTATGGCTTCTTCGGATGAATAAACGCCCACGGGCTCACTTCGGAATCCCGCGGGACATCCACCGCGATCAGATACGGCCCGCCATCTGCCAGCGCTTTTTCCAGCGCCGGGCGAAACTCTGTCGGCGATTTGACCCGCGCCGCGCCCACACCGAACGATTCCGCCAGCTTCACGAAATCCGGATTGACCAGATCCGCCGCCACGACGCGGCCGTCGAACACGGTGAGCTGGTCGCGGCGCACATTGCCATAGGCATTGTTGTCGAACACCAGCACCACCACGCCGATTTTGAACTGCACGGCGGTGGTAAGCTCCTGCACGGCGAACATGAAGCCGCCATCACCGGTGATCGCCACCACCGGCCGGTCGGGATGCGCGACCTTGGCGCCGAGGGCGGTGGGGAAGCCGGAGCCGAGCGTGCCCTGATAGCCCGAGGTGATGAAAGTGCGCGGCTGATAGACGGGGAAGCCGTACCAGGACGTGAAGCCGACCTGCGACAGCTCGTCGGTGACGATGGCGTTGTCGGGCAGCACGTCGCGCAGGATGGTGAGATAATCCATCTGCGGCTGCACCACCTGGATGTCCTTCGCCGCCTTGGCGGAGGCCGCACGGATCGCCTCGCGGCGACCGGATGTTTTGCTGTAGCCGGCCTTGTTGACCGCAGCGGCAAGCGCGCGTGTGCCCTCTGCTGCATCAGCGATGATTGGTGCATCCACCGCAAGGCGCCTGAATTCGACAGGATCGATATCGATGCGCACCGACTTCAACCCATCCGGCTTGAACGGCCATCGGAACGTGGCCGGCAGCTCCATCCGCGAGCCGATACCGATCATCAAGTCGGTCTGCGGCCACAGGTTATACGCGGCCGCCATGGTCAGCCCGAGCTCATGCGCATTGCTGACAATGCCGCGGCCCGAGCGGAACGCGACCACGGGCGCATCGATCATCTCGGCCAGTTCGAGAATGTCAGCACCGGCATCCATGGCGCCGGCACCGACAAAGATCATCGGTGCCTTCGCGGCCGTGATCAACGCTGCCGCAGCCTTGGTGCGATCGGGATCGGGCGAGGGCGCCTTGAACGGCGCGAATGTTGCCGCATCGGCTGTTTCCGCCCGCTGCGTAAACACATCCCACGGCATTTCCAGCGCCACGGGCCCACGGCGGCCGGACATCATCTCCTGAAATCCACGCGCCACTTTTGTCGGCGCATCCGCGGGATATTCGATCCGCTCCGCCCATTTGACGAAGCTGCGCAGGGTCGCAAGCTGGTCCGGCATCTCATGCAGATGTCCGCGGCCCTTTCCGAGATAATCCGTCGGCACCTGGCCGGTGAGGCACATCACCGGTTCGTTGCAGCCGAACGCCGTCAGCATCGCCGCACTTGCATTGAGGATACCGGGGCCGGGCACCACGCTGAACACGCCGGGCTTGCCTGAAGCGCGCGCATAGCCGAACGCCATGTACCCGCAGGCCTGCTCATGCCGCGCGCCGATCATGTTGAGCTTGGCTTGATGGAAAGCATCGAACAATCCATAGACCTGCGCGCCGGGCAGGCCGAACACGGTGTCGATCCCGTGGGCCTTCAGCCCGCTGACAATGGCTTCGCCGCCGGTGAGAACAGTCATGCGCACTCCCAAATCTTATTCTTCGTCGATCACGCCATTGCGCAACGTGCCGATGCCGTCCGCTTCGATCTCGATCACATCGCCGGGCACAAGATAGCGTGGCGGATCGAAGCGCGCACCGGCCCCCGTCGGCGTCCCCGTCACGATGACGTCACCTGGCACCAGCGTGGTGAAGGTCGAGATATAGCTGAGCAGATAGCGGAAGCCGAACATCAATCGCGATGTGCGGTCGTCCTGCCGGAGCTCGCCATTCACATGGGTGGTGAGGCGGATATCGGCGATCTGGGCCTCGTCGGTGTAGGGCACGATCCAAGGTCCGAGGCTGCCGGTGGAATCGAAGTTCTTGCCCTGCGTCACGTTGAACTTGGCATGCCGCACCCAGTCGCGAATGGTGCCTTCATTGCACAGCGTCAGCGCGGCGATGTGATCCAGCGCATCGCGCTCGGCGATGTGGCGGCCGGGCTTGCCGATCACCAGCACCACTTCGCCTTCATAATCGAGTTGCTTCGATGCCTTCGGCCTTACCAGCGGCGTGCCATGCCCGACGAATGAACGCGGCGTGCGCATGAACATCGACGGAAATTTCGGTGCGTCCTGGCCGTCCTTGTATTCGGCGTTGCGGTCCGGATAGTTCACGCCGATGCAGATGATCTTTTCCGGCGCGGGGATCGGCGGCTGCAAGGAGACATCGTCGAGCGAAAAATCCGCCGGTTGATTGGCGGCGGCGTCGATCAGGCGATGCAGCGCCTGATGGGCGATAGCCTCCCGCAGCGTCGGATAATCGCCGCCATAGCGCGCGGAGAGATCGACGATGCCGTCATCGGTGACGGCGCCGTATTTGTGTGTGCCGCCCAGTGTGAATGTCGCCAAACGTGCCGTCATCGAGAATACTCCATCATGGCCATGACGCGCCGTTTATCCCTCCCCCAAGTCGCGCAGCGACGCAGTGGGGAGGGTGGATCGAAGCGAGCGTCCAGCGAGCTTCGAGACGGGTGGGGTGTCTCCACAAACACTGACGTCACGCGGGGCGCCCCACCCGGCGCTACGCGCCACCCTCCCCACTGCGCACGGCTTTGCCGTGCTTGGGGGAGGGAGACCACTGCGTCCCTATCCATCACCTCAATCCGCAATCGTCACATCCGCCACGAACAGCGGATCGCGCACGGCCTGACCATTGAACGCCGATCCCTGTTCGAACCATGAGCGCGGCGCAGGGGCTCCCCACAGCGTCTGCCGCCGCGGGTCCTTCAGCGACCAGCGCAGCGGTTCGTGGTCGCTGTCCATGGTCTGGTAGTCGCAGGTGTAGAGCTCCAGACGGTGCCCGTCGGGATCGCGCACATAAAGGAAGAACGCATTGGAGATGCCGTGCCGTCCGGGGCCGCGCTCGAGATTGGCGAGATAGCCCGACGACGCCATCACGTCGCAGAGATGCACGATGTTCATCGCGGTCGGCACCCAATAGGCGAAGTGATGCAGCCGCGGGCCCCGGCCATTGGTGAAAGCGAGATCGTGGACATTGCCCTTGCGATGCATCCAGGCGGCGGCGATGCGGCCGTTGTCGCCGTCTTCCTCTGCATATTCGGTAAGCCGGAAACCCAGCCGCGCGTAGAAGTCGATGGTGGCCTGCAATTCGGCGGCGAAGACATTGAAATGATCGAGCCGCTGCGGATGGCAGCCTTTGTAGAGATCGAAGCGGCGCAGCAGATGCGGGCGCTTCTCCATGGCCGCGCAGAGTTCGAGCTGGAAGCCGAACGGATCGGTAGCCTGCAATGTGCGGCCCTGGAACGGGCGATCGACAAAAGAATAGCTGATGCCATTGGCGGCGAAGAAGGCGCCGGCGCGGTCGAGGTCGTCTTCGCTGGCCACGCGAAAACCGAGGCGGTGGCAGGCCGCATGCGGCGCCTTGCGCAGCACCAGCGAGTGGTGCTGATGCTCCTCCACCGCGCGGAGATAGACGGTGTCAGTGTCGGCATCCTCCACATGGAGGCCGACAATATCCTCGTAGAACTTGCGGCTGGCTGCGAGGTCGGTGACGTCAAGCACCACATGGCTGGCGCGCAGGATGTTGAAGGGCGGATCGAATACGTGGACCGGTGCCGGCATGGGCGTTTCCTGCTATTATGTTATCTCTCAGTCCCTCATGGTGAGGAGGCGCCTCTTTGGCGCCGTCTCGAACCATGAGTTGGCGGGCACCGAGCCCGCGGCCATCCTTCGAGACGCGGCGAAGTCGCCGCTCCTCAGGATGAGGTTCCGAGTTTCTGAATCTTGTGCGTCCCCTTCGCCAGCGAGACGTGCTTGGTCTCCATGTAGAAGTCGAACGAATAGTCGCCGCCATCGCGGCCGATGCCGGACGCCTTCATGCCGCCGAACGGCGTCGGCAGATGGCGGACATTTTCCGAATTCAGCCAGATCATGCCGGCCTCCAGCGCATCGGCGACGCGCAGCGCGCGGCCCATCTCCGCGGTCCAGACATAGCCGGTGAGGCCATATTGCACGTCATTGGCGATGGCGATCGCATCCGCTTCATCCTTGAACGGGATCACGGTGAGGAAGGGCCCGAACACCTCCTCCTGCGCCACGCGCATGCCGGGCTTCGCATCGATCACGAGCGTCGGCTGCACATAATGGCCGCCGCCGGGGCCGTCATGGGCCTTGCCGCCCACGGCGATGGTGGCGCCGTCCTTACGCGCCACATCGAAATAGCTGCAGACTTTCGCATGATGTCGCTCATGGATCAGCGGGCCGACTTCGGTGGCGGGATCGAGCGGATGGCCGATCTTCAGCGCCTTCACACGTGCAGCGAGTTTCTCGATGAACTTGTCCGCAACGCTGCTCTGGATCAGCAACCGGCTGGATGACGTGCAGCGCTCGCCATTCAGCGAATAGATCATGAAGACCACGGCATCGAGCGCACGGTCCAGATCCGCATCGTCGAACACGATCACCGGATTCTTGCCGCCGAGTTCGAAATGCACGCGCTTCAGCGTCGGCGCGCCCTGCGCCATGATCGCCGAACCCGTGGCGCTCTCGCCGACAAAGGCGATGGCCTTGATGGCGGGGTGCTCCGTCAGTGCCTTGCCAGCTTCCTCGCCGATCCCATTTACGGTGTTGAGCACGCCATCGGGCAGGCCCGCTTCCTTGGCGAGCTTCGCCAGCAGGTCGGCGGTGATCGGCGACCATTCGGCCGGCTTGTGCACCACCGTGCAGCCGGCGGCGAGGGCCGGGGCAATCTTCCAGGTGGAGAGCATGAACGGCGTGTTCCACGGCGTGATCACGCCGACAGGGCCGATGGGCACGCGGGTGGAGATATTCCAGTGTTCTTCCGCCGGCGTGTTCAGCCCATCCCGGGCCTCGACGCAGCGGTCGGCATAGAAGCGGAAATTCTCAGCGCCGCGCACGGCGGCCTTCGACATGAAGCGCCAGGCCTGGCCGGTGTCGATGCATTCGAGCGTCGCAATATTATCAGCGTGATCCTCGATCGCATCGGCAATCCGGTGCAGCAATTTGCGCCGTGCGGCTGGCGCCATCTCGCGCCATTCCTTGAATGCGTTCTGTGCTGCCTTGGCTGCCTTGTCGATGTCCTCCTTCGTCCCGCGCGCGACGCTGGCAAGGACAGTGCCATCGATCGGGGACGTCGTCTCGAACGTCGCGCCAGATGAGGCAGCAACCACTTCACCATTGATGCGATGGCCGATGCCATCAGCGCGCAGCGTCTTGAGCAGCGGTGCAGCGCGCTCCTGGTTGGCGGCAAACACCGCGGCGGGATCGGCGGGGGCTTTAGCCATTGTCGGCCTCTGTCTTCAGCATGTCGTGAATGTTGTTGCGCTTCCAGCTGGTTGCGGGATCGTTGATCTGGATGTCGAGCGAGAGCGCGAATTTGCTGCCGGCGAGAAAGGCCGGATCGAAGAAGGCCGAGACCGCGTCAAAGATATGCGCGCCGGCCTTTTGCCGTGCCTCCAGCGAACGGCCTTCGCCGATCCGCAGCAGGATATCCACAAAGCCGGCATCGGGCAGGCCATCGGCGATGGCGTAATGTTCGCAGCGGATCGCGCGCACGCGGATGCCGCCGAGCGGGAAGATGCCGGTCTCGACCGCTGCCTTGCGGACCACCTCGCACAGGGCGCCGATATCTGCGGCGGTGCCGACATTGGCCGAATATTCGATGCTGAAATGAGGCATGTCCCATCCCTGACCGGAGCCGTCTTGCATGCGGCTTACGACGAGACGATTAACATGTTAAATGATTGCGATCAAATCGTGTCGCGCGAATTCGATTGTGCGTCGCACGCGCCGAAGAATGAGGTTGCTATGACATCCGCTCCAAAGCCGCGCGCGCCCGCGAAAATTCCCATGCGCGATTTTTCGCAGTCGCTGCCGATGTCGCTGCTGCGGGCGCGAGAAGGGGTGATGCGCCACTTTCGTCCCTCGCTGCGGGCGCATGACCTGACCGAGCAGCAATGGCGTATTCTCCGCGCGCTGGCGGCGTCCGGCGAGATCGAGGTGACGGAACTGGCGCACGTCGCCTTTCTGCTCGGTCCCAGCCTGTCGCGCATTCTGCGTGATCTGGAGCAGCGCAAGCTGATCGCGCGACATCTGCTCAAAGCCGATTTGCGCCGCAACATCGTGTCGATCACGGCAAAGGGGTTGAAGCTCATCGAAACCGTCGCGCCGACATCCGAGGCGATCTATGGCGAGATGACCAAGCGTTTTGGTGCGCGCAAGCTCTCGGAATTGCAGGCGATGTTGCATGAACTGGAAGCTTGCCTGCAGGCGATGCCGGGCGCGGATCGGGACGGGGCCGATAACTCTTCTGCATAATTTTGCAGCAAAGCCGTTTCTGCAGCGCTGCCATGAATTCGCTGCGATGAATTCATCGTACGAATTTCACAGTCACTGTAGACAGGCACCAAATTTTTCGCTCAACTCCACGTCGTCAAAATCGAAAGGAAGGCTGGCGCTCAAGTCCGGCCTCTGTGGGAGGATTTGATGACGCTGACCCGACGTGGATTCACGGCCGGCATTGCCGCCGGTTTGGCTGCTCCTTACATCATTGGACATGCGCGCGCGCAGGGTGGCGGCACCATCAAGATCGGCATGTGCGCGCCGATCACCGGTCCCGCGGCCGAAGCCGGCAAATACGCCACCGGCGGCGCCAAGCTCGCGGTGGAGGCCATCAACAAGGCCGGCGGCATCCTTGGCAAGCAGATCGAACTGATCATCGAGGACGACCAGACCACCAATCCCGGCATCGTGCTGGCTTTCTCGAAGCTCGCCGCCAATCCGGAGATCGTGGGCTTCCTCGGTTCGATCCGCTCGACCCAGGTCCATGCGATGGCGCCGGACGTGCTCAAGCTCGGCAAGCCCGTGATGTTCGGCGGCACCGATCCGAATCTGACGAAACTCGGCAATCCCTGGCTGTTCCGTTTCCGCCCCAATGACAGCTATTCCGGCCGCGTCATCGCCGAATATGGCGTGAAGACGCTGGGCAAGAAGAAGTGGGCCGTGCTGCATTCGACGGATGCGTTCGGCACCGCCGGCGGCAAGGCGCTGACCGAGGCGCTCGGGCCATTGGGCGCCACGGTGGCCATCGATCAGGGCTATGCCAATCAGAGCCAGGACTTCACCCCGGTGGTGCTGGCCATCAAGCAGTCCGGCGCCGACATCCTCGGCTCCTATTTCACCTTCGAAAACGATCTCGGCATCTTTGCCCGCCAGTTGCGCCAGCTCGGCGTCAACATTCCGTGGGTCGGCTCGCCGTCCATCGTGAACGTCACCGCGCTGAAGCTCGCAGGTCCGGCGCTCTACAACACCTATGGCGTCGCCGATTACGCCGAGGAATCCTCGGAAGCCGCCAAGGCGTTTGGCAAGACCTATCGCGACGCCTTCAAGGTCGCGCCGGACAATCAGAGTTCGTGGCCGTTCGATGCCATCAACGTGCTGGCGCTGGCGATCAAGAATGCCGGCTCCACCGATCCGCAAAAAATCCGTGAAGCCATCCTCGCCATCAAGAAATATCCGGGGGCCGAGGGCGAATATAATTTCGACAAGAACGGCGACGGCCTGCACGGCTACAACATCGTGAAGAACGACAAGGGCAATATCGTTTTCGACAAGCATATTGAATTCGATAACTGACGGTTTGAGCTGTCATCCCGGGGCTTGTTCGTCTTCGCGCAAGAACCCGGGATCTCGAAATGTTCAGCGCCTGCCTCTCAACCGTCATTGCGAGCGCAGCGAAGCAATCCCGAAAACCACAAGCGAAGACTGGATTGCTTCGTCGCTTCGCTCCTCGCAATGACGATCGTGAAAGTCCGCAATGGATCTCGTCCTCCAACTCCTCTTCACCGGCATCGGAATCGGGTCGGTCTATGCGCTGGTCGCGCTCGGCTTCGTGCTCATCTTCCGCGCCACCAATGTGGTGAACTTCGCGCAAGGCGAATTCTCCATGGTCGCGGCCTATCTGATGGTGGTCTGCGCCGTCGATCTGTCGCTGCCTTACTGGCTGTCCTTCATCATCGCGCTGGCGGGCATGGCGGTGATCGGCGTCATCTTCAATCTCGGCGTCTATTACCCGCTGCGCCACCGCACCTATCTGCCGGTGATCATCGCCACCATCGGCGCCTCGATCCTGATGGCGAACGGCGTGCTGGCGCTGTACGGCCCGCAGCCGCAGGTGCTGCAGGGCTGGTTCGACACGCCCGGCATCCAGCTCGGCCCGGTCTATCTCGACAACCAGTATCTGCTCATCATCGCCGTCACGCTGGCGCTGGTGGTGTTCAACTGGTGGTTCTTCGAACGCACCATGATCGGCAAGAAGCTGCAGGCCACCTCGCAGGACAAGGAGATGGCCTCGCTGCTCGGCATCTCCGTCTCCACCATGATCATGATCACCTTCATCTATTCCGCCGTGCTCGGCGGGCTCGCCGGCATCCTGGTCGCGCCGATCCTGTTCGTGTCGATCCAGATGGGCGCCACCATCGCGCTGAAGGCGTTTGCCGCCACCATTATCGGCGGCTTCGGTGATGTCACCGGCGCCATCATCGGCGGCATTGCCCTGGGGATCATCGAGACGTTTGGCGCGGCTTACATCTCCGTGCCCTACAAGGACGGTTTTGCGTTCCTGGTGCTGGTGCTGTTCCTGATCTTCCGCCCGCAGGGCATTTTTGGCGAGCGCGTCGCGGAGAAAGCATGAGCACCACCGAAAACATCCAGTCGGTCGCCGACATCGCGCGCCCGAAGCCGCTGCTGATCCGTCACGCGCCGTATTTCATCGCTGCTGCCGTCGTCGTCTTCCTCGCAGCCTCGATGCGGTTCGACGGTTACATCCTCAACATCCTGATGCAGGCGACCACCTTCGCCATCGCGGTGTTCGGTCTGTCCGTCGTGCTCGGCCTCTGCGGCCAGATCAATTTGGCCCAAGCCGCCTTCTTCGGCTTCGGCGCCTATGCCGTCGGCCTCGGCACCACGGACTATCAGCTCAATTACTGGCTCTGCCTGTTCGGCGGCTGCGCCATGGCCCTGGCGGCGGGTGCGCTGCTCGGCCTGTCCACGCTGCGGCTTGGCGGGCACTATCTCGCGATGGTGACGATCTCGTTCCAGCAGATCATCACGCTGATCATGATCAATGCCATCTGGCTGACAAAAGGCCCGGACGGCGTGTCGAAGATCGGCCGTCCGCCGATCCTGGCATCGCAGCAGGCCTATCTCGCTTTCTGCGTCGCCGTGCTGGCGCTTGTCGGTTACATTGTTTGGCATCTGCCGGATACGCGCCTCGGTCGCGCCATGCGCGCGGTGCGCGACAATGAACTCGCCGCTGGCGTCAGCGGCATCGATGTGTTCCGCACCAAGATCTACGCATTTGCGATTTGCGCGCTGCTCGGCGGTCTCGGCGGCGGCCTGTTCGCCGGCGGCTTTGCCTATATCTCGCCGGATCAGTTCTCCTTCGCCGAATCCATCGTCTTCCTCACGATGTCGCTGCTCGGTGGCGTGGCGTCGCCGATCGGCTCCGCCATCGGCACGGGCCTGCTGATCCTGATCCCGGAATGGCTGCGCTTCCTCAAGAGCGTGCCCGGCCTCTATCTCGCCATCTACGGCCTGTCGGTGATCCTCATTATCCGCTTCATGCCCGATGGCATCTGGGGCTGGGTCAGCACCGCCTATGATCGCCTGCGCCCGCCGAAGAAGGTGATGCCGTCCACCGCGCCGCTGGTGCTGAAGCCGGCGGCGACCGGCGATGAGATGGTGCTGCGCGTCTCCAGCCTGTCGAAGCATTTCGGTGGCCTCAAGGCCGTCGATGAAGTCGACATCGCCGTGCATCGCGGTGGCGTGCATGCGCTGATCGGCCCTAACGGTTCCGGCAAGACCACGACGCTCAATGTTCTCTCCGGTCTCTATGAGGCAACCGCGGGCAAGGTCGTGCTGGATGGCACCGACGTCACCACCATGCAGCCGCATCTGCGCGCAGCTGCAGGCCTCGGCCGCACCTTCCAGAACATCCGTCTGTTCCGCTCGATGACGGCGCTGGAAAACGTCATCATCGGTGCCGAGCGTCCGGGCAACACGCTGGTCGGCAATGGCAACCACACCGCGCTTACCGAACGCGCACTGGCTGCGCTCACATTCGTGGGTCTCGGCTCCCGCGCGAATGAGCTGATCTCCAGCTTCTCCTATGGCCATCAGCGCCTGATCGAGATCGCCCGTGCGCTCGCCGGCAATCCGACGCTGCTGCTGCTCGACGAGCCCGCTGCGGGTCTGAACTCCAGCGAGAAGCTCGAACTGCACGAGCTGCTCAAGCGCATCGCCGCGCAGGGGCTGACGATCCTGATCATCGATCACGACATGACGCTGGTGTCGGAAGCCGCCCAGCACATCACCGTGCTCAATTTCGGACGCCGCATCGCGGATGGCGAATCCATGGCCGTGCTGCGCCATCCCGATGTCGTCTCTGCCTATCTGGGAACTGCGTGATGGCGCTGCTCGAAATCAACGACCTCCATGTGCGCTACGGCGAAATCGTCGCCCTGCAGGGCATCAGCTGCAAGGTCGAGGAAGGGCAGGTGGTGACGCTGCTCGGTGCCAATGGCGCCGGTAAGTCCACCACGTTGCGCGCCATTTCCGGCCTCGCCAAGCCGGCCCAGGGCGATATCCTGTTCGACGGAAAATCGATTGCGGGCCTCGGCCCGGAAGCGATCGTGCGCATGGGCATTTCGCATGTGCCGGAGGGCAGGCGGGTCTTCCCTGGCCTGACAGTCAAAGAGAACATCATGCTCGGCGCGTCCAACCGCAAGGTGGGCAAGGCCGAGCTGTCGCGCGAAGCCGATGCGATGTTTGATCTGTTTCCCGACATACGGAAATTCACCGGCGCGCTGGGCTGGACGCTGTCCGGCGGTCAGTTGCAGATGGTCGCGGTCGCGCGCGGATTGATGGCCAAGCCGCGGCTCTTGCTGCTGGACGAGCCCTCGCTCGGTCTCGCGCCCGTCATCGTGCAGGCGGTCTTCCGCATCATCACGGAAATCCGCCAGTCCACCACGGTCTTGCTTGTCGAACAGAATGCGCGCATGGGTTTGTCTGTCGCCGATCATGGCTATGTGCTGGAAACCGGCCGTATCGTGCTCGACGGCAAACCGGAGGATCTCTGGGCCAACGAGGCCATTGCAGCCGCCTATCTCGGCGGTCACGGCAAGCCCGCAGCGGGGCTGCCCGCGCATTAGGTCTCAAAGCCCAACAACAAGGACGAATGTCCCGCCATGGTTACAGTTCAAGTCGATAAACTGATCGCCTTCGTTGCCGAGGTTTTTGAGCGCGCATCTTCCACCAAAGAGGAAGCAAACCGCATCGCCACCTATCTCACCACGGCGAACCTCACCGGCCATGACAGCCACGGCGTCATCCGCGTGCCCGTCTATATCCGCTGGCGCAATAACGGGATGATCATCCCGAACCAGACCATCGAGATCCCCGTCGATACGCCGTCGCTCGCCGTCGTCGATGGCCGCTTCGGCTATGGCCAGACGGTCGGCCCTCAGGCGGTGAAGCTCGGCATCGAGAAGTGCAAGGCGGCTGGCCTCTCGGCCATCGCCACCAAGAATTCCGGTCACATCGGCCGCATCGGCGACTGGGCCGAAATGGCTGCGGCCGAAGGTCTCGTCTCCATCCATTTCGTCACCGCCGCCGGCTCCGTGCTGGTCGCGCCTTATGGCGGCGTCGAGCGTCGTCTCTCCACCGCGCCTTACTGCGTCGGCATTCCGCGCGCCGGCGGCCCGCCGGTGGTGCTCGATTTCGCGACATCGGTGGTCGCCGAAGGCAAGGTGCTGGTTGCCTCGCGTGGCGGCAAGAAACTGCCCGAGGGCGCGCTGATCGCGCCGAATGGCGATCTCAGCCAGGATCCGTTCCTGCTCTATGGCCCCAATGTCGACGGCACCCGCGACCACTCCAAGGGGCAGGGCGCCATCCGCGCGTTCGGCGATCACAAGGGGTCGGGATTGGCGCTGATCTGCGAATTGCTCGGCGGCGCGCTCACCGGCAATGGCGCCACCAAGCATGGCCGCCCGTTCGCGAACGGCATGTTCTCGATCTATATCGATCCCAAGAAGATCGACCCGTCGAACTTCTTCGATGGCGAAGTCGCGCGCTATGTGGATTTCTTCAAGAGCGCAAAACCCGCGGCCGGCGTCGATGCCGTGATGATCCCTGGCGACAACGAAGCCAAGACCCGCGCCGATCGCACGGCCAACGGCGTGCCGCTGCCCGATGAAACATGGGCGGCCATCGTGCAGACCGCGCGCGACGTCGGTGTCAGCGAAGAGGCCGTCAAACACGCGACCAGCTAACAACACTCCGTCATTGCGAGCGCAGCGAAGCAATCCAGAAGGCAACAAGCAAAGACTGGATTGCTTCGTCGCAAAGGGCTCCTCGCAATGACGACCTCTAGGTAGTCCAAAAGGAAACGAACATGGCAAACAAGGTCAAGGAAATCTGGGCAAAGGGCGGCGCCGTCGTCAATGCGTGGCTGGCGATCCCGTCGGGCTTCTCCGCCGAAGTCATGGCGCAATGCGGCTTCGACAGTGTCACCGTCGATATCCAGCACGGCGTGCAGGACTATCAATCCATGGTCACCTGCTTCCAGGCCATGAACGGCCATGACGTCACCCCGATGGTCCGCGTGCCGTGGAACGAGCCGGGCATCATCGGCAAGGTGCTCGATGGCGGCGCCTATGGCGTGATCTGCCCGATGGTCAACACCAAGGAAGAAGCCGAGAACTTCGTCCAGTATTGCAAATATCCGCCGCGTGGCACCCGCTCCAACGGTCCGATCCGCGCCGGCATGTATGGCGCCGGCGGCACCTATCAGGAGACGGCGAACGCCGAGACCCTGTGCATTCCGATGCTGGAAACCAAGACCGCCATCGACAATATGGAAGCCATCCTCGATGTCGACGGCATCGCCGGCGTCTATGTCGGCCCCAGCGACCTCGGTTATTCCTACGGCCTCGTGCCGAAGCTCGACCGCGAAGAGCCGGAGATCCTCAAGATCTACGACAAGCTCATCAAGGAATGCGACAAGCGCGGCATCGCGCCGGGCATCCACTGCTCGGGCCCGGTGGGCGCCGCCAAGAACATCGCCATGGGTTTTAAGCTCGTGACCCTGCTGAACGACAGCGGCATCCTCGCCACCGGCGCGAAGAACTGGGTCGCCGAAACGCGCAAGAATTCCGGCGGCAAGGCGTAATGCCGCTTCTGTAGGGTGGGCAAAGCGTCAGCGTGCCCACCTTCACCAGCCGAGCACTTGAAGGTGGGCACGTCGCTTCGCGCCTTTGCCCACCCTACGGCCCATTTATGTTTGGGCGCGCCCATCGATCACATCGGCAAAGCGCATCAACTCCTGCATCAGCCGCTGCTGCCCGTCCGCTCCGAGCGGCTGCAGCAGCGTGCTCTGCACCTCGAACACCCGCGGGATCGCTTCATTGATCACGGCTTCACCGGCCGAAGTCAGTTGCACCCGCAGTGTCCGGCGGTCATTCGGCTCCGGCAGCCTCGCCAGGTAATTCTGCCCTTCCAGCTTGTTGAGCCGGCTGGTCAGTCCCGCCCCGCTCAGCAACAGCGACTGGGCAATCTGCTTCGGCGAGAGACTATACGGCGCGCCCGCGCGACGCAGCGCCGTCAGCACGTCATAAGTCCCGCGTGTCAGCTCGAATGGCGCCAGCGCCTCGTCGATGACAGCGGTGCATTGCATCTGGATGCGGCCGATCAGGCCGTAGACATGCACCGGGCTGGGATCGATATCCGGCCGCTCCGCCTGCCACTGCGCGAAGATCGCATCGACCTGTTCGCGCATCGCCGCCCGCGCGCGCGTCGGGCGGCGCGAGGGCGGTTTCGATCCTGATGTCTCGTCGGTCATGATGTCACGGCGTCCAGTCGATCACACGCTTCTCGATAAACTCGATGCCGTGAAAGAGCGCAATACTCAGCACCGTGAGCAAGGCGATGGCGGCGAAAGCGAGCGGCGTCTGCGACTGCGCGGTGGAGGTGAGAATGAGATAGCCGAGCCCGTCCTGCGCCGCGACGAATTCCGAGATGACGGCGCCGATGACAGCGAAAGTCACCGCCACCTTGCAGCCGGTGAAGAAGTGCGGCAGCGCCACCGGCAGCCGCAGCCGGCGGAACACCACATGCGGCGAGGCGCCGAGCGAGCGCATCAGGTCCAGCATCGTCTTCGGCGCCGCCTCGAAGCCGGCGACCATGTTGACGAGGATCGGGAAGAAGCAGACCAGCACCACCACGATGATCTTCGGCCATTCGGCAAGCCCGAACCACAAAATGATCAGCGGCGCGACGGCGACTTTCGGCACTGACTGCAGGCCGAGCAGGATCGGATAGATGATCCGCCGCGCCAGCGGATTGAGGCTGATGATGATCGCCAGCGGCAGCGACAGCAGGATCGCGAAGACGAAACCGAGTACGGTCTCGCGTAGTGTCACGATGGTGTTGGAGAGAAGCTCCGGCGCCCATTTCAACGCGGATGCGTAGATCTCCGACGGCGCCGGCAGGATCCAGGTCGGGATTTTCATGGTGTCGCAGATGATTTCCCAGCCGACGAGCAGGCCGAGATAGATCAGCGGCGTCGCCGCGCGGTCGATGAAGCGCGAGGTCATTGGCAAAAGCCTCTTATCTGGCCGTCATTGCGAGGAGCGAAGCGACGAAGCAATCCAGTCTTTGGCCGAGAACTGGATTGCTTCGCTGCGCTCGCAATGACGGCGTGTGTGGCAGCGGTCATCATCACTCACCCACCCGGTTGAAGATGATGTCGCGGATCTGGTTCTTGATTTCCTGGAAGCGCGGCAGCTTCACCGTGTCGGCATTGCGCGGGCGCGGCAGATCGATGGTGATGTCGGCGCGGATGGTGCCGGGGCGTTCCGACATGATCAGCACGCGGTCGCCCAGCAAAATCGCTTCCTCGATGTCATGGGTGATCAGCAGTGCGGCGCGGCCAAGCTCCTGCCACAGCCGCGACAGTTCGAGCGACAGCTCCTCGCGCGTCAGCGCGTCCAATGCGCCAAAGGGTTCGTCCAGCAACAGCAGGCGCGGATCGGAAATCATCGCGCGGCAGAAGGCGGCGCGCTGCTTCATGCCGCCGGATAGCGCCTGCGGGCGCTGATGGGCAAAGTCCTTCAGTCCGGTGAGTTCGAGCAGTTTCAGCGCACGCTCGCGCGTTGCTGCTTTCGGCAGCGCCAGCACATCGGCGGGGATCAGCACATTGTCGAGAATGCTGAGCCACGGAAACAGCACATGCTCCTGAAACACGATGCCGACCTCATGCGAGGGGCCGTTGAGATCGGTGCCATAACGCTGCATCGTGCCGCTGTCCGGCATCTCGAGCCCGGCGACCAGCCGCAGAAGCGTGGACTTGCCGCAGCCGGACGGGCCGACCACCGAAACGAAACTGCCGGGATCGATGCGCAGGTCGACTGGCCCGAGCGCATGCGTGGCTTTGCCATCGCGGCCGGGATAGGTCTTTGTGACGCCCTTGATGTTGATCGCCGGCACCACCGCCGCGGCAGGCCGCGACGGCGAGGAGGTGAGGGGAGCGCTCGTCATCACTCGACGAAGCCCGGTGCGAACAGGTCTTCCGGCTTCACCGGAGTCTTCAGCGAGAAGTTGGTCGACATCACATCCACCGTGCTGGCGATGCTCTTCGGCTCGATATGGCCGAGCTTGCCCTTCACCTCGGCGAGCTCTTTCACCAGCTTGGTTTCGCCTTCGATGACCGCTGGCGCCAACGCCTTCTCGTATTTCGCCATGATGGTGGCGGCTTCCGCGGGATTGGCGAAGGCGTCCTTCATGCCCTCGATGGTGGCGCGCACAAACGCTTTCACCTGCTCCGGGTTCTTGGCGATCATCTCTTCCGAGGCGATCAGGCCATTGCCGTAGTAGTCGAGATTGGTGTCGGCGTAGTTGATGCGCACCACTTCCTTCGGCGCGACAGCGGCGGCGATCAGCGGTTCACCCACCGAGAACTGGCAGATTGCATCCGCGCGGCCATTGGCGAGCAGCGAGGGCAGCGCCGAGCCTTCGGCCACCACCCACTTCACCTTGCTGGCATCGATGCCGGCGGCCTTGGCGAAAGCCGGGAACAGCAGGCGCACCGAGCTCGATGCGGTATCGGCGACGGTCTTGCCTTCGAGATCCTTCGGCGAGGTGATGCCGCTGCCCTTCACGGCGAAGATCGCCTGCGGCGGCTTTGCATAGACAACCGAGACCAGCTTTACTGGCACGCCGTCATTGCCGCGCGCCAGCACCAGCGAACCCGCATCCGCGAAGCCGAAGGTCGCGACACCCGCGGCGACCTTCTTGATCGCGTCCGCCGAGCCCTGGCCGCGGACGAAGTTCACGTCAAAGCCTTCGGCCTTGTAGTAGCCCTTCTCGCGGGCAACGTAGAAATAGGCGTGGCGGCCGTTGAAGCCGAAATCGGTGATGAAGTTGATATCCGCTGCCTGTGCGGTGGACACGCCGGCCGAGGCCAGGGTCGCGAGAAGGGCGGCGGTGAGGCGGGCACGGAATTTCATGGTCAGACCTTCGATCATGGGAGTGGAGGCCGGCTTTCGAGACGCTTCATTGCGCCCCGATTTCATTCGCAGTCGAACGAAAGTTAGATTTTGCTTTGATGGAGATCAACAAGGCCGCTGCCTAAAAACGCGTCATCTCCGGTTCATATTCGCGCAAATAGCGCGCATTTAGCTTCTTTCGCAGGCGCGAAATCGGCCGGCTTGACAGGCTTGAAGTGCGCGTTCTAAGCGAAATTGTTCGATATCGAATGATTTAGCGCCGATCACGTTCGGCGTCACTTGAGCGAGGTGACAGATGGATCGCGGAACACGCATCGCCGTTTTGGGCGCGGGGCTTGCCGGCCTCACGGCAGCCGGGCTGCTGCAGCGCGCGGGATTTTCCGTTGCGGTCTATGAGCAGTCGTCCAGCTTCTCGCGGATCGGAGCCGGCATCATTCTCGGCGCCAATGTCTCCAAGGTCCTGCGCCGCCTCGATCTGGAGGACGCCTTCGCCGCGACGGGCATCAAGCCCGACGCCTTCCTGAGCCGCGCCTGGGAATCTGGCGAGCAACTCTACAAGCTCGATTTCGATGCGGAATGCGAAGCGCGCTTCGGCGGCCCGTTCGTCAACATCCACCGCGCGGACCTGCATCAGTTGCTGCAGCGGCCGTTGCAGCCGGGCACGATCCGCTTCTCGCACAAGCTCGCCGGCATCGACGAACGCGGCGATGCGCTGATGCTGCGCTTCGAGAACGGCGCCAGCGCCGAATGCGATATCGCCATCGGCGCCGACGGCATCCGTTCCATCACACGCGAAGTCATCCTGGGTGCGGAAGAGCCGCGCTTCATCGGGCGGTCTGCACCGCGCGCGGTGTTTCCGGCCAGCCGCATCAAGGGTGAGCCCATCGACGACTGCACCAAATGGTGGGCGCCGGATCGTCATACGCTGGCTTACTACATGACCCCCGACCGTCAGGAGGTCTATGTGATGGCCGCGCTGCCGAAAGATCGCTGGGATGGCGACGGCTCGCCGGTGAAAGGCAATCGCGACGAATTCATCGCGGCCTTCGACGATGCGCATCCCGATCTCAAGCGCGCGGTGGAAGCGACGGACGACGTCACGGTCTGGCCGATCTTCGATCGCCCGCGCAACGACACCTGGTACAAGGGCCGCGTGGTGCTAATGGGCGATGCCTGCCACGCGGTGCGTCCGTTCATGGCGGCGGGCGGCTCGGCGGCCATCGAGGATGCCGCGATCCTCAGCCGCTGCATCGCCGAGTTCGAAAATCCCGCCACCGCTTTCGAACGCTACACCATGATCCGCATTCCGCGCGTCGCCGATATCCAGCAGATCTCCATCGCCAATTCGTGGATGCATGGACCCACGGCAACCGACTGGTTCTTCGGCTACGATGCCTGCACCGTCCCGCTCGACCGCGCCATTCCGGAGGCTCTATGTCCGACTCTGCAGCGATGAAGCCCGGCGACATCCGCCCCGACGCCATGATCGCTCGCGATCTCGTCGGCTATGGCGCGACCTCGCCCGATCCGAAATGGCCGAAGGGTGCGAAGATCGCGGTGAGCATCAGCCTCAACATCGAAGGCGGTGGCGAATCGACGCTCGCCAATGGTGACGCGGTTTCCGAAGGCATGCTCAACGATATCGGCGTGCCGACGAAGCAGGGCGTACGCGTTCCGCTCGTCGAGTCCGTGTTCGAATATGGCAGCCGCCGCGGCGCCTGGCGCATTCTTGATGTGCTCGATCGCTTCAAGGTGCCGGTCAGCATTCTGGGCGTTGCGCGCGCGATGGAGCAAAATCCCGAACTCGCAAAGGCCTGCGTCGCGCGCGGCCATGAGATGGTCAGCCACGGCTATCGCTGGATCGACTATTGCGACGTGGATGAAGCCACCGAACGCGCGCATATCCGCAAGGCGATCGAGATTCTCGAAGGCCTTACCGGTTCGCGTCCGCTCGGCTGGATGACGGGCCGTCCCGGTCCGAACACCCGGCGTCTGCTCGCGGAGGAGGGCGGCTTTCTTTACGACCGCGACTCGCTCGCCGATGAACTGCCTTACTGGGTGAAGACCGAACACGGCCCGTTCCTTGTCGTGCCGTATTCCTACGAATCCAACGACAACCGCTTCAACGAGAATTCCGGCTTCGCCACCGGCGAGCAGTTCTTCACTTATATGCGCGATGCCTTCGATGTTCTCTATGCGGAAGGCCAGGCCGGCGCACCAAAGCTGTTGTCCATCGGCCTGCATGATCGCCTGATCGGGAGACCCGGTCGCGTCGGCGGGCTCATCAGGATGCTCGAGCATATGACTGCACATGAAGGCGTGTGGTTCGCGCGCGGCATCGACATCGCGAACCACTGGCGCACGCAGTTTCCAATTCCGTAGGGCGGATTAGCGAAGCGTAATCCGCCGGCCGAGTTCATCGTTGAAGCTCCGCGGCGGATTACGCCTGCGGCTAATCCGCCCTACGGCTTTGCACCAGGCCGCGAAGCCGGTCATACTCCCTGCACCTGTCCACAAGAGACAGGATGAAATCGGGAGGATGATCGTGCGAAATCATTTGCGTGGGCTGAGCCGCCGTCAATTCGTTGCTGCTGGCGCGGGCGCGGCCGCATTGCTCGGCGCGCCGTCATTGCTACGGGCCAATAGCTGGCCGACAAAACCCATCAAGATTCTCGCGGGCTCCGCCGCCGGCGGTCAGACCGATCAGTTCTCGCGCGTCTATGGCGAATATCTGCAGCGCGAGCTTGGCCAGACCGTCGTGATCGAGAACAAGGCAGGCGCAGGCGGCGCCGTCGCGGCACTGGAGCTGAAGCGCTCGGATCCCGACGGCCACACGCTGATGATCTGCAACACCACCGCCTATATGCTCAATCCCGTTCTCATCAAGGACATCAAATACAATATCCCGCAGGACTTCACCTGGGTGTCGGTGATGCCGGGCGGCAGCCTGCCGCTGGTGGTGAGCGAGAAGATCGGCGCCAAGACGCTGCAGGATTTCATCGCCTATGCGAAGAAGACCGAGAAGGTGAATGTCGGCACTTATGCCGCCGGCTCCTTCGCGCATATGGTGATCGTCGAACTCAACAAGCAGTACGGCCTGAAGATGGAGGCCGTGCATTATCGCGGCGAGGCGCCCATGTGGAGCGATCTCGCCGGCGGCTCCATCGATGCCGGCATCGGCAGCTATGCCGCGGCACTGCCCGTTCTGCAGACCGGCAAGGGGAATCCCGTCGCCGTGTCCCGTCGGCGCATCGCGGCGCTGCCGGATATCGCGACCTTCAAGGAACAGGGCGCCACATCACGCGCGCATTCGCTGCTGACGTTTCAGGGCTGCATGGCGCCGGCGAAAACGCTGCCGGAGATCGTGGCCAAGCTCAATGCGCTGTTCGTGGCCGCCAGCAAGAGCGATCGTGTGCGCGACTTGCTCAAGAGCCAGGGCGTCGATGAAGGCGCGATGACGCTGGAGGCCAGCAACGCGCTCTACAAGGACGAAGCACCGGTCTGGGCGGAGATCGCCGCATCGCTGGGGCCGCAAGCGCAGTAGCACTTGTAGGGTGGGGCAAGCCCCCCCGGGCCCCCACAACCCCCCCGGGCC
>JAEXYA010000012.1 GCA_023451825.1 Pseudomonadota bacterium
CCCCCCACCACTCAACCGCGACTCAGATCGTTACCTGCGTCCCCACCTCGACCACCCGGCCCGTCGGGATCGAGAAGTAGTCGGTGGCGTCATTGGCAGTGCGGCTGAGGCCGATGAACAGGTGATCCTGCCAGCGCGGCATGCCGGAATGCACGGCCGGCTTCAGCGCCCTTCGCGACAGGAAAAAAGAGGTCGACATGATGTCGAACTGCCAGCCTGTCCTTCGCGCGATCGCCAGCGCCTTCGGCACGTTCGGCGATTCCATGAAGCCGAAGCGCAACGTGATCTTGGAAAATGTCTCGCTGATTTCCTCCATGCGGACGCGGTCCGAAATATCCACCTTCGGCGTCGGCGCAGTCTCGATGGTGAGAATGACATTCTTCTCGTGCAGCACTTTGTAGTGTTTCAGACTATGCATCAGCGCCGTCGGTGCGCTTGCGGGATCGCTGGTGAGAAACACCGCGGTGCCCTTCACGCGCTGCGGCGGCTTCTTCTCCAGCATGGCAACGAGATCGGCGAGCGGGAATTCGAGTTTTCGCGATTTCTCGAACAGCAGCCGGCTGCCGCGCCGCCATGTATACATCAGCATGACGATCACGCCGCCCATGGCCAACGGCACCCAGCCGCCGTCGAAAACTTTCAGCAGGTTCGCGGTGAGGAAAGTGAGATCGATCAACAGAAAGGGGATGATCAGCGCGCCTGCCAGCAGCGGCGACCACTTCCAGCCCTTCCAGATCAACACGAAGGCCATCATCGAAGTGACGACCATGGTGCCCGTGACCGAGATGCCATAGGCCGAGGCGAGCGAGCTCGAGGATTTGAACATCACCACAAGCACAATGACGGCGATCAGCAGCAGCGTGTTGACGCGCGGGATATAGATCTGGCCGGAATGCGATTCCGATGTGTGGCGGATTTCGAACCGCGGCAACAGGCCGAGCTGGATTGCCTGCCGGGTCAGCGAATAGGCCCCCGTGATGACAGCCTGGCTGGCAATCACCGTAGCCGTTGCGGCGAGCGCCACCATCGGGATCAGCGCCCAGTCGGGAAACATCAGATAGAACGGATTTTCCAGCGCAGTGGGATCGCGCAGCACCAACGCGGCCTGTCCAAAATAGTTGATGGCCAGCGACGGCAGCACGAGGAACAGCCAGGCGAGCCGGATCGGGCGCTTGCCGAAATGGCCGAGATCCGCATAGAGCGCCTCGGCGCCGGTGACTGCCAGAAACACCGCACCTAGCGTCACGAAGGCGATGATGCCGTGATGAAACATGAAATACACGGCATGCTCGGGATTGAAGGCGGCGAGCACGCCGGGATGCTGGATGATCTGCGGAATGGCGGCGATCGCGATGACGAAAAACCACAGGCACATGATCGGGCCGAAGAAAACCGCAACCTTTGCCGTACCATGGGACTGCACGGCGAAGATGGCGATCAGCAGCACGATAGTAATCGGCACCACATAAGGCGCGAAAGCTTTGGTCACGAGCTTGGTGCCTTCGATCGCAGACAATACCGAGACCGCCGGCGTGATCACCGCGTCGCCATAAAACAGCGCCGCACCGATGATGCCCAGCATCACCACCACCACGCTCTTGCCGCCGACCGCGCGCTGCGCCAGCGCCATCAGCGCCAGCGTCCCACCCTCGCCGTTATTGTCGGCACGCAACAGGATGACGACATATTTGAGCGTCACCACAATGATGAGCGCCCAGACAATCAGCGACAGGACACCGAGAATCTCGGCATGCCCCACGCCCGGCGCTCTGTGCCCCCCGGCGGCCAACAGTGCCTCCCGAAAGGCATAGAGCGGGCTGGTGCCGATATCGCCGTAGACGACGCCGATACTGCCAACGATCAGCGAGCCGAGCGTCGCCGTGGTGTGTCCGTGGCCCGGTCCGGCATGAGTCGTATCCGCCGACGCGTCAGCGGCGGAATTGGCATTGTCGGTCGTCATGGGGTCGGCCTCGGGCGCATTCGCGGGAATGTGGTGAACAGCGGGGCAGCGAGGCCGTTCCCGGCCCCGATGGTCGCACCTAGTGTACCGCAAATCCGGGAACCGTGAATGACGAAGCCGACGCGTTAGATCGTCACCTGAGTACCTACTTCGACCACCCGTCCGGTCGGGATCTGGAAATAGTCGGTGGCGTCATTCGCCGAACGGCTGAGCGCGATGAAAATATGGTCCTGCCAGAGCGGCATGCCCGATTGCGCCGACGGCTTCAATGAACGCCGCGAGACGAAGAACGACGTCGCCATGATGTCGAACTGCCAGCCGAGTTTTCGCGCAATGACGAGCGCCTTGGGGACGTTCGGCTGTTCCATGAAGCCGAAGCGCAGCTTCACCATGGAGAACTTGTCGCTGATATTCTCCATCCGCACGCGCTCGGACACATCCACCGTCGGCGTCTGCGCGGTCTCGATGGTCAGGATGACATTGTGCTCATGCAGCACCTTGTTGTGCTTCAGATTATGCAGCAGCGCCGTCGGTACGAAATCGGGATCGCTGGTGAGGAACACCGCGGTGCCCTTGACGATATGCGGCGGGCGCTTTTCCAGGCTCTTGATCAGATCGCGCAACGGCACTTCGGTGCGGCGGGTCTTGAGAATGAGGATCGCGGCGCCGCGGCGCCAGGTCCAGATCATGCCGGCCATCAACAGGCCGAACAGCAACGGCACCCAGCCGCCTTCCAGCAGCTTGAGCAGATTGGCGCTGAGGAATGCGAGATCGACAAGCACCAGTGGCGCGATCAGCGCGAATGCCGTGGCGGCCTTCCAGTTCCACAGCTTCCAGATCACCACAAAACCCATGATGCCATCGACGACCATGGTGGTGGACACGGCAATGCCATAAGCGGATGCGAGACCGCTCGATGACTTGAACAGCAACACCAGCAGCACGACGCCGATCAGCAGCAGGCGATTGACCCGCGGCAGATAGATCTGCCCGGCATGGGTCTCGGAGGTGAACACCACTTCGAAGCGCGGCAGCAGCCCCAGTTGCACGGCCTGACGCACCAGCGAATAGGCGCCGGTGATCACCGCCTGGCTGGCAATCACCGTCGCCGCTGTCGCCAGCACGATCAGCGGAATCAACATCGATTCCGGTGCCATCAGGTAGAAGGGATTTTCGATCGTCGCCGGGTTCGAGAGCACAAGTGCGCCCTGCCCGAAATAATTGATCAGCAAGGCCGGCAGGACGAAGAAGAACCATCCGTACTGAATGGGCCTGCGCCCGAAATGGCCGAGATCGGCATACAGCGCCTCACCGCCGGTGACCGCGAGGAATACGGCGCCCAGCGTGACCAGACCGACGACGCCGTGGCTCATCATGAACTGGACAGCGTAATAAGGATTGATCGCATAGAGAACGGTAGGATCGTCCGAAATATGCGAGGCGCCCAGCAGCGCCAGCGCCGAGAACCATGTGATCATCACCGGCCCGAACGCCGAAGCGACCTTGCCGGTGCCGATCCGCTGCACCGAGAACAGGACGACAAGAATGAGGATCGTGATCGGCACGACATAATGCTCGAGCGCCGGCGCCTTGAGCTTGAGGCCCTCGACGGCCGACAGCACCGAAATCGCCGGCGTGATCATGGAGTCGCCGATGAACATGGATGCACCGATGATGCCCAGCGCCATCAGGACCCAGCTCTGACGACCGAGCGCGCGTTGGCCAAGCGCCATCAGCGACAGTGTTCCGCCCTCGCCATTGTTGTCGGCACGCAGCAGGAACAGCACATATTTGGTCGTGACGACGATAAACAGCGCCCACAGGATCAGCGACAGCACGCCGAGCACGATCACCGGTGTTGCCGGACCGCCATGGGTGGCGCCATGCACCGCTTCGCGAAATGCGTAGAGGGGTGAGGTTCCGATGTCGCCGAACACGACGCCGATGCTGCCGACCATGAGCGACCAGAAGCCGGCATGTGCCACCGGTGCTTCTGTCGTCCCCTCGCCTGTTGTTTCCGTGACAGCCATGCTGCTCGTAATGCCTAAGGACAATTCCGGGCGCTCGCTATGGCGCGCCGGATCATGCCAGTCAACAGGCAGCCTAACCGATCCCAAGGCGGGATGCCTCTCCCCGGCCCCGGTAAAATGGGCGTGGAGCAGCAAAAAAAGGATTTGACTATTAGGGCTTCAGGTTGGGCGGCAGCGGCGGATCTTCCCGCATCAGCGTGATGGTCACGCGCCGATTGGCAGCCATGGTCGGATCGTCCGGAAACAGCGGCTGGGCATCCGCCTTGCCCGACACCGAGAAAATATGGGACGACGGCAGCCCTTCGCGTTCGAGGATCTGCCGGACGACATTGGCGCGATCGGACGACAGATCGAATGCATCATAGTCGTTGCGCGACGGCACGAAGCCGGCCGCGGTGTGGCCGACGATCGCCACGCGCAGCGGCGTCGCTTTCAGGGGAGCAGCCAGTTTCTGCAACAGTTGCCGCGTGCGTTCGTAAGGCACCTTGGAGCCTTCGGCGAACATCGAACGGCCGTTCTGATCGATGATTTCGAGATTGAGGCCCTGCTTGGTTTCCTCGAACATGATGTTCTTGGAAATCTCGGTGATCTCCGGCATGTCCTGCAGCGCCTGCCGCAACGAGGCGGAAGCGAGCGCGAATTCGCGATCCATCTTCAGCTTGGCGCCCGACGGCCGTGCCGTGCCGGCCTTTTCGTCGGGGCTCGTGACATTGGACGCGTCCTGCGGCGAGACGTGATCCTTGTTCTTGGTCACGCCGCGTGTTGGCAGGCCATCAGACTCGATAATGCCGGAATAACGCGCGTCGGTCTGCACGCCGAATGCATCACGCACCGAACCAGCGACGATTTTGAGCTTCTCGCCATCCGGGCTGGAGAACGCCACGAGCATCACGAAATAGCTGAGCAGCAGCGCCATCAGATCGGCGAAAGTCACGAACCAGCCGTGACCGCCATGTGCCTCGCCGCGCTTTTTCTTCGCCATCTGACGCTACTCCGCAGATCTCCTCGCCGTTAGGCCGGGACTGGCTCACCCTCTTCGTGGCGATGCTTCTCGGGCAGATAGGCCAGCAGCATTTCGCGCACCAACGCCGGGCTCTTCGAGTCGCGGATCATGAGGATGCCATCGATGATCAGCGTGCGGTTGGTTTCTTCGTCCAGCACCTTGACGTGCAGCTTGTCGGCCACGGGCAGACAGACGAGGTTGCCGACGATGGCGCCATACAGCGTCGCCAGCAGCGCCACCGCCATGAACGGGCCGAGCTTCGAGGGATCCGACATGTTCGAGAACATCTGCACCATGCCGATCAGCGTCCCGATCATGCCGAAGGCCGGGGCGCAATCGCCGATGGCGCGATAGATCTTCGAGCCTTCGTCGAGATGCATGAGGAAATTGTCGCGGTCGCGCTCGAGATTGTCGCGGATGAATTCGAGATCATAACCGTCGGCCACGAAGCGAATGCCCTTGGCCAGGAACGCGTCGTTGGTTTCGACCTTTTCGAGTCCGACAGGGCCCTGCTTTCGCGCAATCTCGGCGATGCGGGCGAGTTCATCGACGAGGTCGCGGGCATTCAGGCGGCTCAGCGTGAACGCGAATTTAAAGCCGAGCGGCAGGCCGTGGAGAATCGACGACAGCGGGAAACGGATCAGCGTCGCGGCGAACGAACCGCCGAAAATGATGATGACGGCGTGGACGTCATAGAACATCCCGAAGCTGCCGCCCATCAGCACCAAGGTGACCAACACAATAACGCCGGCGACGAAACCGAGCAGTGTGGTGATATCCATGACAACTCCGACGCTACGCGTACTGACCGACGCCCGTCCTGGACGGCGGTACGCTCCCATCGAGCGCACGGGGCCACTTAACGATAATGCGATTAAGGACGGGTTACCGTTCACCGCGCATTAACCAGCAATTAACGCGACAAATCGGTCGTGGAACGGAAAACATAAAATGAAAAATGCGGAGGCGTTTCGGCCTCCGCATACCACTCGTCGACCTCGAATGACGTCAGTGAATTTCCGATGCCTTGGCCATCGCGTCGCGCAGCTTGGCCAGCGAGAATGACGGATCGCGCGCCACCGCCAGGATCGGCTCTTCGCGCCTTGCGCACAATTCCGCAGCCTCGGGCAGCTTCGCCGCCACATCGGGCGGAATGACCACCGCGCCGTGGCTATCGGCATGGATCAGATCACCCGATGCCACCGTCATACCGGCCACGCGTACTTCCTTGCCGAAGTCGGTGACATGCACATGCGCATGCGACGGGCCGAGCGAGCCGGCCAGCGCCTGGAAACCTTCCGCCCATTGCGGGATATCGCGGATCGAACCGTCGGTGATGACACCGAGGCAGCCGAGCGCCTTGTGGATCGCGCTGTTCACTTCACCCCAGAACGCGCCATAGCCGGCATCCGGCCCGTCGATGTCCTGGATCACGCTGATCTGCGGTCCCGGTCCACTGCCGACATATTCGTAATAATCCAGCCGGCGCTTCTTCTGCTCGGCCGGCGGCAGTCCCGACGCCACCGTGGCGCGGATCGTGGCGGTGCGCGCATAGCCGACGATCGGCGGCAGATCGGGAAACGGGCAGACCAGCGGCCGCGTGGTGTAGCCGATCAGGCGGCGCTCCGGCGCCACCAGTTCGAGCGCGTTGCAGATGGTCGGCGTGTCGTAGCGGCGCAGCGCTTCGAGCACGGATGCAGGCAGCATGGTATCGGGCTTGGTCACGGCGTTTTCTCCCTTTTTGATTTTTGCTCCGGTCGTTGCCGGATATTGTTCGCGCGATCAGGGCAACGGCGTCGGCCGATCCTCGGATGACGGCTCATCCGCCGTAACCGGCGCGCTTGCCGCCGTCTGCGCCGCCAGCGCGCGCTCCTGGTCGCGATAGGAGCGCCAGCCGAATGGCAGGCTGGCGAGATAGCCGATCGAGATCAGCGACAGCATGTGCCAGGGATAGCCGATGAGCAGCGCCACGAAGAGCACCACCGAGGCCGAGATCAGCAACACCAGTTCGCGCGGCACCCGCATGTTCACGGCCTTGCCGGAGAACACCGGCAACCGCGACACCATCAGAAAACCGATCAGCAGCACATAGGCGGTGGTGATCGAGGCCGGCGGCATCGGCACGTCGAGGAACGACAGATAGACCGGCAGCATGACCGTGATGGCGCCCAGCGGCGCCGGCATGCCGGTGAAGAAGTTGGCCGCAAAGGCCGGCTTGTCGGGATCGTCCATGGTGGCATTGAAACGCGCCAGCCGCAGGGAGCCCGCGATGGCGAACACCATCGAGGCGATCCAACCGACATTGTTGAGATCGTGCAGCTGCCAGAAATACAGGATCAGCCCCGGCGCAACGCCGAAATTGACGAAATCGGCCAGACTATCCAGCTCGGCGCCGAATTTGGACTGGCCCTTGATCATCCGCGCGATGCGGCCGTCGACGCCGTCCAGCACCGCGGCGAAGACGATGGCGGCCACCGCGAGTTCCATCCGCCCCTCAGTGGACAGGCGGATGGCGGTCAGGCCGGCACAGATCGCCAGCAGAGTGATGAGATTCGGCACCAGCATCCGGATCGGGATGGTGCGGAACCGGCGGCGGCGGGTTTCGGGGATCTGAGTGTCGTCAGGCATTTGCATGATCCGACCTTAGCAGACCCCACTTGGCCGCGCCATGACGGTACGGGCGGGCCTGGGGAGGCCCGCCAAAGCGGTTAATCGACCCGGTAGGTGCGACCGCCGTCGCCGATGCGGAAATCCGCCAGCACGGTCTCGCCGGCAATCGCCGTCTGCCCCACCGAGACCAGCGCCTTGCTGCCTTCCGGCAGATAGATGTCGAGACGGGAACCGAAGCGGATCAGGCCAAAGCGCTCGCCGGCTTCCAGCGTCTGGCCCTCGCGTACGAATGAGACGATCCGCCGCGCCACGAGGCCCGCGATCTGCACCACGCCGATCCGGCCGCCGGAGGTGGCGATGACCAGCGAATTGCGCTCATTGTCCTCGCTGGCCTTGTCCAGCTCGGCATTGATGAATTTGCCGGGGCGATACGCGATGCGCTCGATCCGGCCGGCCACGGGGCTGCGGTTCACATGGACGTTGAACACGCTCATGAACACCGAAATGCGCAGCAGCGGCTGGTCGCCGAGGCCGAGTTCGGCCGGCGGCAGCACCGGCTGCACCATCGAGACCTTGCCGTCGGCCGGCGAAACGACCACGCCCTCGCGGGTGGGCGTCACGCGGACGGGATCACGGAAAAACAGCGCGCACCAGACAGTTAGGCCGGTGCCGATCCAGCCGAGCGGCGTCCAGATCCAGAACAGGACCAGGCTGGCCAGCGCGAAAATGCCGATGAAGGGATAGCCCTCCTTGTGGATCGGCGGAATCTGGCCACGGATGGAATTGGCGATGGACATGGGTGGTTGGAACCTGTGTTCAGATGAAATTTGCGCCTGCTTTAGCAGACTTTATTCGGCAGCGTCAGGCCTCTGGACCGCGTCGGCATCGCCCTCTTCAACCGGCGGCGGCCGGCGATTCGGCGCGCTCGCCCCATCCTCACCGATCTGCGCCAGCTTCTCCCGCGCCGCTTCCGCTTCGCGCTGCCGATTCCACATGCTGGCATAGAGGCCGCCCGCGACGAGCAATTGCGCATGCGTGCCGCGTTCCGCGATGCGGCCCTGCTCCAGCACGATGATCTCGTCGGCGCCCACGATGGTGGACAGCCGATGCGCGATCACCAGCGAGGTGCGCCCCTTCGAAACCTTCTCTAGCGCGTCCTGGATCTCCTGCTCCGTGTGGCTGTCGAGCGCCGAAGTCGCCTCGTCCAGCAACAGGATCGGCGGCGCCTTCAGCACGGTGCGCGCGATCGCCACGCGCTGTTTCTCGCCGCCCGAAAGCTTCAGGCCGCGCTCGCCGACCTCGGTCTCGTAGCCCTTGGGCGCCATGCGGATGAACGGATCGATCTGCGCCATCCGCGCCGCTTCTTCCACTTCATCATCGGTCGCGTCCCAGCGGCCGTATCGGATGTTGTAGCGGATGGTGTCGTTGAACAGCACGGTGTCCTGCGGCACCATGCCGATGCTTGAGCGCAGCGATGACTGCGTGACGTCGCGGATATCCTGGCCGTCGATCGTAATGCGACCGCCCGAGACGTCGTACAGACGATACAGCAAGCGCGAGATCGTCGATTTGCCCGCGCCCGACGGCCCGACCACAGCCACCGTCTTGCCCGCCGGCACTTCAAAACTCAGGCCCTTCAGGATCGGCCGCTCTGGATCATACGAGAATCGCACGTCGTCAAAACGGATCGCGCCCGACGACACCGCCAGCGGGATCGCGCCGCTGCGATCCTTCACCTCGGCATCGCGGTTCAACACGCCGAACATCTTTTCGAGATCGATGATCGCCTGCTTGATCTCGCGATACATCATGCCGACCAGATTGAGCGGCTGATAGAGCTGGATCATCATCGCATTGACCATGACGAAATCGCCGACCGTATGCGTGCCGTTGCGGATGCCGACGGCGCACAGGATCATCGTCAGCGTGAGGCCGATGGTGAAGATCACGGCCTGCCCGGCATTGAGCAGCGCAAGCGACGTATAGGTCTTCACGCTGGCGCGCTCGAAGCGGGCAACCGAGCGGTCATAGCGCTCGGCCTCGCGCGCCTCGGCGCTGAAATATTTCACCGTCTCGTAATTCAGCAGCGAGTCGATCGCCTTGGTGTTCGCCTCGGTGTCCGATTCGTTCATGCGGCGACGAATTTCGATCCGCCATTCCGTCGCGACATAGGTGAACCAACAATACAGGATCACCGTCAGCGCCACGACCGCCGCATAGCGCCAGTCGAACTGCCAGACCAGCACCGCCATCACCAGCGCCAGCTCGACCACCGTGGGGATCGCCTGCAGGATCACCATGCGGACGATGACCTCGATGCCTTCCCGGCCGCGCTCGAGCACGCGCGTGAGACCGCCGGTCTTGCGCTCCAGGTGGAAGCGCAGCGACAGCTCATGCATATGCACAAAGGTAAGATAAGCCAGCTTGCGCACCGCATGCATCGCTACGCTGGCGAAGATGCCGTCGCGCCACTGCGTAAACAGCGCCATCAGGATGCGGACGAGCCCGTAGCTGGCGGTCATCGCGATCGGCGAGGCGATCAGCCAGAACATCCAGTTGTCGGGCGCGACCGGTGCAGACCCGGTACCGCTCAGCGCATCGGTTGCCCATTTGAAGGTAAAGGGCACGATCATGGTCGCGGCCTTCGCAACCAGCAGCAGCACCATCGACCAGACGACGCGGCGCTTCAGGTCCGCACGATCGCTTGGCCAGATATATGGCCAGAGATGTTTGAGCGTGCCGAACAGCGTCGCCTGCTCCAGCGGATTCGCCGGAACCTTCATGTCGTTCGTCTTCTCAGTGGTCTTGGGATTATCAGCCATCAATCGCGCCCGGCAAAAAACAAGCAGCGGCGCCGGGCCGCGCAGGACATGTCATTCTCATCATGCTCATATAGGAGCTTTGACGGGTTGTCGCACCCTTCCGGAGATTCATTTTACCGCCGGCAAGCTGTCTCCGGCACGAATTTCCCGCGATGCGATCAACGCGTCTTGACCGTGTCATGAGGCGATGCCACATGCCAAATATGAGCACTATCAAAACAATCTGCGTCTATTGCGGCTCCGGCCCCGGCACCAATCCCAAATTCGTCGAATCGGCCATCGGCCTCGGCAAGGCCATGGCCGAAAACGGTATCGGCCTCGTTTATGGCGGCGGCTCCATCGGCCTGATGGGCGCTGTTGCAAAATCGGTGCTGGACCATGGCGGCCACGTCACCGGCATCATCCCGGAATTTCTGACCAAGCGCGAAAACGCGCTGACCGGCGCGCAGGAACTGATCGTCACCCACGACATGCATGAGCGCAAGCGGCTGATGTTCGAACGCTCCGACGCGTTCGTCGCCCTGCCCGGCGGCATCGGCACGCTGGAAGAACTGGTCGAACAGCTCACCTGGCAGCAACTCGGCCGGCACGTCAAGCCAATCCTGATGGCCAACATCGATGGCTTCTGGGAGCCGCTGCTGACGCTGCTCACGCATATGCGCAGCACCGCCTTCATCCGCCCGACGCTGCCGCTCGACGTCCTGACCGCGGATCGCACCGAGGACATTCTGCCGAAGCTCCGCTCGGCCGCCGCCAAGGCGCCGGATGAGGGCAAGAAGCTGGCCCCGGACGTGGCGACCAGGCTGTAGGCCGCGGCGAACGAACGGATCGCGGCCGTCGGCTAGCCCGAGCTGTCGGCTGCGATATTTGGAGCAGCATGCGTCGCCGCCTTGCGCCCGGCCCGCCAGTTTTCGAAACGCTGGATGACGACGAAGAAGGTCGGCACGAATAGCACGGCGAGACAGGTCGATGCGAGCATGCCCGAAAACACGGTGATTCCGATCGACTTCCGCGCATTGGCACCGGCACCTGTGGCCAGCACCAGCGGCAACACGCCGAGAATGAACGCGAACGACGTCATCAGGATCGGGCGAAACCGCGCGCGGGCCGCATCGATCGCCGACTCCATCAGCGGTTTGCGATCGCGCACGTGCAGTTCCAGCGCCACCTCGACGATCAGGATGGCGTTCTTCGCCGACAATGCAATCAGCAGGATGATGCCGATCTGGGTGTAGAGATTGTTCTCGATCCGCAACCCGGTCAGCACGGCCATCGGCCCAAGCAGCGACAGCGGCACCGCCAGGATCACCGAGATCGGTGCATACCAGCTTTCATACTGGCCGGCGAGCACGAGATAGACCAGCAGAAGCGCGAGACCGAACACGTAGTAGAGCTGATTGCCGACAACCTTCTCCTGATAGGACATCGCGGTCCATTCATAGCCGGCGCCGGGCGGCAGCGTTTTTGCGGCGATCTGCTCCATCAGCGCCATCGACTGGCCGGAACTGTAGCCCTGGGCAGGCAGTCCGATCACGGTCGCCGATGGATAGAGATTGTAGAGGCTGATCAATGACGGCCCGACCGCGGGCGTGATTTTCGCGACCGTGCCGAGCGGGATCATGCTGCCCTGCTGGTTGCGCACCATCAGGTTCTCGATATCGCGCACGCTGAGGCGATATTGCGCATCGGCCTGCGCGAAGACCTGGAACGTGCGGCCGAACTTGTTGAACTGGTTGACATAGGACGAGCCCAGATAGGACGACAAGGTCGAGAACACCTGATCGGTCGTCACATGGAGGGTCTGGGTCTTGACGCGATCGATCTCGATATCGAATTGCGGCACCATCGAGCGAAATGGCGAGCTGACCCGCTGCAACGCGCTCTGTGTCTGCGCATTGGCGACGAGAGCTGCGGTGATCGCCTGCAGCTTGCCATAGTCCGCATTGCCGTCGCGCAATTCGACCTGCATGGCAAAGCCTGCCGCATTGCCGATGCCCTGGATCGGCGGCGGCGGAATCACCAGGATGCGCGCCTCATCGATGCCCGACAGGGTCTGGTTGAGACCGACGAACAGCGAACGCAGATCCTGCCCCGGCCCCCGCTCGCTCCATTCCTTCAAAATGAGATAGGCAACGCCGGCATTGGCGAGGCTCGAACTGCCGTCCAGCACCGAGATGCCGGCGATGGCGATCACCTGATCGACGGCCGGCGTTTTGCCAGCGAGGTCGCTTACCCGTTCGAGCACCTTCTGGGTCCGGTCGAGCGCGGCGCCGTCGGGAAGTTGCACCGCCACCAGCAGATAGCCCTGATCCTCGATCGGGATGAAGCCGGTGGGGATCCGCGACAGGCCATAACCGCCGATGGCAATCAGCACCAGCGCCACGACCACCCACAGGCCGCTGCGCGCGACCATGCGCGTGATCAGCGCCGCATAGCCGCGCTCGAGCCGGTCATAGACCCGGTTGAAGCCGCGATAGAAAAAGTTGCGCTGCTCGGGCGGCGCCGGGCGACGCAGCCACAATGCGCATTGCGTCGGCTTCAGCGTCGCCGCATTGACGGCGCTGAGCAGCGCCGTGGCGGCGATCACCAGCGCGAATTGCGCATACATGCGTCCGGTCAGCCCCGGCAGGAACGCCGCCGGCAGAAACACCGAAATCAGCACCAGCGTAATACCGACGATTGGCGCGAACAGCTTGTCCATGGCGGTGATTGCCGCGTCGTGGCCCGACATGCCCTGTTCGATATTGTGCGCCGCGCCTTCGACGACGACGATGGCATCATCGACGACGATGCCGATCGCCAGCACGATCGCGAACAGGGTCGATAGGTTGACCGTGAAGCCGAGCGCCGCCATCGCCGCGAAGGCGCCGATGATCGTGACGGGCACGGTGGTTGCCGGCACCAGCATCGCGCGCCAGTCCTGCAGGAAGATCAAGATCACCACCAGCACCAGCAGTCCTGCCTCGATCAGCGTCTTGTAGACCTCTTGAATCGAGGCCGAGACAAATTTCGTGGTGTCGAACGGCGTGTCATATTTGATGTCCTGCGGAAACTGCACGGCGAGCGCCGCCATTTTGATCTCGACGGCTTTCTGCACCTCCAGCGCGTTGGCGCCGGGGGATTGAAAAATGCCGATGCCGACAGCCGGCCGGTTGTTCAGCGAGAAAGCCTGGCTGTAAGTCTGCGCGCCCAGTTCGACCCGACCGACATCGCGCAGGCGGGTGACCTCGCCGCTCGCGCCTGTCTTGACCACGATGTCCTCAAAGGCTGCGGGATCATCCAGTCGCCCGTTCAGGTTCAGCGTATATTGAAACGCCTGCCCTGCCGGCGTCGGCGGCATGCCGACCTGCCCGGCCGCAACCTGCTGGCTCTGCTGCTGGACCGACTGGATGACGTCCTGCGGCATCAGCGAGCGCGCCTGCAGCTTGTTCGGATCCAGCCAGATCCGCATCGAATATTGCCCGGCGCCAAACACCGTAACATTCCCGACGCCCGGCAGCCGAGACAGCTCATCGCGGATATTGATGGTCGCGAAATTGCTGAGGAAGAGGCTGTCATACGTGGCCTTCGGCGACGATAGCGTCACGAAGGACAGGATCGCCGTCGACTTCTTCTGCACCGTGACACCCTGGTTCTGCACCGAGGTCGGCAGTGCCGACAGCGCGCTCGACACCCGGTTCTGCACCAGCACCTGCGCGAAATTGAGATCGGTACCAATCCTGAACGTCACCGTCAGCGAATAGGTCCCGTCGGCTGCGCTGTAGGACTGCATATACAGCATGTTCTCGACGCCATTGACCTGCTGCTCGATCGGCAGCGCGACGGTGTCGATGACGGTCTTGGCGCTGGCGCCAGGATAGCGTGTCGTCACCTGCACGGTGGGCGGCACCACGTCGGGATACTGCGCAACCGCCAGATTGAACAGCGACACGCCGCCGATCAGCACCATGAGCAGCGCGATGACATTGGACAGAACCGGCCGTTCGATGAAGAACTTCGACATCATGTCCGCGTCCTATCTGGTGGCGGCCGGAGCCTCGATCTTTCGCAGTTGGGGATCGACCTTCTGACCGGGGATCGCGCGCAGCAGACCGGCCACGATAACGCGATCATCCGGCTTCAGGCCGCTCTCGATCACACGCAGATCGGCATCGAGCTGCCCGGTCGTGACCTTGCGCTGTTCGACAACATCATCAGCATTCACGACCAACAGATAGCGCCCGGCCTGGTCGCTGCCGAGCGCCGTATCCGGCACCAGAAGTGCATTGGCCTGCTGATCGATCGGAACGCGAATACGGACATAAAAGCCCGGCAGCAACGTGCGGTCAGGATTGGGCAGAACGCCGCGCACCGCGAGCGTCCCGGTGGATGCATCCACCGACGGCGAGACGTAGTCCAGCTTGCCCTTGTGCGGGTAGCCAGTCTCGGTCTGCAATCCGATTTCGATCGGAAGCTGCCGCAGATCATTGACCGTCATGCCGCGGCGGCGTGCCTCTTCGCGCACGCGCAGCACGTCCTGCTCGCTGACCTTGAAGTTCACATAGATCGGATCAAGCTGGACGATGGTCGCCAGCTGGGTGGGTGACGCGACGCCCACGAGTTCGCCGATCGACACCAGATGCGCGCTGACGATGCCGTCGAACGGCGCGGTGACATTGGTGTAGCGGAAATTGACGGCAGCTATCCTGGTGTTGATCTGGGCCTGCTGCAGATTGGCCTGCGCATTGTCCCGTGCGGATGTCGATTGATCGAGGGTCGCCTGCGAAATCACCTGCCGCTGCACGAGGTCAGCCTGGCGCTTGTAGTCGGCCTCCGTCTGCCGTGTCGAGGCCTGTGCACCGGCTTCCGCGGCCTGCGCCTGCTGTAGCTTCAACTGATATGTTTCGGGCTCGATCGTGAAGAGCGTGGTGCCCTTCTTCACGAAGGAGCCGTCCTGATAGTTGATCGCTTGCAGGACGCCCTGCACGCGCGCGACGAGATCGACATTGTTGATCGGTGCCATACTGCCTGTCGCGTCGAGGAAACGCGTGATGCTGCGTTGCACGGGAACGGAGACTTCGACCTTCTGAGGCGGCGGCGCAACAAATGTATTTTGCTCACACGCAGTCAAGCCGAAACCGGCGAGAGCAACAGCGATGACCCGCATGGAGATACCGTGCTGCATCCGCAAAATGCGATGCGATGTCTTGGGTGAACAGGCGCGCGCAATTCGCATGGTCCTGCCTCATCAAGCTGCCGGTCTTTGAAAATGCCTTCGGTCAAAAATTTTATCGACGATGAGTTTGATAGCAAGAAATTACTTGTGGTGAAATCGAAACCGTCAAATGATGTGCATGCCGATGTTGTTTTGCGAATGCCTTTAGAACTGCAATCGAACTGCAAGTGCTCTTCAGGAATTTTGCGCAGGTGCCCCGGATCATCCGGGTGTTTGACAACAAGGATAACCCCAATGTTTTTCACGCTCGGCTCGGCCGTGCGAGGATGCGCATCTGTGGCATTCCTCGCGATCATCAGCTCCGCATCAGCGCAGGCGCCAAGCCAGGCGCAACGCGATGCGATCAAGAAGCAATGCCGTTCGGATTACATCGCACATTGCTCGAGCATACCGCCGGGCGGCGAAGCATCGCTCGAATGTCTGCAAAAGAACATGTCGAGCCTGTCGGCAAGCTGCGCGACTGCCGTACGCGCCGTCAGCGCGCCGGCGGCCGCTCCCAAAGCCGCCGATCCGGCAGCGAAGCCGCGCACCGACATGGCGCCGCCGGCGAGCAAGCCGCCGAC
>JAEXYA010000020.1 GCA_023451825.1 Pseudomonadota bacterium
CCACTGCGCCGCTCCGCGGCTTGGGGGAGGGAGAAGAAAGCTCACCCGTTCACGATCGCCAGAATATCCGCGCCATAATGCTCGAGCTTCTTGTCGCCGATCCCCGCGATCTCGCGCAACTGGCTCAATGTCGTCGGATGCTCGCTGGCGATGCCGTCGATGGTGGCGTCATGCAGCACCACATAGGCCGGCACATTGCGCTCGCGCGCGACACCGGCGCGCCAGCTGCGCAGGCGCGTGACCAGGTCGGCATCGGCATTGCTGCCCGCAGATGCCACCAGTTCACCGCGGCGCGAATTCTTCCGCGGCGCGCGGACGCGGCCGGTCTCCTCGCGGAACATCAGCTCGATCTCGCCCTTGAGAACGCCGCGCGCCTCTTCGGTCAGCTTCAGCGCGTTGAAATTGTCGGCATCCGCATAGAGAAAACCGCGCGCCACCAATTGCCGCATCACCGCGCGCCATTGCTTCTCATTGAGCTCGGAGCCGATGGCGAACACCGACAGCTTGTCATGGCCGAACTGCTTCACCTTGTCGGTGAGCCGGCCGATCAGCACGTCGATCAGATGCATCGCGCCAAAACGTTGCCCGGTGCGATAGGCGCAGGACAGCAGTTTTTGCGCCGCGACCGAGCCGTTCCAGAGCTTTGGCGGCGAGACGCAGTTGTCGCAATTGCCGCAGGTGGTGCCGGTGGTCTCTTCGCCGAAATAGCGCAGCAGTCGGACGCGGCGGCAATCCACGGTCTCGGCCAGGCCCACCAGCGCATCAAGCTTGCCGATGGAAACGCGCTTGAACGCCTCCGAGCCGGTGGACTCGTCGATCATGCGGCGTTGCTGCACGATGTCCTGCAGGCCGTAAGCCATCCAGGCGGTGGAGGGCTTGCCGTCGCGGCCGGCGCGGCCGGTCTCCTGATAATAAGCCTCGACGCTTTTCGGCAGGTCGAGATGGCAGACGAAGCGCACATCGGGCTTGTCGATGCCCATGCCGAAAGCCACGGTGGCAACGATGACGATGCCGTCCTCGTTGATGAAACGGTCCTGATTGGTCGAGCGCAGCCGCGCATCGAGGCCGGCGTGATAGGGCAGCGCGCGAATGCCGGCCTTGTTCAGCGCTTGCGCGGTGTCCTCGACCTTGGCCCGCGACAGGCAATAGACCACGCCGGCATCATTCGGATGGCGCTCGCTGATGAACGCCTGCAGCTGTTTCTGCGAGCTGGTCTTGTCGACGATCTCGTATTTGATGTTGGGCCGGTCGAAGGACGACACGAAGCGCGGCGCGTCGCTGAGCCCCAAGCGCTGCGCGATTTCCTCACGCGTCAAATCGTCGGCCGTCGCGGTCAGCGCGATGCGCGGGATTTGCGGGAAGCGTTCGGCGATGATGGAGAGGCCGATATATTCCGGCCGGAAGTCATGGCCCCATTGCGACACGCAATGCGCCTCGTCGATGGCAAACAGCGCGATATCCGCCTGTTCCAGCATCGCCAGGCAGCGCGGCGTCACCAGCCGTTCGGGCGCCACATAGAGCAGATCGAGATCGCCGGCGAGCAGCCGCCGCTCGACCTCGTTGGCTTCCTCCCATGACAGCGTGGAATTGAGCACCGCGGCATTGACGCCGAGTTCGAGCAGGCCTGCGACCTGATCGCGCATCAAGGCGATCAGGGGAGAGACCACAATGCCGCAGCCTTCGCGCAGCAGCGAGGGCAGCTGGTAGCAGAGCGACTTACCGCCGCCGGTGGGCATCAGGACCAGGCAATTACCGCCATCGGTCACGTGGCGGATGATTTTCTCCTGCTCGCCGCGGAAACCGGGCAGGCCGAACACCGCATGCAGCCGCGCCAGCGCGTCGGCGCCGAGCGCATCGGGCGGGGCAGGTTTACGCGCGGGACCGGGAACGGACATGGCGGTGGTCTATGCCAGATTCGGTGGCGGGTATATCGGGGAACAGCCGGCTTCGCCTTGATGACGCCGCTTTACCCTTGTGAATGCAAGTTCTATGACATGGAGAGGCGCGAGCAAGCCAGCCGCGCCGCAACCAGGCACTCGAAAAAGCCGTATGCCATTCATTCTGCGCCTGTTTTCCTGGCTTCTCGATCGCAAGCCGCGGCCGCGTATTCGCTGGCAGGCGGCGAACGAGAATGCTGCGCGCAAGAAGCGTCAGCGATTCAAGAAGGGGCCCAAGGCGGTGGTGCTGGCACATGTGATCGCGCATCGACCGCCGGTCGAATTGCTCGGTCGCCTGCCGGCGGTCGAATTCTGGAATCTGTCCGATCCCAAGCGCGTGGCGCTGCTCTATCTGCAGCATGGCCGCCGCCTGCGTCTGCCCGCGCCGAAAGCGCTGATGGACGATGCCGTGAAGCGCGCACGGGCTGCGGAGTGAATTTGTAGGGTGGGCAAAGGCGCTCTTGCGCCGTGCCCACCTTCACCAGCCGTGCACTCGAAGGTGGG
The DNA here is from genome assembly GCA_023451825.1 of Pseudomonadota bacterium. GTDB lineage: Bacteria > Pseudomonadota > Alphaproteobacteria > Rhizobiales > Xanthobacteraceae > Tardiphaga. Next base: position 2,442 of record JAEXYA010000020.1, read on the forward strand.
CACGTCGCTGCGCTCCTTTGCCCACCCTACAGACTTGACGTTCCTTCCCTGACCGGGAATGGTCGCGGCGTTTTTCTGCTCCAGCAATGAAAGAGCTCCGCATGATCAAGCGTCTCGGCCCCGGCAAGCGTCTCAGCCAGGCTTCCATCCACGGCAACACCGTCTATCTCGCCGGCCAGGTGCCAGACGACTATAGCGGTGACATCAAGGCGCAGACCAAGCAGGTGCTCGACAAGATCGATGCGCTGCTCAAGGAAGCCGGCACCGACAAGAACAACATCCTCAGCGCCACCGTCTGGCTGCCGAACATCAATGACCGCGACGCCATGAACACGGTGTGGGACGCCTGGGTGCCGGAAGTCGGCCCGGCCCGCGCCTGCGTCGAATCGAAGCTTGCCGATCCGGCCATCCTGGTCGAGATCGCTGTCATCGCAGCCATTTCGTAAGCGATGATGCCCACAGCCATTGCGGTCGCCCCCAACGGCGGCCGCAAGGTCAAGGCCGACCATCCCGCCGTGCCGCTCACGCCGGCGGAGCTGTCGGTGACCGCTGCGCATTGCCTCGAGGCCGGCGCGGCCATGATCCACGCCCATGTCCGCAACGCCGATAGCAGCCATCTGCTCGATGCCGATGCCTATCGCGATGCCATCGCCGCGATCCGCAGCACGGTGGGCGATAAGCTCGTCATTCAAATCACCTCGGAAGCCCTCGGCAAATACACGCCCGCAGAGCAGCGCGCAGTGGTGCAGGCGGTGAAGCCGGAGGCGGCGTCGCTGGCGCTGCGCGAACTGGTGCCGGATGCGCGCGAGGAGAAAGCGTTTTCCGATCTGCTCGGCTGGATGAAGCGCGAAAGCGTGGTGCCGCAGATCATTCTCTACGACGTCAGCGATGCCGTCAGGCTCGCCGAACTACAGAAACGCGGCCTGATCCCGTTCGCGCGCCTGCCGGTCCTCTATGTGCTCGGCCGCTATACGGCCGGGCAAACGTCCAGCCCAGCAGATTTGCTCCCTTTCCTCGCGCCGGAGGCTCCGACATTCGCCCATTGGAGCCTCTGCGCCTTTGGCGCGCAGGAGGCGGCCTGCGTCACGGCGGGCGCCTTGCTCGGTGGCCATATCCGCGTCGGCTTCGAGAATAATGAGCTGCTGCCGGACGGTACGCGCGCCAAAGGTAATCAGGATCTGGTCGCGGCGGCACGCCACGTCATCGAGGCGGTGGGACTGAAGGTCGCAACGGCGGACGAATTGCGGGCGGCGACTGCCGACTGAGTCGCCGTGACGTCTGTATGACAGGTTTCTTGCATCCGGTTGCAACCCGGCCTGCCTTCACCGGGTGTCACAGATTAGTTGTATTCGTCAGCAATCCGGTTATGTGAGCTAGCATGGCACGCGAAATCGTCATGGCTGCGGGAGGCATCGTCGTCAGGCGCGAACCCACGCCGCTATTCGCGGTCGTCTGCCTGCGCAAGCGCGGCGACTGGGTGCTGCCGAAGGGCAAGCTCGACAATGGCGAAACTCCGCTCGATGCCGCCCAGCGTGAAGTGCTGGAAGAGACCGGCCACTCCGCTTCCGTTCAGCAATATCTCGGCACGCTGGCCTATCCGCTCGGCGAGCGCACCAAGGTCGTGCATTTCTGGCATATGGAGGCCGATGGCCGTCCGCCGCGCAAACTGATGAAGGACATCGAGCAGGTCGCGTGGTTACCGCTGGACCAGGCACTGAAGCGGCTGACCCGGCATCACGAACACGCATTCCTCGCGCAGGTCGGGCCGATGGCGCTGGCCGCCACGCAGGACGCCGCCGCTTTCACCGAGACGTCGCCGCAGGTCATCGAACCGGTGACGGTGTCCGGGGCACCGGCGATCCCTGCCACGACGCCGGTGCCGGACGGCTGGTTCGGGAAAATCCGCCGCTGGCTGAGCGGCGATGCGGTCGTCAAGTCCCGCGAATAATCACGCCATACCAGCCGAGGCCCTTATAGGTCTCGTAGCCGGGGGTGGCATGAAATGCGATCAGACCACCGGTGCGGTCCTGATAGAAGCCGTTGCTGCGCCCGTTCAGCGCGAGCGAGATGCGCTCGCTGAGCAGGCCCTGTCCGTCGGATGAGGCGATGACCCGCAAATTGGAGTCCACCAGCATGACGCGGGTCTTGTCGTCATCGACACGCACGCCCTCGACGATGGCGCGGGCCTGCGCTTCCCAATCGAAGTGAATGGCGAGGACGCCGATGGCGCGGCCATTGGCCTTGCCGCCCTCGCGGATGCTGGCGCAGTAAGTCGCGACCTGCGCATTGCCGAGCAGCGGCTGTCGCTCCACATCGCCGGCCACATAGTCATCGCCGGTGCGGAGAATACGCGCATCGCGAAACCACGAGGTCGCGGCGATGTTCTGGCCACGTGCCGCGTAGCGATCGCCGCGGCCGGTGGCAATGACATTGCCCTGCATGTCGCAGAGCCAGAGATCGAGATAGACCGTATAGGCGCCGAGGATGACCGAAAGCCGCTCTGACACATGGGCGATGGCTGTCTCGTCATTCGGACGGGCGGCGGCATCGACCACGGCGGAGTCAGTCGCCCACCAGCGCACGTCGCAGGTGCGCTCATAGAGATTGCGGTCGATCAGCTCGATGGCGTTCAGGGCCAGGTCCACCATGCGTTCGCCGCGGGCGCGGTCGGTCATCTTTTCGATGGACGACATCAGGCTGCCGGTGCGGGCGGTGAGCTGCGATTCCAGATCGCGCGCAATCGCCTCGACCTGCTGGCCGACATTGCGCACTTCCTGCGCCACGACCGCGAAGCCCGCACCCTGCGCGCCGGCGCGCGAGCTTTCGATCAGCGCGTTCAGCGCCAGCATCTTCATCTGGTTGGTGATGTGCTGGATCGCCTTGGTCTTCTCGCAGGCGATCTCGTTCACCTCGCCGGTCAGGCGGGCGATCAGCGCGGAGATATCGGCGACATCCTCATGTTCGCCTGCTGCCGCGGGCGCCGAATGCGCGGAGCGGTTTATCGCCAAGACCATCTTTGCGTCCTCGTTGACAGCAATCGGATACCTATGGTTGTCGCCGATCTATGCTTAACGCCGCCTTAATTTCCCGTGTTGCGGACTCTTTCGGGCAAGACGAGCGGGGATCATCAGCAATCAGGCTTGCTCCAGCCTGCCGGGCATCGCCGATCCTGCCCAGATTAAGGTTGTGTTAACCGTAACTATCGCGACACGCGCGTAAGCCCTGAGGAACAACTGGATATCAACCAGCTGCCAGTAGCACGGTCTGACCACCACCAAGGACCGGATGACGGCCAGCCATGCCCGTGATTGACGATCACATTGACGACCGCACCGGCGATCCGTTGGGTGCAACCACGTCCGAATTGTCGGAAGAATTGATTTTCCTGATCGCTTCGGCAGCGACGGACGATCAGCGCAAACGCGCAACCGAATTGTTTCGTTACTTCAGCCGGCAGCTTGCAGACGAAGCCTTCCGCCACGGGCAGGAGAGTGTTGCGCCGCGTCAATTGCCGTCACCCGCGGCGCCGCTTGCGCTTGAAGCGCCGGCGATTCAGCCGACTGAACAGGCGTCAGATGACGCGCAAGGCGGCCTCATTCCGCAGGTGCGCTGGCTGCGTTGAAGGGGCGACCGCGGTCGTTGTCCATTCGCTTAACCATTCGCTGGCCAAATGTGTCTCTGTGATTCGTGCGTGTCCCATTCGTGCAGAGCGGTTGTCCAGTGAGCGTAGTCATTCCTTTTCCGAAGCGTACGGCCCCTGTGACCCCGGTGGCCGACGAGTATGAGATCGATATCTTCACCGCCGTCGATCTGGCGATCCGCGATCTCCGCGAGATTTCCGAAATCGCCAATGAGGTCGGCCGCGCCCGTGCGCGCGAATGCCTGGCGATGCTTGAAAACGCTTATGCGGTGGCTCTGGAAGCCTGAGCCCGAGATCACTAGTTAAGGGGACAGCGGGACGTCCGGGCTGCGGCCATGGACTCCGCAAAATCGCGTCGTTATATGCGGCGCTTCCCCTTATCTCGGATCAGGCTCATTCATGACGACCACCGACACCGCTGCACCCGTTTCCCAGCCGTTTCAGGCCGAAGTCGCCGAATTGCTGAACCTGATGGTTCACTCGGTCTATTCCGAGACCGACATCTTTTTGCGTGAGCTGGTCTCGAACGCGTCGGATGCTTGCGACAAGCTCCGTTACGAAGCGATCGCCAATCCGCAGCTGAACCCTGAAGGTCAGTCGCCCACCATCACCATCATTCCGGACAAGGACGCGAATACGCTCACCATTGTCGATACCGGTATCGGCATGGATCGGCAGGAGCTGATCGACAATCTCGGCACCATCGCCAAATCCGGCACCAAATCGTTCCTGTCCCGCCTCACCGAAGCCAAGGATGGCGCCGGCCTGATCGGCCAGTTCGGTGTCGGCTTCTATGCGGCTTTCATGGTCGCCGAGAAGATCGTCGTGACCTCGCGCCGCGCCGGCACCCATGATGCCTTCACCTGGACTTCGACGGGCGGCGCCGGTTTCGAGATCGCGCAGCTCAATGACGGCATGAGCGTGCCGGCCGGCACCTCGATCGAATTGCAGCTCAAGGACGATGCCAAGAAATATCTCGAGAGCTGGGAGATCGAGCGGATCGTTACGTCCTATTCGGACAACATTCAGTTTCCGATCATGCTCAAGGACGGCGACGCCGAGCCGAAGCAGATCAATTCCGCCAGCGCGTTGTGGCAGCGTTCGAAATCCGAGCTGACGCCGGAAGACTATAGCAAGGCCTACAAGTCGATCGCGCACGCCTATGACGAGCCGGCGATGACGCTGCATTATCGCGCCGAAGGCCGTTACTCCTATGCGGTGCTGCTGTTCGCACCGGAGAGCAAGCCGTTCGACCTCTTCGAGCCCGAGCGCAAGGGCCGGGTGAAGCTCTATGTCCGCCGCGTCTTCATCACCGACGATGCGGATCTGTTGCCGTCCTATCTGCGCTTCATCCGCGGCGTCATCGATGCCGAGGATCTGCCGCTGAACCTGTCGCGCGAAATGCTGCAGAACAATCCGCAGCTCGCGCAGATCAAGAAGGCGGTGGCGACGCGCGTGGTCAGCGAGTTTGAAGCGCTGGCCGAGAAGGACGCCGAGACCTTCACCAAAATCTGGGATGCCTTCGGCCCGGTGCTTAAGGAAGGCATCTATGAGGATTTCGAGCGCCGCGAAAAGCTGCTGGCGCTGTCGCGCTTCACCACCACGTCGGGCGAGAAGCGAACGCTGAAGCAGTATGTCGCCGATCTCAAGCCGAACCAGACCGAGATTTACTACCTCGCCGGTGACAGCCTCGATCGTCTGAAGTCGAATCCGAAGCTCGAAGCGGCGAAGTCGCGCGGCATCGAAGTGCTGTTGCTGTCGGATGCGGTAGACGCGTTCTGGACCTCGGCGCCGCTGGAATTCGAAGGCAAGCCGCTGAAATCGCTGAGCCAGGGCGAGGTCAATCTCGACCTCATTCCCGAGGTTGAAGCGGACAACAAGGATGAGCCGAAGCCGGAGGCAGCCGATGAAGCCTCGACGATTGCCGTGATCAAGGAAGCGCTCGCCGAGCGTGTTTCGGATGTGAAGGCCTCGACGCGCCTCACGACCTCGGCGTCGTGCCTGGTTGCCGGCGGTCGTGGTCCGGATCGCGAACTTGAAAAGATGCTGGCGATGCAGAATCGCGGCAGCGTCACCAAGCCGATCCTCGAAATCAATCTGCGCCATCCGCTGGTGACGAAGATCGCTGGCGCCGACAAGGCGGTGGGCGGCGAAGCCTCGGACATCGCGTTCCTGCTGCTGGAGCAGGCGCAGATTCTCGACGGCGAACTGCCGGAAGATCCGGCGGCGTTCGCATCGCGCTTGAACCGCCTGGTGCTGCGCGGGCTGTAAATATCTGTAGGGTGGGCAAAGGCGCGGAGCGCCGTGCCCACCATTCTTCGGACGAACAACTGTGGTGGGCACGCTTCGCTTTGCCCACCCTACAGGAGCCACGATGAGCGCCGTCTTCGAAAAACTGATCGCCAAATATGCCGAGCGCGGGGATTTCGAGCGCCTGAAGCAATATCAGGCCGACCGCATCGCCTGGATCGAAAGCATCCGCAACGGCACTTACGAGAAGATGCATCTCGTCGAGGACAATGACCCGGTGCCGCTGATCGCCGAGATCGAGCGCGAACTGGCCTGTATCGAGGCCGCGCTGAAGACGCAGCACTGAGCGGGAATTCTGCGCCAAATGACACTTCGGTGATCGCACCGCATCATCCGAAAGTCACACTCGCCAGTTGCGAGCATCTCCCATAGTGTGCCGCCCATAAAAATCCTGGGAGGCACTTATGAAACTTGGACTGACGTCCGCTGCCGCACTTTGCGGCCTTTTCCTCGCCACGTCGACGCTGACACCTGCAATGGCTCAGGGTGTCAAGATCGGCATCCTCAACGACCAGTCAGGCGTTTACGCCGACTACGGCGGCAAGTGGTCGCTCGAAGCGGCCAAGATGGCGGTCGAAGACTTCGGCGGCGAAGTGCTGGGCGGCAAGATCGAGCTCGTTACCGCCGACCACCAGAACAAGCCGGATCTCGCCGTCGCCATTGCGCGTCGTTGGTATGACGTCGAGAACGTCGATATGATCACCGAATTGACCACCTCGTCGGTGGCGCTGGCGGTGCAGGAACTGTCCGCACAGGCCAAGAAGATCGATATCGTCGTCGGCGCCGCGACGTCGCGCATCACCGGCGATGCCTGCACGCCCTATGGTTTCCACTGGTCGTTCGACACCCGCGCGCTCGGCGTCGGGACTGGCGGCGCGCTGACCGAAACCGGTGGCGACACCTGGTTCTTTCTCACGGCCGACTACGCCTTCGGCTATTCGCTGGAGAAGGACACCGGCGACATCGTGAAGTCCAAGGGTGGCAAGGTGCTGGGCGCCGTGCGTCATCCGCTGAATTCGTCGGACTTCTCGTCCTTCCTGCTGCAGGCGCAGGCGTCGAAAGCCAAAGTGATCGGCCTCGCCAATGCGGGCCTCGACACAACCAACGCCGTGAAGCAGGCGGCTGAATTCGGCATCGTGACGGGCGGTCAGAAGCTCGCAGGTTTGCTGATGACCCTGGCGGAAGTGCACGGCCTTGGCCTCAATGCGGCGCAGGGGCTGGTGCTGACCGAGTCCTTCTACTGGGACCGTGACGACAAATCGCGCGAATTCGCCGAGCGCTTTTTCAAGCGCACCCAGCGTATGCCGAACATGATCCAGGCCGGCACCTATTCGTCGACGCTGTCCTATCTCAAGGCCGTGAAGGCAGCCGGCACCAAGGACTCGGATGCCGTCGTCAAGAAGCTGAAGGAGCTTCCGGTGGACGACGCCTTTGCCCAGGGCGGCAAGGTGCAGGCCAATGGCCGCATGGTGAAGGACCTCTATCTGTTCGAGGTCAAGAAGCCGTCGGAGTCCAAGAAGCCGTGGGACTATTACAAGCAGCTCGCCGTGGTGCCTGCGGCTTCGGCCTATCCGAGCGCCAAGGACAGCGGCTGCGCACTGACGAAGTAATCGTCTCCGTCATTGCGAGGAGCGCAGCGACGAAGCAATCCAGTCTTTGGCCAAAGATCTGGATTGCTTCGCTTCGCTCGCAATGACAGCCTCAATATCCCGTCATTTCGAGATAGCCGACGCCGCTATGCGATCCGCTGAATCGCACAGGCCCTTCCCAATAGGAAAATGTCGTCGCCATCCAGCTTTGAGCATTCAGCGCCGTCGTCTCGATCTGCAATCCGCGCGACGCAATGGCGATCCGCCACACAGTCGGAATCTTCCGTGCCGCGATCTCCGTCACCATCAGTGGCGTCATCGCAATCGCATCGGACGCCAATTGCATCGACCTTCCGTCCGCCGTGATCCAGTTGCCCGCGAAATAGTGGCTGCCGTCCTTCTGGCGCAGCCGGAACAGCATCAGCTTCTCATTGTCCGGCAGATGCAGCGAGAACCAGTCCCAGCCGGTTTGATCGGACGCCAGCGGCTGGCTGGAATATTCGCGGTCCATCCAGGCGCGGCCGGTCACAGCGATGTCCTTGCCGTCGATCATGAGCGAGCCTGAAGCCGTGAAGTAAGGCTGGCTGTAATAATAGGAGGCCTGCCCGCGCTCCGATTTGCGGCTGTAGCCGGCGTCGCCTTGCAGCACCAGGGGGCGCTCTGCATCCAGGCGGAGCCTGTAGCTGAGTTTCTCCGCTGCTACGCTGACCTCAAGTGGAGCGACGTTCATGTCGGAGAAGCCGTCGAGCCCGCGCATCTCCCACGCATCGATCCAGGCGCGGAAGGGCGTAGCCGTCACACCGGCCTGCCCGATGCCGCCGCGGGCGAATGTCTCTGCCGCGTGATGCGTCGTGGCGGATGTTACGCCGGCATGGCCCATCCAGACCTGGGGCGTCGCCCAACCACTGTCCTGCGTGCTTGGCGCCATCGCCTGCCGGAACAGCGTCCATTGCGCGCCATAGGCATTGCCGGACGCGTCGGTGAGATTGGCGGTGAGGTACCACCATTCGATGCGGAATTGCGGATGCGGGCCGTGATCGGCCGGGAAAGTGAGCGCCCGGCCTGGCACCACAGATGCGAAGCCGTCGGCATCACGGCCAAGCCCGGCAAAGCCCTGCGCCAGTGCTTGCGATGGGCCGAGGCCCGCGAGCGCGAGGCCGCCGATAAAGCCGCGTCGTGTCAGCCTAGCGCTCATTGGCGAACACTTTCACGAGTTCTGCCGGCTGCATCCGTAGCAGCCGCAGGATTGGCAGCAGCGAGGCAAGCAGTGCAGCCAGCATCGCGACACCGAGCAGTTCGATCAGCTGCAGCGGAAAGATATAAAATGGCAGCCGCCAGCCGAAGGCCTTCACATTGACGATGGCGATCAGGCACCACGCCACCAGCAGGCCGAGCGGCAACGCCAGCAGCGAGGTGATCAACGCCACGCACAGGGTCTTCAAAAGCTCGATGCCGGCGAGGTGTCGCCGCGTCAGCCCGATGGCCCAGAGCGGCGCCAGCTGCGGCAGCCGCGAATTGCTCAGTGTGAGCAGGCTGGTCAGCAGCGCCACGCCGGCCACGCCGAGCGTGAAGGCGTTGAGTGCGGAGGTGACGGCGAAGGTGCGGCCGAACACGCCGAGCGCTTCGGTCTTCACGCTGGCCTGATCGGCGAGGTTGCGGCCATCGAGGCCGAAGCGGGTGCGAATGGCATCAATCACGGCCGGCGCGCTCTCCGGCGCGACGCGAAGACCCATGCGGGTCTGCGGGCTCTCGGGGAAATGCTTCAGCAGCGCATCGACATTGACCGCAAGCTGGCCCTTGGGATTGCCATAGTCGGCGTAGATCGCAACGACCTGCAGCGGCCACGATCCGTTTGGCGTCGGCACGGTGATACTCTGGCCGATCGCGAGAGCCATGCGCCGGGACAATTGCTCGCTGACCAAGGCGCCGTCGCCGTCGCGCACACGATCCCAGGCATCACGCGTGGCATCGAGCAGCGGCCAATGATCGCGGAAGGTCGCATGATCCGGAAGTCCGTTGATTTCCACCGGCGCACCGCCAAGCTGCACATCGGCGCGACTGCCGGGCAACACGGCCTTCACATCGGACCGCTGTTTCAGCCAATCCTTGATCTCACGGGCTTGCGCATCGCTTGCAGCATTGATGTAGACCTCCGAAGACAGGCGGCCATCGAGCCAACCGACAAAGGTGCGGCTGAAACTCTCGACCATGGTGCCGACGCCGACATTGACCGCCAGCGCCAGCAGCAGCGCCATCAGTGCGAGCGAGAGGCCAGACAGCTGCAGGCGGCTGTCGGCCCAGAACCAGGTGAGGATCGGCCTTCTTGTGCTGCGTTCACCCGCGGCAAGGACGATACCGAGCATCACCGGCAGCGCAAGCGCAGCGCCGAGCAACAGAGCGGCAAGCACGGCGAAGCCGGCGATGAGGGAATCGCCGAACCAAAGTAACAAGGCGGCGGCGGTGAAGACGAGCAGCGCGCCGATGCCCTGCAGGCGGAGCCAGCGGTGCTGGGCTTGCTGCCAGGCATAAGGCTGTGCCGTGGCGAGCAGCGGCAGGCGCACGGCTTTGAGCAGGCTCGATGTCGCGGCCAGCAGCGCGCCGATCACCGAGATCGCGAGACCGGCCAGCCACCATTCCGGCTGCAGCGCGAGCTGTCCGGGAATCTGAGCGCCATAGAGCCCGCGCAGGCTGGCGGCGACATCGGGCAGTAGCGAGGCGGCGATGAGATAGCCGCAGACGAGGCCGATGATGCCGGCCATCAAGGCAATGGTGACGAGTTCGAGGATCAATACCGCATTGAGCTGTCGCGCGGAGACACCGCAGGCACGCAAGGTGCGCAGCATCGGCAAACGTTGCTCGAAGCCGAGGCCGATGGCGGAATTGACGATGAACAGGCCGACGAAGAAGGACAGCAGGCCGAAAGCGGTGAGGTTGAGATGGAAACTGTCGGTGAGGCGTTCGAGATCGGTTTCGCTGTCCGGCTGGACGAGACGGAGTTGCTGTCCGGTGACGCTTTCCAAGGGCGCGCGCGGGCCGTTCGCCTTGCCGATCAGCAGACGCGTGACCTGATCCGGCATCGCCAGCAGCGTCTGCGCGATGCCGATATCGACCACGACAACGCCCGGCGCGAGGGCTCCTTGGCGTTTGAGCGGTGGTAGCATCCGGCCATTGCCGAGCGTTGGCGTGTCGCCTTCGCGCAGACCGAGCTCGGTCATCGTCTCGCGCGAGATCAGCGCCTGTCCGGGCGGCGCGATAAAAGCTTGCGCGCCGGATGTGCTGATCTCGGCAGCGGCGCTCGCTTCCGGCGGCATGGTCACGGGCTCGATGCCGAGCAGGCGCACGCTACGACCTTCGACCTGCGCGCGGGCTTCGAGCACGGGCGACACCGGCCATCCCGCGCGGCGCAGATCGATGAACAGTTTTTGCGGGAATGCGCCGCCGCTTGGCGACACCAGCATCGGGGTGCGCGTGCCGCCGAAGGCCGCAGCGGCGCGGTCATAGCTGGTACGGGCCTGCTGGTTCAGCGCCTGTACGCCGCTCCAGAGCGCGGTGGCGGCGATCAGGCCAATCATCAGCGTGGCGAATTGCAGGGGATGCCGGCGCCAGTGGCTGAGCAGCACGGCGAGGATCCACAGCGCGCGCCTCACGCGATCAATCCCGCGTGGAGATGGACATGTCGGTCCAGCATCGCGGCGAGACGCGCGCTATGGGTCACCATCAGGAAGCCGCAGCCGCTGCGGGCGACGAGATCGCGTACGAGATGCATCACCTCATTGGCGGTGTCCTCGTCGAGATTGCCGGTGGGTTCGTCGGCGAGCAGCAGCGATGGCTTCGAGGCGAGGGCGCGGCCGATGGCGACGCGCTGTTGCTGGCCGCCGGAAAGCTGCTCGGGATAGCGCTTCAGCAGCGTGCTGAGGCCGAGGCGTTCGATCAACTCGCCTTGCCAGGTCGCATCGTGCCGGCCTGAGATGCGCGACTGGAAAGTGAGATTGTCGGCGACGGAGAGCGACGGGATCAGATTGAACTGCTGGAACACGAGGCCGAGGCGGTCGCGGCGGAGTGCGGCGCGCTCGGCGTCCTTCAGCCCCGTGATGGCGATGTCGCCCAGCACGATGTCGCCGCCATCGGCTTCGTCGAGGCCGGCGATCAGATGCAGCAGCGTGCTCTTGCCGCTGCCGCTCTCGCCGGTGAGGGCGACGCTTTCACCCGCGGCGATGGCCAGATCGACGCCGCGGAGAACGGCGACATTTTCCTGTGCGGACCGATAGGACTTTGTGAGATGACGGACCGTGAGCATGTGGCAGGCAGTATAGCACACCCATGTCATCCCGGCGAAAGCCGGGATCCATAGTCTGCGTAGATGTGAAGGCTATGGTCGGCAGTGTTCCAATTACAATGTCGGAGGCTATGGGTCCCGGCTTTCGCCGGGATGACAGATGAAGTTAGCGCTTCCGCTCCGACACCATCGCGAGCAGTACCGTCGCCAGCATGAAAAAGGCCGATGCGCCGAACACCCAGTGCGGCAGCGCGTGGTCCATGAACCAGCCGAACATGATCGGCGAAACGATGCCGCTGAAATTGAAGCCGGTGGAGACGATGCCGAAGGCGCGGCCGGCGGCGCCGGGTGGTGCCGCTTGCCGAACCAGCATGTCGCGCGACGGTGTGATCACGCCGCCCAGGAAGCCGGCCACGGTCATCGCGACAACGATCGCCCATGCGGGAAACATGAAAACTGCGATGGCGCCGATGATCGCGGCGTTGACGGTAAAGCACACGGCCGCCACGCGGCTGTGATGCACGGTGCGATCCGCCAGCCAACCACCGGCCAGCACGCCGATGGCGCTCGCCGCGAGGAACGAGGTCAGCGCGACATTGGCGGAAGACAGCGTGATGCCGTAGCCGTTCATCAGCGCGACGATGCCAAAACTGTTGAGGCCGCCTTGCGACAGCGCCAGCAATGTGAAGAACAGCGTCAGCATCATGATGGCAGGTGTCATCACGCTGACTTTGGGCGCCTCCGCGCCACCCGCCTTGCGGGCCTGCGCAGCACCTGCATCGGGGATCCCGACCACGATCAGCATCAGTGCAATGGCGACGCCGATGCCGCCGGCGACGATCAGTGCGCCGGCGCCGCCCACCGATGCCAGCAGCGCGACCATCATCGGAGGTGCCATCGCGCCGCCGACAAAGCCGGCAAAGGTGTGGATCGAGAAAGCGCGGCCCATCTTGGACTCGTCCATATGGGCGGCCAGGATGGCGTAGTCGGCGGGGTGATAGACGCTGTTGGCGAGGCCGAGCAGGCCGGCGCAGATGATGAGCGCGGGATAGCTGAGGAACAGGCCGAGCACGACCAGCGCACAGCCACCGAGCAACACGCCAAGGATGAGAATGAGGCGTGCACCGACGCGATCCACCAGGAAGCCGATCGGCGCCTGGGTCAGGCCGGAGACGACGGCGAAGGTGGTGAGCGCGAAGCCGAGATCGATATAGCTGACGCCGAGCCGGTCCTTGAGAAAGGGAAACAGCATCGGCAGCACGAAGATATGGAAATGGCTCACCCAATGCGCGATCGAGATCGCGGTCAGGGTCCGGTTGGCCGAGGCCTCCGGTGCTTGCGCTGTCGTGGCCGGTATATCGACCATACTTGTTCCACCCTCTAACCTGTTGTTCGACGTCGGGAATTTCCCGTTATCCGTAGGGCCGGGGCGGTGCTTTGTCCATCAACAGGGCAACATGCTGCCAATGCAGGCAGCGCAGGGGAGTCTCCCTCTCCCCGATTGATGCACGTCAATGTCGGCTTCTACCGACAGTTTATCCCGGTGATGCCGCGCAAAGTCGCGCGGAGACAGCATCGCCGGGGGAGACATGACACAGCAGATGGCCGCTTCGTCCTTCGTGCCCTGCACGACCGCGACGGGTCCTTCGACCGGATTCCTGTCCCGCCTCAATTTCAATGATCGCCGGCAGTTGATGGCGCTGGGCGAGCGCGTGCCGCGTGGCGCCAACGAGGTTCTGTTTGCGCAAGGCGCGCCCGCCGCACGTTGCTTCAGCGTGATCGAGGGCGTCGTCTGCCTGTCGCGCAGCATCGGCGACAGCAGACGCCAGATCGTCGGCTTCGCGCTGCCGGGCGATGCACTCGAGATCGCCGCGCAGCAGCGCCACGAGGTCTCGGCCACGACCATCGGTCCGGCGCTGGTCTGGGAAATCGCCCGCGAGAGCTTTTCTCAATTCGTCAGCCACCGACCCTATGTGCTGCACGCGGTGATCGCGTCTGTCGCGACCGATCTCACCGATGCCCATGAGCAGATGTTTTCGCTCGGCCGCCGCCCTGCCGAAGAGAAGCTCGCCAGCTTCCTTGCCGAATGGCGCGAGCGGCTTGTGCGCATCGGCAAGGATGTCGAGCCGCTGCCGCTGCCGATGAGCCGCAGGGATATCGCCGACTATCTCGGTCTCACCGTCGAAACGGTGTGTCGCACCCTCGCGAAGCTGGAGCGCCGTGGCGCGATCGAGATTCTACCGGGTCGCGTGCGGCTGATCGCCGAGCCCGACGAGCTGTTGCGCAGCTGCGCATGACGATGCGGCTTTTGATGTCAATCAAGCCGCCGATGACGGCGATGTGATTGTTGGAATTGTTCTTGGGAAAGACTCATCATGACCAGACCAGCTGACGGCGTGAAGTGGATGACGATCGGAGAGTCCGGTCTCTCCATCCTCTGCATCATCACCGTATTCCTCTCCATCATCGCCTCGGCCAAAGCCGAGGATGCCGCCTACGCGTTCCATGTCGCCGTCTTTGGCGCGGCCGCGCTGGCGTCGCTGTTCGTCATCGTCAATCGCTATTTCGAACGTGGCGAGCTGCCGCCGCAGGAGATCGATGGCCGACCGAACTACAATTTCGGCCCGATCAAGTTCGCGGCTGCAGCCTCAATGTTCTGGGGCATCGCCGGCTTTCTCGTCGGCCTGCTGATCGCGCTGCAGCTGGCATGGCCGGCGCTGAATTTCGATCTGCCCTGGACCTCGTTCGGTCGCCTGCGGCCGCTGCATACGTCCGCAGTGGTGTTCGCCTTCGGCGGCAATGTGCTGATCGCAACATCCTTCTATGTGGTGCAGAAGACCTGCCGCGCGCGGCTTGCCGGTGACCTGTCGCCGTGGTTCGTCGTGCTCGGCTACAATCTCTTCATCGTCATCGCCGGCACGGGCTATCTGCTCGGTGTCACGCAGTCGAAGGAATATGCCGAGCCGGAATGGTATGCCGACCTGTGGCTCACCATCGTCTGGGTGATGTACCTGCTGGTGTTCCTGGTGACGCTGATGAAGCGCAAGGAACCGCATATCTTCGTCGCCAACTGGTTCTATCTCGCCTTCATCATCACCATCGCGGTGCTGCATCTCGGCAATAATCCGGCGCTTCCCGTCTCGGTCTTCGGCTCGAAGTCGTACGTCGCCTGGGCCGGCGTGCAGGATGCCATGTTCCAGTGGTGGTATGGCCACAACGCGGTGGGCTTCTTCCTCACCGCGGGATTCCTGGCCATCATGTATTACTTCATCCCGAAGCGCGCGGAGCGGCCGGTTTACTCCTATCGCCTGTCCATCGTGCACTTCTGGGCGATCATCTTCCTCTATATCTGGGCCGGCCCGCATCACCTGCATTACACGGCGCTGCCCGACTGGACGCAGACGCTCGGCATGACCTTCTCGATCATGCTGTGGATGCCCTCCTGGGGCGGCATGATCAACGGCCTGATGACGCTGTCGGGTGCATGGGACAAGCTGCGCACGGATCCAGTGCTGCGCATGCTGGTGGTGTCGGTGGCCTTCTACGGCATGGCGACCTTCGAAGGCCCGCTGATGTCCATCAAGGTCGTCAATTCGCTCAGCCACTACACCGACTGGACCATCGGCCATGTGCATTCCGGTGCGCTCGGCTGGGTCGGCTTCGTCTCCTTCGGCGCGCTGTATTGCCTGGTGCCGTGGCTGTGGAATCGCAAGGGCCTCTACAGCCTCAAGCTGGTGGAGTGGCACTTCTGGGTCGCGACCCTCGGCATCGTTCTCTACATCTCGGCGATGTGGGTCTCGGGCATCCTGCAGGGCTTGATGTGGCGCGCCTACACCTCGCTCGGCTTCCTCGAATACTCGTTTATCGAAAGCGTCGAGGCGATGCACCCCTTCTACATCATTCGGGCGGCGGGCGGCGGCCTGTTCCTGATCGGCGCGCTGATCATGGCCTACAATTTGTGGATGACCGTGCGTGTCGGCGAGGCCGAGTCCGACGCCACGCTCGGCAATGCCGCGCTGCAGCCGGCGGAGTGAGGATCACACCATGTCGTTCTGGAGCAGACACCAAATCCTCGAGAAGAACTCGATCATCCTAATCGTGGGCATCATTCTCGTCATCGCCATCGGCGGTATCGTCGAGATCGCGCCGCTGTTCTATCTCAAGAGCACCATCGAGAAGGTGGAGGGCATGCGGCCCTACACCCCGCTCGAACTTGCGGGCCGCAACGTCTATGTGCGCGAAGGCTGCTATCTCTGCCATTCGCAGATGGTGCGTCCGCTGCGCGATGAAGTGGAGCGTTACGGTCATTATTCGCTCGCGGCGGAGAGCATGTATGACCATCCGTTCCAGTGGGGATCGAAGCGCACCGGCCCGGATCTCGCTCGTGTCGGCGGCAAGTATTCCGACGAGTGGCACGTCGCTCACTTGACCAAGCCGCAGAACGTCGTGCCGCAGTCGGTGATGCCGGGCTACAAGTTCCTGTCTGACACGCCCGTCGATCCGGAGAGCATGGCCGGCCATCTGCGGACCAATCGCGCAGTCGGCGTGCCCTATACCGACGACCAGATCGCCAATGCCGTCGCCGATCTCAAGGCGCAGGCCGATCCCGACAATGGCGATGTCGATGCCTTGACCAAGCGTTACCCGAAGGCGGTGGCGCGCAATTTCGATGGCAAGCCGGGCTTGCCCACCGAGATGGATGCGCTCGTCGCTTATCTGCAGATGCTCGGCACGCTCGTCGATTTCAAACTTTACAACGACAAGGCCAACCTGCGCTGAGGACCAATCATGCGTGCCATTCTGACCGTAGAGAATTTTGCCTCGAGCCTCGTCCTTTCACTTTGGACGCCGCTATTCGTGGGAATCTTCCTCGCCATCGTCACTTATGCGCTGTGGCCGCGCAACAAGGCCACGTTCGACGCTGCGGCGCAGATGCCGCTGCGAGAGGATTGATGCCATCATGAGCAGTCATCACGAAGAACTCGACCATGCCACCGGCAAGACCACGACAGGTCATTCCTGGGACGGCATCAAGGAACTCAACACGCCGCTGCCGCGCTGGTGGGTGTGGACCTTCTATCTCACCATCATCTGGGCGGTCGGCTATTGGGTCGTCTATCCCTCTTGGCCGCTGGTCTCCAGCTACGCAACGGGCGTGATCGGCTATTCGTCGCGTGCGGATATCAGCGCTGAACTCGCCAATCTCGAAAAAGTGCGCGGTGACAAGATGGCCGCGCTCAACAATGCCTCGCTGGAGCAGATCGCCAAGGATCCAGCCTTGCTGGCGCTGGCCCGCGCCAAGGGCAAGACCGTGTTCGGCGACAATTGCGCGCCGTGTCATGGCACAGGCGCCGCAGGCTCGAAGGGATTTCCGAATCTCAACGACGACGACTGGCTGTGGGGCGGTTCGCTCGAGGCGATCGAGAAGACGATCAAGTTCGGCGCACGTTCAGGCCATGGCGAAGCACATAAAGGCGCGATGCTGGCCTTCGGACGCGACGGCATCCTGAAGAAGGATGAAATCGTTACGGTGGCGAACTATGTCCGCGCACTGGCGGGGCTTTCGACGGCGAAGGGTTATGACCCTGAAGCCGGCAAGACATTGTTCGCCGACAATTGCGCCTCCTGTCATGGCGATGCCGGCAAAGGCAATCAGGACATGGGCGCGCCGAACCTCACCGACGGCATCTGGCTCTATGGCTCCGATGAAGCGACCATCATTCAGACCATTACCAATGGCCGCAATGGCGTGATGCCGGCCTGGGTCGGCCGCCTCGATCCCGCGACGATCAAGGCGCTGACGGTCTATGTGCACACCCTAGGGGGTGGACAGTGACACTCCCCTGTCATCCCGGCGAAGGCCGGGATCCATACACGCTGTCGATATAGTTGAGACGCGAAAGCGGTTGCTCTGCGTTTCAACCACCTCGTCGGAGGTTATGGATCCCGGCGTTCGCCGGGATGACAGGGGAGTCGGTGGGATTGACCTGCATCAATTGAATTCCCGCCCCGAAGCTTAGGGTCATTCCAACCAGCGAGTGACCATCATGAACAAGCCCGTTCCCGCCTCGGAGTTCGACTACGGCCCGCTCTATGCGCCGCAGAAGAAAGTCTATCCGCAGAAGGTGTCCGGCACGTTCCGGAACATCAAATGGGCGCTGATGGCGCTCTGTCTCGGCATCTATTACTTCCTGCCCTTCGTGCGCTGGAATCGCGGGCCGGGCGCGCCGGATCAGGCGGTGCTGGTCGATCTCGTCAATGGCCGGTTCTACTTCTTCTTCATCGAGCTGTGGCCGCAGGAAGTCTATATCTTCACCGGCCTACTGATCCTCGCTGCGCTCACGCTGTTCCTGATGAATGCCGTGGGCGGTCGCATGTGGTGTGGCTATCTCTGCCCGCAGACGGTGTGGACCGATCTCTTCTTCGCCGTCGAGCGCCTGATCGAAGGCGATCGTCGCGAGCGGATCAAGAAGGATGCGGCCAAGGGCATCACGCTTGAGCGTATCGTCGAACTCACGCTGAAGCATTCGATCTGGCTGCTGATCGCCTGGTGGACCGGCGGCGCGTGGGTGCTCTATTTCAACGATGCACCGACGCTGGTGAAGGAGCTCGTCACATTCCAGGCGCCGATGCT
Organism: Pseudomonadota bacterium; assembly: GCA_023451825.1. Taxonomy (GTDB): domain Bacteria; phylum Pseudomonadota; class Alphaproteobacteria; order Rhizobiales; family Xanthobacteraceae; genus Tardiphaga. The sequence continues at coordinate 20,891 of JAEXYA010000020.1, forward strand.
CGCTTATATCTGGATCGCGATCCTCACCTTCACGACCTATGTTCTTGCCGGCTGGATGCGCGAGCAGGTCTGCCTCTATATGTGTCCGTGGCCGCGCATCCAGGCCGCGCTCACGGACGAATGGGCGCTCAACGTCACCTATCGTCATGATCGCGGCGAGCAGCGCATGTCGCTGAAGAAGTCGGCAGAAGCGCGGGCCGCGGGCAAGCCTGCCGGTGATTGCGTCGATTGTTATCAATGCGTCAATGTCTGCCCGGTCGGCATCGACATCCGCAACGGGCTGCAGATGGATTGCATCCAATGCGGCCTCTGCATCGATGCCTGCGACGGCGTGATGAAAAAGATCGGCCGCCCGACGCGCCTGATTGCCTATGACACCGATATCAATATCGCGCGCCGTCAGGCCGGCAAGACCAATATCACCAAGCTCATTCGCCCGCGCACGATCGCTTATGTGGTGATGATCGCCATGGTCGGCGGCGCGATGCTCTATGCGCTGGCAGCACGCTCGATGCTCGACATCAATGTCCTGCATGACCGCAATCCGATATCGGTGCGTCTCGCCGACGGCTCCGTTCGCAATGCCTATACGGTCCGCCTGCTCAACAAGCGCGACGATCGCGCGGTCGCGCTGGATGTCGAGGGCCTGACTCAGGCGACCGTGCATGTGGTCGGGCAGGACACCGCTGCGTCCGGCCGGCCGCAGATCATTGTCGGCCGCGATCGCACCACCGAATTGCGCGTGCTGGTGACGGCGCCGACATCTGCCGCCAGGTCGACGCCGCTGACCATGCGCGTCACCGACGTCGCAAGCGGTGAGACTGCCGCCGCCGTCGATAATTTCGTTATGCCGTAAAGGAGACCGTCATGAGTGACGCTGCCACAACGACCGCACCGGGACGTCCGATTACAGGCCGTTTCGTCCTGATCTGCCTGATCGTTTTCTTCGGGCTGATCATCGCGATCAATGTCGTCATGATGAAACTGGCCATCGAGACGCTGCCCGGCACCGAGGTGGACAGCCCCTATGTAGCCAGCCTCGCTTACGGCAACGAGATCGAAGCCGCCCGTGCGCAGGCGACGCGCGGCTGGGCGGTGGTCGCGCATGTCGCGCGAGACGACGATGGCGGCGCGTCGGTTCGTATCGAAGCAAAAGATCGCGACGGCAAGCCGTTGACGGACGTCGTATTCACCAGCCGGCTGGAACGTCCGGCTGACCGCCGCCTCGATCAGGCTGTTGAACTGGCTGCGATCGGCACCGGTGTTTATCGTGGGCGTGTTGCGCAGCTTCCGGCAGGGCAGTGGAGCCTGGTGCTGGAGGGGGACCGCAACGGCGAGCGCGTTTTCCTGTCGCGCAACCGCGTCATCCTGAAATAGGTGGCGTCATGCAATCGCTCATTTACCTGATCCCGCTGGCGCTGGCACTTGGAGGTCTCGGTCTGTGGGGCTTCCTCTGGTCGCTGAAATCCGGGCAGTATGACGACCTGGAAGGCGCGGGCTGGCGCGCGATTCTGGATGACGACGAGGCGCCGCCTCCACCTCGCCGGATGGGTTGAGCGCAGCGAAAACCCGTCATCTCCCGCGCAAGAGGGGATGGTTTTCGCTGCGCTCAACCCATCCTACGGCTTCGCGCGTCTTGGTTGCGCTCTGCCGCTCATCTTCCGGAATAGTTCTTGCAAACAACGTCGCATCGCATGACGCTCCGTCATGTTGTGTGACTCGTTTTGGAAGAAGCGACCCGATGTATGATGTGATCGTTGTCGGCGGCGGCTCGGCCGGCGCTGCCATTGCCGCCCGTCTCAGCGAAAATCCCGCCACGCGCGTGCTGCTGCTCGAAGCTGGCCTCGACTGGCGCGCTGCGGATGCGCCCTGGGAGGTGACGACAGCCAATCCGATCCCCATCATTCACCAGCGTGAATTTCAAGAGAAGTGGCAATGGCCCGATCTGCACTCGCGCCGTGTGGCCGGGCAGGACCAGCGTTTCTACTGGCGCGGCAAGGGACTTGGCGGCTCTTCCATGATGAACGGCCAGATTGCCATTCGTGGCGTGGCCGATGCGTTCGACGAATGGGCTGATCTCGGCTGCACCGGCTGGTCGGCCAAGGAGGTCATGCCGCTGTTCTCGGTGATCGAAGACGATGAGGAGCGCGGCGACGAGCCCGGCCATGGCCGCGGTGGACCATTGCCGGTCTATCGCGCCCCGCAGGAGACATGGGGGCCGATCGACAAAGGCCTGCGCGATGCGGCGCTGGCTTCAGGCTACAAATGGTGTGACGACGTCAATGGGCCGGACGGCGAGGGTGTTGCCTGTTATCCCATCAACAGCCGCAATTTGCGCCGCATCTCCACCAATGAAGCCTATCTCGAGCCGGCCCGCGGCCGCGGCAATCTCGAGATCCGCGGCCATGCGCTGGTCGATCGCGTCATCATCACCGATGGCCGTGCCACCGGTGTTATCGTGCATATCGATGGGCAGGGGACCCAGGAGATTTCAGCCCGCGAGGTCGTGCTGTGCGGCGGGGCTATTCACAGCCCGACGATTTTGATGCGCTCGGGCGTCGGTCCTGCAGCCGATCTGCAGGCCATGGGCATCGCCGTCGAGCGCGATCTGCCTGTGGGGCAGCATTTCTTCGATCACCCGCTATTTCGCCCGCTGATCAAAATGCGTGACGATATCGCGCCGAAGGATCGCGACATGCGCCACACCAATTGCTGCGTGACCTACTCCTCCGGTCTCGACAACGGCCGCCGCGATATGATCCTCATCGCGTTCAATCATCGCGGGATCGGTAATCCCGGTGCCGTTGCTGCCGGCCTCTATCGGGCCTATTCGCGCGGCACGTTGAAGCTGGCGTCGCGAGATGCATCCATCGATCCGGTGGTCGAGGAGAACATGCTCGCCGATGTCAGAGACATGGCGCGCATGGTCGATGCGGTGAAGCGCCTCGCCGTCATCACGGCGCAGCCGGCGCTGACGGACATCGCTGAATGGATCGGCCTGTCCGAAGGTGGCCTGACGATGCAGCAGGCTGCAGCACTGCCGACCGACGAAATCGAGGCCATGTTGCGTCGTGAAACCGGCGATATCCAGCACGCCGCCGGCACCTGTCGCATGACGGGCTTTGATCGCAATGACGGCGTCGTCAATCCCGATGGCACTGTGAAGGGCATCAAAGGGCTGCGCGTCGCCGATGCCTCGATCATGCCGGCCGATTGCCGCGCCAACACCCATTTCACCACGGTGGTGATCGGCGAAAAGATTGCACGCATGATGCGCGCAGAGTCCAAATGAACAAGACCAAGTGAAAAAGCCTATGCCCTCAAATTCCGAAGCAATGATCGTCGAATGGCTCGCCTCCCAGCGGGAGCTGATGATCGACCTCCTCCGCGACGTCGTGAATATCGATTCCGGCTCCTACGACAAGGCCGGCGTCGATGCGGTCGGCGAGCGGTTTCAGCGGCATTTTGCGGAGCATGGGATCGAAAGCTGGCGCGAGCCGCATGACGTCTATGGCGATGCCGTGCATGCGCTGGTGGACAAGCCCGGCAGCAACGAGAAACCGGTTCTGCTGCTTGGCCACCGCGACACGGTGTTTCCCAAGGGGGAGGTCGCCAAGCGCCCCTTCACCATCAAGGACGGCAAGGCTTATGGGCCAGGCGTTGCCGACATGAAAGCGGGCGTCGTCATCAATGTCTTCGTCGCGGCGGCGCTGAAGAAGTTCGAAGCCGCTCCGCATCCTATCAAGGTTCTGATCACAGGCGATGAGGAAATCGCCTCGCGGGCGTCGCGGCCGATCATCGAGCGCGAAGGCCGCGCGGCGCGCGCCGTCTATAATTCCGAGCCAGGCCGTCCGTCAGGCAATATCGTCACCGGCCGCAAGGGTGGCGTGTTCATGCGTTTTGAAGTGTTCGGCAAGGCCGCGCATTCCGGCAACAATTTTGCGGTCGGCGTCAGTGCTATCGGCGAGCTCGCCCATAAGATCGTGCAAATCCACGCGCTGACGAATCTGGACAAAGGCATCACGCTGAATGTCGGGCTGATCTCCGGTGGCCAGTCGGTCAACACCACCGCGCCTTATGCGGCCGGCGAGATCGATTTTCGTTATGTCGAGCCGGCCGATCGCGCGGTCATCATGGGGGCGATCGAGACGATCGTCGCTACATCGACGGTCCCCGGCACGACGTCAAGATTGCATGTGGACGGCGAATTCCTGCCACTCGTCCAGGACGCAGCGGCAAAGGCCATGTTCCAGACCTATCAGGCCGCTGCGATCGATTCCGGCCTCACGACTTTGGAAGGTGAGTTCGCCGGCGGATGCGCGGATTCCGGGTTCACTGCAAGCATGGGTACTGCGACGCTGTGCGGTCTCGGCCCCGTCGGCGGCAATGTGCATACCGACCTCGAATGGCTTGATATCGACAGCATCGTCCCGCGGGCCCAAACGCTGGCGCGGGCGATTCTGCGATCGGATGTTTAGGTCCGGCATGCATCTATCGTCTCGCCCAAGGGTTGATTATCGGGGGAAATCAACCATCATGCGCGGCGCTAGGTCGCTGGGTGCTGTCAAAAAAGTGTCACACACGCTTTGCGCTATGTCAGAACTGGGTTAGCGTTCTCACCGCGCAGCTGCCGCAGAAGCAGCGCGCGCTTCGTCCACAGCGGCCAAAACGCCGCCAGGCATCGCCGCAAGCCGATGCCGCCAGATAACGACACCGGGGAAATGACGCATATCGCATCCGAGGATCTGCTTCCGTCCTTCGATTCGCGCGGCTGGATGCAATGGCCCGCGAATGAAGACTATTCGCTGCAATTCCTGCGCCTGCTCGGTGCCGCGCAGGATGGCGGCAGCACCGTGTCGGAATGCATGCTTGCCGCGAGCGGCATCAATCCCGCTTGCGAGGAGAGCTGGTACGCGCAGTGGAAGAAGGCTGCGGATCTCAACAAATCGCGAGGCGATATCGCTCTGGCGCGGGGTCATATCCCGACCGCGCTGGGCAACTGGCTGCGTGCGGCGAATTACTATCGCACGGCCCAGGCGTTCATGGGCAACGACGATCTCCGCCAAGGCGCGGCGATCGCTCAGATGATGGCTTGCTCCCAGCTCTATCTGCAGAACTCGACACCGGCAGGTGAGGTTGTCGAAATCGCATGGGGAGACGATGAGACCTTGCAGGGCTATTTCCTGCCGCCGGCAGGGCGGGCAGGCCGCAAGGTTCCGGTGGTCGTCTGCGTCGGCGGGCCCGAACAATATAAAGAAGAGCATTTATGCCGGATGCCGCGCTATGCGCATGAGCGCGGCATGGCGCTGCTGCTGATCGATCTGCCAGGCCAGGGCTATCGGCGCAGCTCTGGCGAGGGGTTCGGCCGCTACGACATCGAGACGGCGATCAGCGCCTGGGTCGATTTCCTGCAGACGCGACGTGAGATCAATCCGCGCAAGATCGTCATTTTTGGAGACGGTTTGGGCGCGTCACTTGCCACCCGCGGCGCCCGTTTCGATCCGCGCTTTGCCGCCGCCGTCTGCGACGCAGGCATCTGGGACATGCATGAGCGGGCGTTTCTGGCCTCGCGCATCTATGGCTCGGAGCCGACCTCCGACGAATTCGGCGACGATGTCGTCCGGCTTTGCAGCAGCAGCGCGACGCGCATTTCATGCCCGATGCTGGTGGCCCTTGGCGAGCGCGATTGGCTCGAAGCCGGCCATGTCCGCAAGTGTTGCGACGCGCTCGTAGCGGGCGGTCATGACGTCGAGCTGAAGGTGTTCTCCGCCGCTGAAACGGCGGCGTCCCACGCGCAGCGCGACAATCCCGCCATCGCAAACGAATTCATCTTCGACTGGATTGCCGACCGCGTCGCCTCGGCGCGCTAGGTTTCGGGTTTAGTTTTCCACCGCCAGCATCACGGCTGCCTTTTGCAGGCGGGTCTTCAGCTTGCCGAGCTGGGCCAGGATATCCTGCAGCGCCTCGTTATCGAAATCCGCCAGCACGAAATCGCTCAGCGAATCACGGCGAGATGCCAGCATCGCAATCTTCTTGCTGGCTTTGTCCGACAGCGACATCAGCACGACGCGAGCATCCTGGCGCGATGGCACCCGGCGCATAAAGCCGTTTTTCTCCAACATCTTGGACTGCGTTGTGACGAAGGAAGGATCGACGTGCAGCATGGCCGAGACGTCTTTCACCGGCACGCCATTGCCGCCGTCGAGGTCACCCACGGCCATCAGGATCATCCATTGGGGGCCGCTGATCCCCAGTTCCTTGGCCCAAAAGTGCCGAATCTCGTCCAAATGGATGTTGATGGACGCAATGTCCCAGAGAAATTGCCGGACAACCTCCTGATTCCTGCCGTTTTCGTCACTGTCTGCGGGGGCGGTCTTAGTCAAGGAGGAGGCCATTGGTCCGTGTGTGTCTGAGCGTGTCAGCATTCCCATAGCGGGGAATTTTGTAGAATACATAACTGGATCAAATAATTGTGCGGTGCAATTGCGGGTTAGGGCATGTGGCACGGAAACCACACCGCGTCGCGGAAAAGTTACCTGAGTACATAAAGTATTTTGCTTCTAAGAATTGCGCAGGCATTCTCTGTGGCGGCGATGGGGCAAACCCGTGATCGTCCCGTTGAAGTGGTTCGCTAGAGTGTCTCGCGTGATGCGGGTTTCCGAAAGCGCGAAGCACTCCAGCGGTTGGTTTGGGGAGTGGGGGAACCAACCACTGGGCTAAGGCCTGGCGGATCCGGAACCTTCCCGATGTGCAACTTGGAGGTTTTAACATGACGAATCTGAAGAGCCTGATTCTTGGCTCGGCGGCGGGTCTGATCGCTATCGGCGGCGCCCAGGCAGCTGACCTTCCGGTCAAGGCCAAGGCCGTTGAATATGTGAAGGTCTGCTCGCTTTACGGCGCTGGCTTCTACTACATCCCGGGCACCGATACCTGCATCAAGATCGGCGGCGCGATCCGTATCGATACCGCGTTCAACGGCGGTACCTACGACAATCCGTTTTGGCAGGGCCAGGCCGGCGCTTCCGGTTCATGGACGGGTGACTACATCTCGACCCGTGAACGTATCAACCTGACCACGGATACCCGCACCGCCAACGAATACGGTGTCGTCCGTACCTACGCGAACATCCAGTTCGACTTCCTGCAGGGCCGTGAAAACATCGCTGGCGGCTTCACCGAAGTCGACTACGCCTTCATCCAGTTCGCTGGCTTCACCTTCGGTAAGGCTGTTTCGCAGTTCGATCCGCAGTGGGCGCTCTCGAAGCCGTACATCTCGT
>JAEXYA010000071.1 GCA_023451825.1 Pseudomonadota bacterium
AGCCGTACATCTCGTCGGGCTTCAACGCCGGTTCGAACAACGCGACCGGTATCCCGCAGATCGCCTACACCGCTTCGTTCGGTAACGGCTTCTCGGCCACCATCTCGCTCGAAAACGCGTCGCCCTATCGCAACGCTGGTCTCTATAACAACCAGATCAACCTCGCTGCTCCGTTTGGCGGTGCTGCTGCTGTGACCTCGGCCTACGGCACGTCGTCGAACACCTTCGCGGGTAACTCGTATGGCGGCAACCACATCCCGGACATCGTCGGCAACCTGCGCCTCGATCAGGCATGGGGCACGCTGCACTTCGCAGCTGCGATGCACACGATCACCCCGGGCTTCTACACCGGCTCGGCCACCAACCACGCGGATGACTCCTACGGCTTCGCTGTGACCGGCGGCGTCGAGTTCAAGAACTTGCCCACCGGCGCAGGCGACACCTTGAAGCTCGAAGCCACCTACGGCAAGGGCGCAGCCAAGTACGTCTTCGGCGGCACCACCGACATCATTGGCGGCGGTCGTTATGCCAAGGCTGACGCCACCACCATCGGCTTCGGTTATGTGCTCGATGGCGTCTATGGCGCTAACGGCAGCCAAGTTCAGCAGAGCGAAGCATGGGCAGTCAGTGCCTTCTACGAGCACTACTGGAACCCGGCTTGGCGCACCTCGGTGTTTGGTAACTACAGCCACATCTCCTACGGTGACGCAGGCAACGCGCTGCTGTTCGATGCGTTCCTGAACGGCCGCACGACCAACGGTGGTGCTCTGTCTGCTGGTACGACTGGCAACTTCGACCTCGGCCTGACCCAGATCGGTACCCGTACCGCCTGGACCCCGGTCCGCAACCTGACCCTGTCGGCTCAGTTCACCTACAGCCGTCTGGAACAGAACCTCAATGGCTTCTGGAGCGCTGCCGTCCCGGGTCGCGTGACCCCGGCTGGCGGTTACGCCCTCGGCAACCAGAACCACTACAACGGTTCGGTGCAGATCCTGCGCTCGTTCTAATACCGACCGCCTCACGGCGATCGATATCTGAAACAGAAGTCCCCGGCGGGAAACCGCCGGGGATTTTTGTTTGATGTGTCGCGAAGCAGGGACGTTGTCAGGCATCGGCGCAGCGCGGCGTGGCTGACATCCTCGACGGCAAGGGGACCGAAGGTTATACCCGGCGCGTTTTCGTTGGCTCGATCAGAGATTTGCAGGTGATGGCGCAGCCTATCGATCTTTTTCAAAGCGCTTTCGCCGCGTTTCAGCAGGGGCGCCTCCATGAGGCGGAGCGCGATTTGCGCAAGGTCCTGCGAAAAGCGCCCGATCATCTCGGCGCGCTGAATGTGCTGGCGATTGTCTATGTCACGCTCAAGCGCCACGCCGAAGCCGAGCCGCATTTGAAGGCCGCGCTCCGGATGCAGCCGCGTTCGGATGTGACGCTTTATAATTACGGTCTGGTGTTGAAGGCGTTGAACCGTCCGGATGAGGCCCTGTCGCGATTCACCGAGTCTCTGGCGCTCAACCCGAACAATGCCGAAACGCTCAACAATCGCGGCACGGTCTTGAACGATATCCGTGACTACACGGCAGCCCTTGCAGATTTCGACCGGGCGCTTGCGATTGATCCACGTCTTGCTGGCGCCCATTTCAATCGCAGCAAGTCACTCGCCGAATTGACGCGTTATGATGAAGCGCTGGCTGCATCCGACGCGGCACTCGCATTGCAGCCAGACATGGCCGAGGCCTGGTTCGGTCGCGGCTTCATCTTTGCCAAGCTGCGCCGTCCGGTGGAAGCTGTCGCCGCATATTTGCGGGCGCGCACACTGAAGCCGGATCTGCCGCTGCTTAAAGGCAATCTGTTGCATCAGAAGATGCTGGTCTGCGAATGGCACGGTATCGATGATCTCATCGCCGAGATCGAGACAGATCTCGCCGCCGGGAAACTCGCGGCCGAGCCGTTTGGTTGGCAAGGCATCGCAAGGTCCGAAGCGAGCCTGCAGCGCTGCGCCGAGCTCGCCAACGCTGCGCAATTCGGCAGAGCGCCGGTTTCCAAGGCCATCCAGCCGGTCGTGCAAAACGGACGGATCCGCGTCGGCTATCTCTCCGGTGAATTCCGCGAGCAGGCGACTTCGCTATTGCTGGTGGGTGTGCTTGAGCAGCACGACAAGACTAAGTTTGAGATTGTCGCTTTTGACAATGGCTTTGACGATGCCGGACCGACGCGCCGGCGCATCAATCGTGCGGTGGACCGCGTCATCGACATTTCGGCGATGGGCGATGTCGCGGCCACATCGGCGATCCGCGCTGAGAACATCGACATTCTCGTCAATCTCAACGGCTATTTCGGCGCTCAACGTAATGGCGTCTTTGCGCGCCGCGCGGCGCCCATTCAAGTCAACTATCTTGGCTTTCCCGGCACGCTCGGCGCCGGTTTCATGGACTACATCATTGCCGATCCGCATGTGCTGCCGGCTGAACACCGCCGCTTTTATAGCGAGAAGGTCGCATGGCTCCCACATTGCTATCAGGCCAATGATGATCGTCGCGACATTGCCGTTAACGTGCCGACGCGCGCCGATTGCGGCCTTCCCAATGGCTTCGTGTTCTGCTGTTTCAACAATGCCTACAAGATCACGCCCACGGTTTTTGATGTCTGGATGCGGATATTGACCGCAGTCGAAGGCAGCGTTCTCTGGCTGCTCGATGACAGCGAGGCTGCTGTCGCCAATCTTCGCCGCGAAGCGCGAGAGCGTGGCGTCGATCCCGATAGGCTGATCTTCGCAACGCGATTGCCGCCTGCCGAACATCTGGCGCGGCATCGCTGCGCCGATCTGTTTCTGGATACGCTACCCTATAATGCGCATACGACCGCAAGCGATGCGCTATGGGCGGGACTGCCGCTGCTCACTTGCGAAGGGCAGACTTTTGCAGGCCGTGTCGCCGCGAGCCTGCTCCGTGCGATCGATCTGCCCGAATTAATCGCGAAAGACGGCGTTGATTTCGAGCGCCGTGCCATCGAACTTGCCCGAGATCCCGAGCAACTCTTTAAAATTCGCGCGAAACTTGCGCGTGGTCGTTCCACTGCGCCGCTTTTCAACACCGGCCGTTCGACGCGCGCCATCGAGGCGGCCTTCCGCGTGATGCAGGAGCGGCGACTGGCCGGGTTGGCGCCGCAGCATTTCGCTGTAACTGCCTAACCCGCAACAATAAAAGTTATTATCTGAGTAGATCAGGTATTGCGCTCAACGATCTGGCTCATGTAATCTTTTTCTCGCGCAGCCGCGAATTTCACGGCCCTGTCTTTTCGAAGACACGCAGACTTTATGTAGACCTCCGAAGCCATCGGCGATGCCCCGCCGGTGGCTTTTCGGCTTTTGGAGCGCGGCTCAGTTGGCAAGGACCAGCAATGCTTGTCGCGAATCAAAATTTGCGTGCACGCGGTAGCAAGGTAGGCTTTTCTGGGGCTGGGCTTAACGGCTTGTTAATGCCTTGTTTGCCGTTCGCGCGGCGATCGCCGATTCGAGCAACCCCCTCAAAACGCAGTGGAATCGCTGCCCGGGTGGGTGGCAATGCCCGCTCGATTCCGACGCATTTGTCTCACGATTGTGGCGCATTGATCCCGCGCGCATAGCAGTTCTGCCGTGCTATCTGGCAGAAATTGCTCATGAATTCTTGATTTTTGGAATTGTTGTGGCTAAAAAGCGCAGATCGTGGAGAGTATGAATTATGGCGCATAACTACGCAATCAATGACGACGTCCACCACCAGCTGCAGGGTCCGCAGGGCCGCACCGGTGCCCGTGAGCGCGCGATCTACACCATCACCGGTCGCCTGCCGATCGAAGCCGATGGCCGCGCCCGCTACCGTATTCGCAGCAAGGCTGATAACGTCGAGCGCGTCGTGACCGAAGAGCAGATCAGCCCGCTCGGCTGATATTGTCGCCGCCCGCCATCGGTGGTTCCGATGGCGCGGCCGGCCCCCGTTTCCTTCCTCCTCATCATCGATCGTTATGCGGGCTCGGCCATATGGTCGGGCCGCAATGCTTATTGGTGACAGGTGCGTCATCGCGCCGCTTGCTGCGGGTTGCAGCCCATGCGCGCTGCGCCTTATGTTGATGTGCGGGGACGGACACCATCCAGGCCACACACGCGATCGCGTGCCGGACCTCGAACCTTGTGGCTGCCGGAGCGAGACGCCCTTGATCGATAAGCTCGAATTACTGCTGTCCCTTGCCAAGGAGCGCCATTTCGGCCGCGCCGCCGAGGCTTGCGGCGTGACGCAGCCGACCATGTCCACCAGCCTCAAGCAGCTCGAGGACATGCTCGGCGTGATGCTGGTGCAGCGTGGTTCGCGCTTCCAGGGCTTTACGCCCGAAGGCGAGCGCGCGCTGGATTGGGCCCGCCGCATCGTCGGCGATACCCGCGCCATGAAGCAGGAGATCAACGGGCTCAAGGACAGCCTGTCCGGCGAGATCCGCATCGCCGCGATTCCCACCGTGCTGGGCATGGTGGCATCGCTGACCACGCCGTTCCGCGCCAGGCATCCGGACGTTCAATTCCGCATCGTGTCCTGCACATCGGCCGCGGTGCTCGGTCTCCTCGAAAATCTCGAAGTTGATGCCGGCCTGACCTATATCGAGAACGAGCCGCTCGGAAAGGTGCGTTCGATCCCGCTCTACAAGGAGAGTTATCGCCTGCTGACCTCCCCGGACGGGATGTTCGGCGATCGTAAGCAGGTCACCTGGGCCGAAGTCGGCCAGGTGCCACTCTGCCTCCTGACGCCCGACATGCAGAACCGCCGCATCATCGACCGCGCACTGAAGTCAGTCGGCGCCGAGGCGCGGCCGACGCTGACGTCGAATTCCATTATCGTGTTGTATACACACGTGAAAACCGGCCGATGGGCCAGCGTGATGCCGGCAAAGCTGGCCGAAACGCTGGGGCTCACATCCAGTGGTTCCGTCCGCATGATCCCGATCGTCGATCCCATCGTGAATTATGGTGTGGGCCTGGTGGTTCCGCAGCGCGATCCGATGACGCCGCTGGTGGCTGCCTTGGTGCAGGTCGCCCGCGAAGTGGCGCCGTCTCTGGAAAGCTGAAGCTCGACCGTAGGGCGGATTAGCCGAAGGCGTAATCCGCCGCGGAGCCTCCACTATGAACTCGGCCGGCGGATTACGCTTCGCTAATCCGCCCTACGTCACGGCCCGCCCGCGCGACCTGCGTCAAAATGGCAAGTCCCGCCAATCGCTTGATGCCTTTTCCGTATCGCAGCATGAGACAGCTTTATTGATCTTTGGATCGATTCCAATTCCAATCGGTTCTTCAAGATTACTCAATAGAGTGCCACGGGATGAACGCTGTTTACGAACCATGGAGCGCCGCGCGCTGCACCGAGATCATCGGAGCCCACGCGCATGTTGAAGGCGGGGTAATTGTTATCCTGCACGCCATCCAGGATGCCTTTGGCTATGTTCCGGAACCGGCCGTTCCGATGATCGCCGAGGCGCGCAACCTGTCGCGTGCCGAGGTCCATGGCGTGTTCACCTTCTATCACGACTTCCGCCACGAACCGGCCGGCAAGCGGGTGCTGAAAATCTGTCGCGCTGAGGCCTGCCAGGCTGCCGGCGGCGATGCGCTCGCGGCGCGTGCGGAGCAGATGCTCGGCGTCAAGCTGGGCGACACAACGGCCGATGATCGCGTGACGCTGCAGCCGATTTATTGCCTCGGCCTCTGCGCCACTGCGCCGTCGGCCATGCTCGATGGCAAACTGGTCGGTCGCCTCGACGAGAAGCGCATGGATGCGCTGGTTGCGGAGGCACAGCGATGACCTTGAAGATTTATATTCCCCGCGATGCTGCAGCCGTTTGCGTCGGTGCCGATGAACTGGTGACTGCGTTCGAAGCTCAGGCTGCGGAGCGCAAGCTCGATATCGAAATCGTGCGCAACGGTTCGCGCGGACTCCTCTGGCTCGAGCCGATGGTTGAAGTCGTTACGCCGAAGGGGCGCGTCGCTTTCGGTCCGGTCGAGGACAAGGATGTCGCCTCTGTTCTCGATGCGATGATCGCCGATGGCCCGCATGAGCTGCGCCTCGGTATCGCCGACGACATCACCTGGCTGAAGAAGCAGACTCGTCTCACTTTCGTCCGCTGCGGCGTAGTCGATCCGCGCTCGGTCGTCGATTACGAAGCGCATGGCGGCTATAAAGGGCTCGCGCGCGCGCTGACGCTTGATGGCGCCGGCATCATCGCCGATGTCACCACCTCCGGCCTGCGCGGCCGCGGCGGTGCGGGCTTCCCCACCGGCATCAAGTGGAAGACCGTCGCCGACACCAAGGCCGATCGTAAATTCATCGTCTGCAATGCGGACGAGGGCGACAGCGGCACTTTTGCCGACCGCATGATCATGGAAGGCGATCCCTTCGTGGTGATCGAAGGCATGACCATCGCCGGCGTCGCTGTCGGCGCGACCAAGGGCTACATCTATATCCGCTCGGAATATCCGCACGCGGTCGAGGCGATGAATGCGGGCATCGCAGCCGCGAAGCGCGCCGGCTGGCTTGGTGACAAGATCAAGGGCTCGGCGCATTCGTTCGATCTGGAAGTCCGCGTCGGCGCTGGCGCTTATGTCTGCGGCGAGGAGACCTCGCTGCTGGAGTCACTCGAAGGTCGTCGCGGCCTCGTCCGCGCCAAGCCGCCGCTGCCGGCGCATAAGGGCCTGTTCGGCAAACCGACCGTCATCAACAACGTGCTGTCCTTCGCGGCCATCCCGTTCATCCTCGATAACGGCGCCAAGGCTTACGCCGATTACGGCATGGGCCGTTCGCGCGGCACGATGCCGATCCAGCTCGCCGGCAATGTGAAGTTCGGCGGGTTGTTCGAAGTCGCTTTCGGCATCACGCTGGGCGAACTCGTCGATGACATCGGTGGCGGCACCTTCACCGGCAAGCCGGTGCGTGCGGTGCAGGTCGGTGGACCGCTCGGCGCTTACTTCCCGCGGGAATTGTTCGACACGCCGTTCGATTATGAAGCTTTCGCCAAGCGCGACGGCCTGATCGGCCATGGCGGCATCGTGATTTTCGATGATAGCGTCGACATGTCGAAGCAAGCGCGCTTTGCCATGGAATTCTGCGCCATCGAATCCTGCGGCAAGTGCACGCCTTGCCGCATCGGCTCCACCCGCGGTGTCGAGACCATCGACAAGATCCGCCGCGGTGAACGCGTTGCCGAAAATATCGCCGTGCTGGAAGACCTCTCCAACACCATGAAATTCGGCTCGCTCTGCGCGCTGGGCGGCTTCACGCCGTATCCGGTGATGAGCGCGCTCAAGCACTTCCCCAATGATTTCGGCCCGGCGCCGCAAATCCAGGCCGCAGAGTAAAGGAGCACACCATGTCGCTCGTTCACGAAATCGATTACGGCACCCCGAAGTCCAAATCCGAGAAGATGGTGACACTGACCATCGATGGTCAGAGCGTCTCGGTGCCCGAAGGCACCTCGATCATGCGTGCCGCCATGGAGATGGGCACGAAAATTCCAAAACTGTGCGCCACGGACATGGTGGATGCCTTCGGCTCGTGCCGCATGTGCCTTGTCGAAGTGGAAGGCCGCGCGGGCACGCCGGCCTCCTGCACCACGCCGGCGATGGAAGGCCTGGTCGTCAAGACGCAGACCCCGCGCCTGGCTGCGCTCCGCAAGGGCGTGATGGAGCTTTATATTTCGGATCACCCGCTCGACTGTTTGACCTGCGCGGCAAACGGCGACTGCGAATTGCAGGACGTCGCCGGTGAAGTCGGCCTGCGCGATGTGCGCTATGGCTATGACGGCGACAATCACGTCTTCGCCAAATCCGGCCCCAAGCACACGCACCATTCGCCGGAGTCCTGCGAGAACGATCGCTGGATGGCCAAGGACGAGTCGAATCCGTACTTCACCTATGATCCCTCCAAGTGCATCGTCTGCTCGCGCTGCGTCCGCGCCTGCGAGGAAGTGCAGGGCACGTTCGCGCTGACCATTTCCGGCCGCGGCTTCGACAGCCGCGTCTCGCCGGGGATGAGTGAGTCATTCCTCGGTTCGGAATGCGTGTCCTGCGGCGCCTGCGTGCAGGCCTGCCCGACCGCGACGCTCACCGAGAAGGCAGTCATCGATATCGGCCAACCCGAACATTCCAAGGTCACGACCTGTGCCTATTGCGGCGTCGGCTGCACCTTCAAGGCGGAAATGCGCGGCGAGGAGCTGGTGCGTATGGTGCCGTACAAGGACGGCAAGGCCAATCGCGGCCATTCCTGCGTCAAGGGCCGTTTCGCCTGGGGCTATGCGAACCACAAGGAACGTATCCTCAACCCGATGATCCGCGAGCGTATCGAGGATCCATGGCGCGAAGTGTCGTGGGACGAGGCGTTCAATTTCGCCGCAGCCAAATTCAAGGGCATCCAGGCCAAGTATGGCAAGGATGCTGTCGGCGGCATCACCTCGTCACGCTGCACCAATGAAGAAGTCTATGTGGTGCAGAAGCTGATCCGCGGTGGTTTCGGCAACAACAATGTCGATACCTGCGCCCGCGTCTGCCATTCGCCGACCGGCTATGGCCTGTCCTCCACTTTCGGCACCTCGGCCGGCACCCAGGATTTCGACTCGGTGGAAGACACCGATGTCGTGATGATCATCGGTGCCAACCCGACCGACGGCCATCCGGTGTTCGGCTCGCGCCTGAAAAAGCGCCTGCGCCAGGGCGCGAAGCTGATCGTCGTCGATCCGCGCCGCACCGATATCGTGCGTTCGGCCCATATCGAAGCTCAGCACCATCTGCCGCTGCTGCCGGGCACCAATGTCGCCGTGCTCACCGCGATCGCCCATGTCATCGTCACCGAAGGCCTCGTCAATGAGAGCTTCGTGCGCGAACGCTGCGACTGGAGCGAGTTCGAGGATTGGGCGTCTTTCGTGGCCGAGCCTTCGCGCAGCCCGGAAGCGACCGCCATCATGACCGGCGTCGATCCGAAGGAACTGCGTGCGGCGGCGCGCCTCTATGCCACCGGCGGCAATGGCGCGATCTATTACGGGCTCGGCGTCACCGAGCACAGCCAGGGCTCCACCACGGTCATCGCCATCGCCAATCTCGCAATGGCCACCGGCAATATCGGTCGCTCCGGCGTCGGCGTGAATCCGCTGCGCGGCCAGAACAATGTGCAGGGCTCCTGCGACATGGGCTCGTTCCCGCATGAGCTGCCGGGCTACCGCCATCTGTCCGGCGACGCCGTGCGCGAGCAGTTCGAAGCCATGTGGAATGTGAAGCTCAATCCCGAGCCGGGCCTGCGCATTCCCAATATGTTTGACGCTGCCACCGAAGGCACCTTCATGGGCCTTTACGTGCAGGGCGAGGACATCCTGCAGTCCGATCCGAACACGTCGCATGTGGTGGCGGCGCTGTCGTCGATGGAATGCGTCATCGTGCATGACCTCTTCCTCAACGAGACCGCCAATTACGCCCACGTGTTCTTCCCCGGCTCCACCTTCCTGGAGAAGAACGGCACCTTTACCAATGCCGAACGCCGCATCCAGCGGGTCCGCAAGGTGATGGCGCCGAAGAACGGCCTGGAAGACTGGGAAGTCACCCTCGGCTTCGCCAAGGCGCTCGGCTTCGAAATGAACTACACCGATCCGTCGCAGATCATGGACGAGATCGCGGCGCTCACCCCGACCTTTGCCGGCGTCTCCTATGAGAAGCTGGAGAAGGAAGGTTCGGTGCAGTGGCCATGCAACGAGAAGCAGCCTCTGGGCACGCCGATCATGCATATGAACGGCTTCGTGCGCGGCAAGGGCAAGTTCATGCGCACCGAATATATCGCCACCGACGAACGCACGGGGCCGCGCTTCCCGCTGCTGCTCACCACCGGCCGCATTCTCAGCCAGTACAATGTCGGCGCGCAGACGCGGCGCACCGACAATGTGGTCTGGCATGAGGAAGACCGGCTGGAAATGCATCCGCATGACGCCGAACAGCGCGGTGTCCGCGAGGGTGACTGGGTCAAGCTGCAGAGCCGCGCCGGCGAAACCTCGTTGCGTGCGTTGATCACCGAGCGCGTGGCGCCGGGCGTGGTCTATACGACCTTCCATCACCCGACCACGCAGGCCAATGTCATCACCACCGACTTCTCGGACTGGGCCACCAATTGTCCGGAATACAAGGTGACGGCGGTGCAGATCTCGCCGTCCAACGGTCCGTCGGAATGGCAGAAGGAATATGAGGAGCAGGCCCGCCAGTCGCGCCGTATCGCGCCGCTGGAGGCCGCTGAGTAAAGATGGTCGAGCCGGTCCGCAAAGCTGTCCGCAAGGTCTGGCGCCGCAACGGCGTCAGCGAGGGCGTGCGCGCGGTGCCGGAAGAGACCGCGTTGGCGATTACCTATAATGGCGGCACCTATGCCGTCATGATGGGGACACCGCAGGACTACAAGGACTTTGCCTATGGCTTCAGCCTGAGCGAAGGCGTCGTCGGCTCCATCGACGAGATCGAAAGCTTTGAGGCTGTCGAATTCGATGATGGTGTCGAGTTGCGGATGTGGCTGGCCTCTGAGAAAGCCGAGAGCATCAGCGCGCGGCGCCGGCAGATCGCCGGCCCTACGGGCTGCGGCCTATGTGGCATCGACTCGATCACCGAAGCGGTGAAGCCCGCTGCGGTCGTGGCGTCCGGTGGTTCGTTTTCCTTCGATGAGATCATGACTGCAATGGATGCGCTGGCACCGTTGCAGAAGATCAATGTCGAGACCCGTGCGGTGCATGCCGCGGCGTTCTGGATGCCGGAGCAGGGCATTGTCGCCTTGCGCGAGGATGTCGGTCGCCACAACGCGCTCGATAAGCTTGCGGGTGCACTGGCACAGGCGAAGGTCGATACCCGACAGGGTATGGTGCTGTTGACCAGCCGCGTCTCGGTCGAAATGGTTCAAAAGACCGCTGCGATCGGGGCGCCGCTGATGGTCTCGGTTTCGGCACCGACGGCATTAGCCATCCGTATGGCGGAAGCTGCAGGCATCACACTGGCCGCGATTGCGCGGTCGGATGGTTTTGAAGTTTTTACACATCCTGGTCGCGTGCTTGCGCACGAGACCGCGGATGAAGCAGGGCAAGAGCATGGACACCCACACGACCACCCACGCACCGTCGTCGCCTGAACGACTGATCTATATGGCCAACCAGATCGGCGATTTCTTCAAGAGCCAGGGCCACGACCATGCCGTGGCCGGCATTGCCGAGCACATCAAGAAATTCTGGGATCCGCGCATGCGGAAGAAGATCTTTGAGCACATCGACAATGGCGGAGCCGGGCTGAACCCGAATGTGCTGGAAGCGATTACGTCGCTGAAGAAGTGACTATGTCGTCCCGGCGAACGCCGGGACCCATACACGCTGGAGAATTGTTGAAGCGCAGTCGATGTGGCTCTGCCCGAGCCAATCCACGCTCTCGGAGGCTATGGGTCCCGGCGTTCGCCGGGACGACAGTTTGAGCCGGGACGACAGGCCACCGACAAACTCAGCCCGCTTCCGCCACCGTCTGCGCCTTCACCGCCAGCGCATGCACCGTCCCGGCAAGTTCCGCGGCCAGCACGCCATTCACCATCCGGTGCCGGTCGATCCGGCTCTTCCCTTCGAAGGCCTGCGACACAATATTGACCCTGAAGTGGGTTTCACCCTCAGGGCGATGGCCCATGTGACCGGCATGCAGATGCGATTCATCGGTCACGGTCAGGCTGGCCGGCGCGAAAGCATCCGTCAGCTTCTTTGTGATGTTATCTTTCATGGTCATGATGACCGGCTTAGCGGCTCAGGCCGCGGGCGTCCATCTCTTGGCGTCCATGGTGATGTCGTGACCGCCTGTGAGGGTAATCCGAATGTCAAGACTTGAAGCTTTTTGCATTGCGTTGTCATAGTCAGCCATGCCCATCGACTCATCCAAATTCTTCGACAGTATCCGCATCAAGCCGAACAAGCTGAGCGCGAAGCAGCAGGCCGCTGCCCGCGAGGCCTCGGTCATGTGCGAGTGGCCCGAATGCAAGAACAAGGGCCCGCACCGCGCCCCCAAGGGCCGCGCGCAGGACAAGGAATACTGGCATTTCTGCCTGAACCACGTCCGCGAATACAATCAGGGCTACAACTTCTTCCAGGGCATGGCCCCGGATGCCGTTGCCAGTTACCAGAAGGACGCGCTGACCGGCCACCGCCCCACCTGGTCGATGGGCGCCAATGGCTCCAAGGGCAAAGGCAAGTCGGGCGCAGCCAATCTCGACGGCGCGGTCGATCCGTTCGCCATGTTCGACGAGATGAACGGCCTCGGCCGTGGTCGCCGCCGCGCCCAGGCCGAAGCGCCGAAGCCGGAAGAGCGCAAGGTCATGAATGCCGAGCGCAAGGCGCTCCAGGTCATGGGCCTCGGCCCCTCGGCCACGCTGGATGACGTCAAGGCCAAGTACAAGGCGCTGGTGAAACAGCACCACCCCGATGCCAATGGCGGCGACCGCTCCACGGAAGACCGCCTGATCGAGGTCATCAAGGCGTATAATTACCTCAAAACGGTGATCCGGGCTTAGGCTCCGGCTTGGGTGGCCCCGCCACCCACTCCCACCCTCATCCTGAGGAGCCGCGCAGCGGCGTCTCGAAGGATGGCCGCGGGGCTCAGAGCCCGGCCAACTCATGGTTCGAGACGGCGCTTCGCGCCTCCTCACCATGAGAGACTGAGTGGCCTCCCGCGCACTCACCTCCCATTAACCATCCCGGCCGTCCCCAGCCTCTCCGCCGCAATTCCGCCCGGCGTCAAATCTTCAATCTCTATTGACCATCGCCGGAATGGAACCCGACGCTCACATCCGGTTGTGTTGCGGGGCAGGGGCCTTAAGGCTAATATTTCGGAAGGAATTAGGACTAATTTGTCCGCATTCCTGGGGTGTCGGTGACCCGCCGGCTGTGGAGTTTCGTCTTGATCAATCGCTCGCTTGTTCGCGTGCTGCTCACCTCGGCCGTGTTGTCGGCCGGTGCGCTGTTGGCTGGCTGCAATGGCGAGCAGATGTCGCTGGCCAGCAATGCCAAGGCCAACAAGCCGATCCCGGAAAAGATGCTGGCCGAAATGGCCGCCAAGGACATGGACCCGCAGTCGCCGCTGCTGGTCCGCATCTTCAAGCAGGAAGCCGAGCTTGAAGTCTGGAAGCAGACGCGCAACGGCCAGTTCGCGCTGCTGAAGACCTATCCGATCTGCCGCTGGTCGGGCGATCTCGGACCGAAGACCAAGGAAGGCGATCGTCAGGCGCCGGAAGGTTTCTATTCGATCTCGCCGGGCCAGATGAATCCGCAGTCGTCGTTCTATCTGTCCTTCAATATGGGCTATCCGAACGCCTTCGATAAATCGCTCGGCCGCACCGGCTCGATGCTGATGGTGCATGGCGATTGCTCGTCGCGCGGCTGCTACGCCATGACCGACGAGCAGATGTCAGAAATCTATTCCTTCGGCCGCGAGAGCTTCTTCGGCGGCCAGCGCGCCTTCCAGGTGCAGGCCTATCCGTTCCGCATGACGCCGGTGAACATGGCGCGTCATCGCAGCAATCCGAACATGCCGTTCTGGAAGATGATCAAGGTCGGCTACGACCATTTTGAGGTGACGAAGCAGGAGCCGAAGGTCGAGTTCTGCGAGCAGCGCTACGTGTTCGATCCGGCGGTGCCGAATGCCTCGCCGACGCGCCCGGCGATGTTCAATGCCGCGGGCAAGTGCCCGGTCTATGAGGTGCCGGCCGAGATCGCGGACGCCGTCCGCGCCAAGGAAGCGGCCGACGATGCGAAGACGGCCGAACTGATCAACAAGGGCACGCCGATGGCCCAGCGCCGCCCGGATATCGATGGCGGCATGAATCGCATCTTCGCCTCGAAGATTCCGGAGGGCTCCACCGGCCTGTCCGAGCCGGATCTGCCGGGCTCGCAGAGCGTCGCCTATGCGCGCGCGCCGGGCACGATCCCGCCGCATGTGAATCCGCCGAAGGCGACCGCGATGGCGACGGCTTCGCCGTCTTTTGCAGCTTCGATGTTCTCGAATTCGGATGAAACGGCTGCTCCTGCTGCGCCCGCCGCCGAAGCCACCACGCGCGTCGCGTCGGCCTCGTCGAATGGCGGCTTCTTCAGCAATCTGGCCAAGAAGGTCGGCATGGGTGGCGACGACACCACCGCGACCGCGACGCCGGCACCAGCGCCTGCTGCCGCGCCGACTGCTGCAGCGAAGGCGAGGGCCCCGGCCGCTGCCGCAAAGTCTGCACCGATGCCTGCTGCGAAACCTGCTCCGGCAACTGCCGTTGCCACCGCCCGTCCGCCGCTGAAGCCGACGGTCGTGGCCGAGCCTGCTGCACCAGCGGCCTCGTCGATGTCGGGCGCTGCTCCGGTCGTCTCCGGCAATTCCTTCGACAGCCGTTTCTCGATTGCACGCTGAATTCGTAGGATGGGTTGAGCGTAGCGATACCCATCACCGCAAGCGCCGGTGTCTATGGTGATGGGTATCGCTGCGCTCAACCCATCCTACATCTTCACTTCATCTCAGCCGGCCGATCCTTCACCCGCGTCACCACCGTCACGCTGCGCACGCCATCAAGCTCCTGCAGCTTGTCCGGGTATGTCGCGATATCCTGCGACGATACCTTGCTGAGCAGGATCGACAGCTCGTCGATCCCTTCAGGAGCGCGGCTCTCCACCAAAAATCGTTTCACCTGACTAGGCCGCAGCGTCAGCGTCTCGCGCAGCAGCTCCGGCGTCAGCGCGTTGCTCTCGACGTCCACCTTCAGCATGCAGGTCTGGCTACGCGAGCGATAGGCCTGCTCCAGCGGCTTCATGCCGGCGAGGATGAGAAGGATGATCACCGTGGACGCGCCCGCCGCGAGATAAAGCCCGCCGCCGACCGCGAGCCCGATCGCAGCCACGGTCCATATGCTCGCGGCAGTCGTCAGTCCCTTGACGATCTCGCCACGCACCAGGATTGCGCCCGCGCCGAGAAAGCCGATGCCCGACACCACCTGTGCCGCGATACGCGAGGGATCGAGCACCACGTGATCATGCGTGAGGATGTTGGTGAAACCATATTGCGAGACCAGCATGATCAGGCAGGAGCCAACGCAGACCAGCATATGGGTGCGAATGCCCGCCGCCCAAAGCAGCCGCTCGCGCTCGAAGCCGATGAGGCTGCCGAGCGCGGCGGCGGAGAGCAGGCGGATCATGAGTTCAGTGTCGGATAGCATCTGGGACCCCTCACGCGTGCGGGAAGATGGCAACGATGCGGAGCAGAGGCAAGTTTCGGTTTTATCGTGGCGATGGGCGCTCTCGCCCGGATATCGCCTGTTTACGGTCCGCGACGGAAATCTTTCTGGACGTGTCAGCGAAATTAATGAAAACTACCCAAGGTTGTTTCATTGGCGATGATTTCGTATGTCGATTTTCGCCGGTCGCTTTGGATGATGAGTTGCAGGTCCGTAAAATGGTCCGACATGTCGTATTGTCGCTTGTTCTCTGGCTCGTGTGGTTTGTCCTCGTCCTGGTGTATCTCGACACGGTCTACCACGTGCCGGGGGGCTATCTGAACGCGCTCCTTGTCCTCGTTCTCCTGGTCGTCCTTTATCTCGCCGAAGGCATGGAGATCGCAGTGGCCACACTGGCCGATAAACAGGCCAATCAGCTGGAACGCGAGCCCGCCAAGAAGGCGCTGGCTTATATCAAGCGTGACGCCGAGTGGTTCTTTTCGCAGCGGCAGGTGTTCGTCGTTACGATCGTTTCTTTCATGAGCTTGATGACGACATTTCCCGTCGTTTATGTGCCGTTCTACGGGCCGGTGGGAGCTCATGACCTCTCGATAGCCTTCAAGTCATTGGCGATTCCGATCGACGTGCCGTTCTGGTTCACCCTGATCTTCACGAGCTTCACGATCCTTTGGTGGTGCCAGGTCTTTCCGAAGCGACTCGCACTTCGCAATCCCGAAATATTTCTCGATCAGAGCGCGCTCTTGATGCTGCCCATCAAGGCAATCGGGGCCATCAATCTGCCGGGGCCGGCGGATCAACTGGTCTGGCTCGCGTCGAAATTCACGAGCTTCAGGAATCAAAGCAGTTTGAAGCCGGGCCGGAGTTATCACTACGACACGGCCGTGATGCTTTACGGCTGTGTCGTCGATCGGATGACGACGACTATCGCGATTTCCGGCGACGGCAGCGCAGTGGTGACGCAACGGGCACTTCTCTTGTGTATTCACGGTGGCCGAACATCGACGTCGGGGCGTGTATCGGCCGATGGCGAATTCACGTCGTTGCCGAATATGAATCTCTTGGCGCTGTATTCCTGTCCGCTTCCGGAAAAGCTCGAGACGATTGCCACGCAACTAGATGGCATCTTCGAACGGCAGGAGCCCGGCCATGCAGCTTTCGCGCGCCATGATTTGTCGGGATGGAATTTCGCGCCGACTTTCAGCCCTGCCGCGCCCGGGCCGGGCGAAAAAGGCGTGACATGGACGACGAATTGGGGAGCACCTCTGCCAGACCGTCTGCGCCCTGATGGCAAAACCCATCGCAACCACCCGATGCTTGCGGCGCTGGTCTATGAAGTGACCACGCCGTTCGGGCCCACAGCCTATGGCAAGGACGACTATTTCGAATGGACGAGTCAGATGCCATGCCGGCGATTTACGCTGCATGTGCAGCCCCGCACCGGAACGCGGCTCGGCTTCGGGATGCGCAAATGCATTGCCTCCTTACGGTCGGCGACCTTCCTCGATGAAACCGAGCGCGGCAATCAGGTTATCGCGAATGGCGGTTTGTCGAACAGCAAGTTCGATCTGGAATTTCCCATGCAAGGAACGACCTATCGGATCGACTGGGTCGGTTGGGAGATGTGAGGCGGCAAGGTCGTGCGTCTGGCCAGGCGCGGTCTTGTGAACGGGCAAAAAAAATCTCGTCATTCGCGACGAGATTTTTTTGGTTTTGCTTCTCGAAAAACGATTCGAAGAGCTGTTTCGATAAGGCTGGCAGGAGCTACACAATAACTCCGCCGCCACCAAGACAACGTCTCATAGCTTTCTCCAACAAAATACGGCCCGCGACCCTAGCAGACCACTGCCGGATGTCGAGTCACATATTGCAACCTGAAGATAGGCGTTAAGTGCTGATTCTTCAATGGGAAAGCGGGGCGCGTTGATGCAGAAGTTTAACGCCTGCTTAACTTTTGTCCTGCGGTGAAGCGATCGCAATCATTGCGCAGAAGCGCAACGATTGCAGGTCTCGCCTTATGCATACCGCCCGTGGCAGTGCTTGAACTTCTTGCCCGAACCGCACGGGCAATCCTCGTTGCGGCCGATCTTGCCCCAGGTCTCCGGATTGTTCGGATCGCGCTGCGCCGCCGGCACCACGGCGGCGCCGGGGCCTGCCAGCGCGGCATTGGCATAGGCCATCTCGTCCTCACCCGTGTTCGGATCGAGCTTGTGCGCTTCCATCGGCGGAAGCTCGGGCTGCTGCTCCGGCGGCACGATCTCGACGCGCATCAGCTGCGCGGTGACGGCTTCGCGCATGTTCGAGATCAGCGCCTCGAACAGGTTGAACGCTTCTGCCTTGTATTCCTGCAGCGGATCGCGCTGACCGTAGCCGCGCAGGCCGATGACCTGGCGCAGATGGTCCAGCATCACCAGATGCTCGCGCCACAGATGGTCCAGGGTCTGCAGCAGGATGGTCTTCTCGACGTAACGCATCACGTCGGGGCCCCACTGGGCGACCTTGGCCGCCATGTGTTCGTCGGCCTTCTGCTCGATGCGGCTGAGGATTTCCTCATCCGCAATGCCTTCTTCCTTCGCCCATTCATCGACGGGCAGATCGAGATCGAGCACGCGCTTGAGCTCTTCCTTTAGGCCGACCACGTCCCACTGCTCGGCATACTGGTTTTCCGGCACGTGCTTGGTGACCAGCTCCTCGACGAAAGCGTGGCGCATGTCGCTCACGGTCTCGGCGACGCTCTCGTTCTGCATCAGGTCGATGCGCTGCTCGAAGATGACCTTGCGCTGGTCGTTCTGCACGTCGTCATATTTGAGCAGGTTCTTGCGGATGTCGAAGTTGCGCGCCTCGACCTTCTGCTGCGCCTTTTCCAGCGCCTTGTTGATCCACGGATGGATGATCGCCTCGCCTTCCTTCAGGCCGAGGCGGGTCAGCATGGTGTCGAGTCGATCCGATCCGAAGATGCGCATCAGGTCGTCTTCAAGCGACAGATAGAATTTTGAGCGGCCGGGGTCGCCCTGACGGCCCGAGCGGCCGCGCAGCTGGTTGTCGATGCGGCGGCTCTCATGGCGCTCGGAGCCGATGATGTAGAGGCCGCCCGGCTTCTCCACGGTCTTTGCGGCCTTGCTGCCCTTCGCCGGTTCGATCTCGACGATCTCCTTGGCGTTCAGAACGGCTTCGCGGAATTTCTCGATCTCGGCCTTGATCTCGGCGATCTTGGCGGCTTTCGCTGTCTCGTCCTCGATGCCTGCGGTCTCGACCTGCGTGCGCATCTCCAGCGAGCCGCCGAGTTTGATGTCGGTGCCGCGGCCGGCCATGTTGGTGGCAATGGTGATGGCGCCGGGGACGCCGGCTTCGGCGACGATATAGGCTTCCTGCTCGTGGAAGCGCGCATTCAGCACCGCGAACAGTTTTGCTGGCTTGCCGGAACGGGCGGCAGCATAGAGCTTGTCCATCCCCTTCGGATCGGCGAAGTCGATCATCTTGTAACCGTTCTTGAGCAGGAAGTCGGCCAGCACTTCCGACTTCTCGATCGAGGCGGTGCCAACCAGCACCGGCTGCATGCGCGCATTGGCGCGCTGGATCTCGGCGAGGATCGCGGCGTTCTTTTCGCCGTGGGTGCGATACACCTCGTCGTCCTCGTCGAGACGGTTGATGCCGATATTGGTCGGCACCTCAACGACTTCGAGCTTGTAGATGTCGAACAGTTCGTCCGCTTCGGTCAGCGCCGTACCGGTCATGCCGGCCAGCTTGCTGTACATGCGGAAGTAGTTCTGGAAGGTGATCGAGGCCAGCGTCTGGTTTTCCGGCTGGACGGTCACATGTTCCTTGGCTTCCAGCGCCTGGTGCAGGCCTTCCGAATAACGGCGGCCCTGCATCATGCGGCCGGTGAACTCGTCGATGATCACCACTTCGTCGTCGCGGACGATGTAGTCCTTGTCGCGGGTGAACAGCGAATGGGCGCGCAGCGCCTGGTTGACGTGATGCACGACGGAGACGTTCTCGACGTCGTACAGATTGTCGCCCTTGAGCTGGCCGGCATCGCGCAGCAGGGTTTCGATCTTCTCCATGCCGGCTTCGGTCATGGTCACTGTGCGCTGCTTCTCGTCGACCTCGAAGTCGACCTTCTTTTCCAGCGCGGGCAGGAAGGTGTCGATGGTGTTGTAGAATTCCGAGCGGTCGTCGAGCGGGCCGGAGATGATCAGCGGCGTGCGGGCTTCGTCGATCAGGATCGAGTCGACTTCGTCGACGATCGCGAAATTATGTCCGCGCTGGACCATGTCCTCCAGCCGATACTTCATGTTGTCGCGGAGATAGTCGAAGCCGTATTCGTTATTGGTGCCGTAGGTGATGTCGCAGGCGTAAGCCGCCTGGCGCTCGGCATCGTCGAGGCCGTGCACGATCACGCCGGTGGTGAGGCCCAGGAAACCGTAGATCTGGCCCATCCAGCCACTGTCGCGCTTGGCCAGGTAGTCGTTGACGGTGACGACGTGGACGCCCTTGCCGGCAAGCGCGTTGAGATAGACGGCGAGGGTGGCGACGAGGGTCTTGCCTTCGCCGGTCTTCATTTCGGCGATATCGCCTTCATGCAGCACCATGCCGCCGATCAGCTGCACGTCGAAGTGACGCTGGCCGAGGGTACGCTTGGCGGCTTCGCGGACGGTGGCGAAAGCGGGGACGAGGATATCGTCGAGGCTCTTGCCGGCTTCGAGCTGCGCCTTGAATTCGGCGGTGCGGGCCTTGAGGGCTTCGTCGGAGAGGGCGGCGATCTCGCTTTCCATCGCATTGATGGCAGCGACGCGCGACTGATACGTCTTGATGCGGCGGTCGTTGGCGGAGCCGAAGAGCTTGCGGGCGAGCGCGCCGATCATCACGAAATCCTGTCTTCTCGATGCGGCCTGGGAAGGCCGTGGAATTGGTTCAGCGGATCGCCAGTCTCAACAGCGCTTCGCCTGTCGGCCAAGATCAAATTAGATTGGGCCGACGGTGATCAGTGAAAGTCGGGCGATCAGGGGTTCAAATGACCACGGCGCAGCCGAAATCGCACCTTCGCCACCGGCCCGGTCGGGGAGAGATATGGGGCGTATGGGGGGATGTCAACGGCGGCAAGGTGTCAAGGATTTCATGATTTTGACAGAGTTTTCGCGTTGCCAAATACAGTTGTTTGGGAGAGTGTCCCGCCGTCCCAACAGGCACCTTCAGATTGAGGAATTTCCGATGACCTTCGTATCGCCCGCTAAGAAGCTGGGCCAGCGCCCCGGCCTGACCCTGGCCTCGCTCACCGGCGCTGTTGCGGTGGCGTTCCTGTCCAGTTTCCCGGTCTACGCGCAGGACGCGAACCCGGTTCTGGCCAAGGTCAACGGCCAGGAAATCCGCCAGAGCGACGTCACGATCGCCGAAGAGGAGCTTGGGCCGAGCCTCGCCCAGATGGACCCGTCGACCCGCAAGGACAATGTCCTGTCGTTCTTGATCGACATGAAGATCGTCGCCAAGGCCGCCGAGGACAAGAAAGTGGCTGATCGCGAGGAGTTCAAGTCCAAGCTGGCTTTCGCCCGTAACCGCCTGCTGATGGACAGCCTGCTCGGCACCGAGGGCAAGGAAGCCCTGACCGACGCGAATATGAAGAAGGTTTATGAGGACGCCGCCAAGCAGATCTCGGGTGAGCAGGAAGTCCATGCCCGCCACATCCTGGTGGAGAGCGAGGACGAGGCCAAGAAGATCGCCGAGGAACTGAAGAAGGGCGCCAATTTCGCCGAGCTGGCGAAGAAGTCGTCGAAAGACCCGGGCGCGGCCGATGGCGGCGATCTCGGCTTCTTCACCAAGGACCAGATGGTGCCGGAATTCTCCAAGGTCGCCTTCGAACTGGAGCCGGGCAAGATCTCGGATCCGGTGAAGTCGCAGTTCGGCTGGCACATCATCAAGGTCGAGGAAAAGCGCAACCGCCAGGCTCCGAGCTTCGATCAGGTGAAGCCGCAGATCGAGCAGTATGTGGTCCGCAAGGCCCAGGCTGACTACGTCACCAAGCTCCGCGAAGCCGCCAAGGTCGAGCGCCTCGACCAGGCCGCCGCCACTCCGGCTGCCCCGGCCGCGAAGGATGCGCCGAAGCCCGCCGATACGAAGGCAGCGCCTCCGGCGAAGAAGTAACGCAACACAGGTTTCTGACGACAAAAGCCCGCCGAAAGGCGGGCTTTTTGTTTGTTGTGGTTCTGCGATTTGATTTTGCCGCAATTGCTCATGCTAATTGATGCAATCTCAGGGTGCCGCATGGCCTCCATGAGGTAATCAAGAGGGGCAAAAATATGCGCATACTGATCGTGGCCGGACTGTTCGCCTGTTGTCTCACGCCTGCAGTGGCGCAGGATCAGCGCCTCGATGGCAGTTTTCGGTGGCGGCTGGCTGCCGTGACCGTGGAAAAACTGCACGGCGAACAATCGAAGCGGACGCCGATTACGCTGCCGTTCCGGCAGTTCTACAGCGAAGGCGCCTGTCAGCAGGCTCGCAACGATCTACGCTCGGCACTCGACAACAGTCTGGCGCGCCACGTATCGATCGCAGCGATTTGCGTGCAGGAGCTGTGACAGAAGCCGAGTGATTTCGGCTCCTTCGTGAGGAGGATCAGCCGATCTTGCGGCCGATATCCAAGAACTTCTGTCGGCGCTGCTGGCGCACGGCCGCAGCATCCATGCCGCTCAGATCTTTCAGCGCCTGTGCGATTGCATCGCCCGTCGTCGCGATCATCGCGGCGGGATCGCGATGGGCGCCGCCGGCAGGCTCCTTCAGCACGCTGTCCACCACGCCAAAGCGCAGCAGGTCCTGCGCGGTGATCTTCATGTTGGTCGCAGCTTCCTGCGCCTTCGATGAATCGCGCCACAGGATCGAGGATGCCGCTTCCGGCGAGATCACGCTGTAGATCGCGTGTTCCAGCATCAGCACCTTGTTGGCGGTGGCGATCGCGATCGCGCCGCCCGAGCCGCCTTCACCGATGATGACGGCGACATTGGGCACGCCGAGCGCGAGGCAGGCATCGGTGGAGCGCGCGATAGCTTCCGCCTGGCCGCGCTCTTCCGCGCCAATGCCGGGATAGGCGCCGGCAGTGTCCACCAGCGACAGCACCGGCAGGCCGAAACGGTCGGCCATCTCCATCAGGCGCACCGCCTTGCGGTAACCCTCAGGCCTGGCCATGCCAAAGTTGTGCTTGAGGCGGGTCTCGGTGGTGGAGCCCTTTTCCTGGCCCAACACACACACCGCTTCGCCGCGGAAACGTCCGAAGCCGGCGATGAGTGCTTCGTCCTCGCCGAACTTGCGGTCGCCCGCGAGCGGGGTGAATTCGGTGATCAGCGAGTCGATGTAATTGACGCAATGCGGACGCTGCGGATGGCGCGCGACCTGGGTCTTCTGCCACGGCGTCAGGTTCGCATAGAGCTCGTGCAAGGCAGCGACCGCCTTGTCCTCGATGCGGACGATCTCCTCGCCGATATCGCTGCCGCCGGCGGCCAGCACGCGCAGTTCGTCGATCTTGGAATCAAGCTCGGCGACCGGCTTTTCAAAGTCGAGATAGCTGCGCATGGGATCGGACATTCATTCAATATGGGGAGACGTGGCGGCGGGCGAAACTGCCGTGGCAGGCTTTTCGAGTCAAACCATGGCCGGAGTCAAGCGAACAGGGTTTCTTTTCGTTGATAAATCAAAGGGTTGATTTTTGGTTGCCAGATCTTTGGATGTCACCAGAGGCATTGCGCCGGCACCACCACCAGACGGCGCCGCCGAGGATGATCGCCAGCACGACCACCACCAACACGCTGTAATGCTTGGCCTTGTGTTCCAATCCGGCAAGGCCGCCGACATGTTCGAGAAACGAGACTGCGAACACGGCCGGCAGGACATGCGCCGGTGCCCATATGATCGCGGCGGGAATGTTCGCCGGATAGAATTTGGCCGGCGCCATGCCCAGCGCGCCTGATGTCACCGGCACGAAGGCCCGGATCGGCGGCACGAAGCGGGCAAGGAAAACGGCCCAGACCCCAAAGCGATCGAAGAAGGTTTCGCTCTGCGCAACGACAGCGGGATAGTTCTTCAACGGCCAGGCCTGCAGCAGCGCGCGCTGTCGCACATGTCCGGCCCAGTAGGCGCCACCATCACCCAGAATGGCACCGAGGACCGCCGCCGCCAGCACCGCGAAGAGGTTGAGGTCGCCGGCCGGGATCAGCGCTGATAGCGCCAGGATCAGCGTCGTGCCTGGGATGAAGGTGCCGAGCACCGGCACGGCCTCCAGCAGCGCGGCGAGGAACACGGTGAGATAGCCAAGCCAAGCATGCGCGGCGACAAATTGCGTAATGGCTTCGATGGTGTGGTGCACGAAAGTCCTGGAGAAAATGCAGCGATTACGGACAGTAACACCGTCATTGCGAGGAGCGTAGCGACGAAGCAATCCAGGGCCACGAACGAAGACTGGATTGCTTCGTCGCGAGGGCTCCTCGCAATGACGGAGGAGCATCGCCCAATTCGCAGGGCAGGGCTCCAAAAACCGCTGTTAGACCCTATCTATATGATTACATTTTGGAACTTTGACGTTCCCTTGGGCTTTGTCCGGCCGCGGCTCTCTGCTACGTTCCGCAAAGCACCCCATCCGTAGCCAAACTGAAAGACTGGTTTCGGCATTCCCGGGACCACGGAGGATCGATGACCGCCGCCATGACCAAAGCGCAAGAACAGGAAGCGTTGACCGGCATTCCCGACATCAAAGTGTCGGTGCGCAAGGTATTCGGCATCGATTCCGATCTCGAAGTGCCGGCCTTCTCCAAGACCGATCCGCATGTGCCGGACAGCGATCCGGATTACCGCTTCGACCGCGCCACCACATTGGCCATTCTCGCCGGCTTCGCCCGCAACCGCCGCGTGATGGTCACCGGCTTCCACGGCACCGGCAAGTCGACCCATATCGAGCAGGTCGCCGCCCGCCTGAACTGGCCTTGCGTGCGCGTCAATCTCGACAGCCACATCAGCCGTATCGATCTCGTCGGCAAGGACTCCATCGTGGTCCGTGACGGCAAGCAGGTCACCGAATTCCGTGACGGCATCCTGCCGTGGGCGCTGCAGCACAATGTCGCGCTGGTGTTCGACGAATACGACGCTGGCCGCCCGGACGTCATGTTCGTGATCCAGCGCGTGCTGGAAGTCGCCGGCCGCCTGACCCTGCTCGACCAGAACAAGGTCATCAAGCCGCATCCGGCCTTCCGCCTGTTCGCCACCGCCAACACCGTCGGCCTCGGCGACACCTCGGGTCTCTATCACGGCACCCAGCAGATCAATCAGGGCCAGATGGACCGCTGGTCGATCGTCACCACGCTGAACTATCTCGCCCACGACGAGGAAGTCGAGATCGTGCTGGCCAAGGCCAAGCACTACCAGACCGCCGAGGGCAAGGACATCGTCAACAAGATGGTGCGCCTCGCCGACCTCACGCGTAACGCCTTCGCCAACGGCGATCTCTCCACGGTGATGAGCCCGCGTACGGTGATCACCTGGGCCGAGAACTCGGACATTTTTGGCGATATCGGTTTCGCCTTCCGCGTGACGTTCCTGAACAAGTGCGACGAACTCGAGCGTCCGCTGGTCGCCGAATTCTATCAGCGCTGCTTCAACGCCGAGCTGCCGGAAAGCTCGGTGAATGTGGCGCTGACGTAAGTTGCGTCCGGGTGGGCCGGCCTGGCCCACCCAAAAGTCTCCTGCGAGGCGCGATGAGTACGAACGACACCAAGGTCCGTACCAGGCCGGCCGTTGAGCCGGGCATTCGCCATGCCGACGATCTCTATGGCTGGGTGCAGCAGCAGATGAAGCTGCTGCAGGCGGGCGAGATCGAGAAGGTCGACGCCTCAGAGCTGTTGCAGGAGTTGGACGATATGGGGCGCAACGAATTCGCTAGGCTTGAGAGCGCCATTCGTCTGGTCCTGCACCATCTGCTGAAATGGGACCATCAATCGGAACGTCGTTCCCGCAGTTGGGCCATTACTGTGAGCCTGCAGCGGCGGAAAATTGGTCGTTTGCTCGTGGACAATCCGAGTTTGAAGCCGCGTGTTCAGGCTGCCATTCAGAACGCATATTTTGACGCGCGCGAACATGCGAAACGGGAAACCGGGCTTCCGGCAACGACATTTCCTTCCGAATGTCCCTATCTCTGGGACGAAATTACATTGCGGCCAATCGATTGGGACGATGAGTCATCTCGTTGAAAAGCGGTGGCGCCAATGAGCACCGGTTCAAATACAAATGCGGGTGAGGCCCTGCGCGTCTATGAGGCGGACTATTACGGCTGGCTCGAGGACCAGATCGCTCTGCTGAAAGCCGGGCGGCTGTCCGAGATCGACAGGTTGAACATTGCCGATGAGATCAAGGATGTCGGCTATCGGCAATACGAACTGCTGGAAAACGCCACGCAGGCGCTGGTCTACAATCTGCTGAAATGGGATCTGCTGCCGGAGCGCAGGTCGATCAGCATGGTGTTCTCCATCGACGCGCATCGCGATCAGGTGACACGTCTGCTGAAGCGCAGCCCGAGCCTCGTCCCTGAAATCCCGCGGCTACTCCCGAACGCCTATCTCTTCGCCACCTACGACATGATGCGCGACAGCGATCTTCGCGAGTCGACCTTCGCCCCCGATTGTCCCTATGATTGGGACACGATCCGTTTCCGTTCTGTCGTCTTCGACAACGCTGAATCGCCTTCCAGTGAGTTCTCATGACCACGACCCCTTCCAAAGCATTCCGTACCGGCACCAAGGAAGCGCCGACCGCGCCATTCAAGCGCTCGGTCGCCTCCGCGCTGCGCGCCATCGCGCGCACGCCGGAGCTGGAAGTGACTTACGCCGCCGAAAAGCCTGGCCTTGCGCCCGGAAAAGCGCGTCTTCCTGAGCCCGCGCGCAAGCTGAGCAAGCGTGATGCCGCCATCGTGCGCGGCCATGCCGACTCCATTGCGCTAAAACTCGCCTGTCACGATCCGAAGGTTCACCGCAAGCTGATGCCGGG
The DNA here is from genome assembly GCA_023451825.1 of Pseudomonadota bacterium. Classification (GTDB taxonomy): domain Bacteria; phylum Pseudomonadota; class Alphaproteobacteria; order Rhizobiales; family Xanthobacteraceae; genus Tardiphaga. Next base: position 26,268 of record JAEXYA010000071.1, read on the forward strand.
TAATCCGCAGGCGCGCTCGGTGTTCGAAGCCGTCGAGCAGGCGCGTGTCGAGGCGATCGGCTCGCGCCGCATGGCGGGCGTCGCCAAAAATCTCGGCGCCATGCTGGAAGATCATTTTCATCGCGGCAAGTTCGACGAAATCACCGACCGTGCCGATGCGCCGCTCGCCGATGCTCTGGCCATGCTGGTGCGCGAGCGCCTCACCGGCCTCGCGCCGCCGCTGGCCGCGCAGAAGGTGGTCGATCTCTGGCGGCCGATCCTCGAAGACAAGATCGGCCCGCGCCTCGATCAGCTGTCGGACATCACCGAGAACCAGGCCAAGTTCGGCGACGTCGTGCACAGCCTCTTGTCCGATCTCGATCTCGGCGAGGACCGGGACGCCCAGCCCGATGACGAGGAAAGCTCGGACGACGAGCGCCAGGGCGAGAACAATCAGGACGGTGCCGAAGGATCGCCGGAAAGCGATGCCGCGCAGGAGATGAGCGCGGACCAGGCGCAGCAATCGTCGGAAGAGATGACCGACAGCGCCATGGAAAGCGCGCAAGCCTCGGCGTCGGATACGTTCGACGACGACGGCGAGATGGGCGACGACGAGACGCCCGGCGAAGCCACGCGTCCGAATTCGCGCGGCCAGAACGAACGCTTGGGTCCGGAATATCACGCCTTCGCGCCGAAATATGACGAGGTCATCGCCGCCGAAGACCTTTGCGATCACGATGAGCTGGAGCGCCTGCGCGCCTATCTCGACAAGCAGCTCGCGCATCTGCAGGGCGTCGTCGCGCGCCTCGCCAACCGCCTGCAGCGCAAGCTGATGGCGCAGCAGAACCGCGCCTGGGACTTCGACCTCGAGGAAGGCATTTTGGATCCCGCGCGGCTGTCGCGCGTGGTCACCGATCCATTCTCGCCGCTGTCCTTCATGCACGAGAAGGAAGCCACCTTCCGCGACACCGTCGTCACGCTGTTGCTCGACAATTCCGGCTCGATGCGTGGCCGCCCGATCACCGTCGCTGCCACCTGCGCCGACATTCTCGCGCGCACGCTGGAGCGTTGCGGCGTCAAGGTCGAGATCCTCGGCTTCACCACGCGTGCCTGGAAGGGCGGGCAGTCGCGCGAGGCGTGGCTGGCTGCGGGCAAGCCGGCCAGTCCCGGTCGCCTCAACGATCTCCGCCACATCATCTACAAGTCGGCCGACGCCCCATGGCGTCGTGCGCGCAAGAATCTTGGCCTGATGATGCGCGAGGGGCTGCTGAAGGAGAATATCGACGGCGAGGCGCTCGATTGGGCGCATAAGCGCCTGCTTGGTCGCCCCGAGCAGCGCAAGATCCTGATGATGATCTCCGACGGTGCGCCGGTGGATGACAGCACGTTGTCGGTGAATCCCGGCAATTATCTGGAGCGCCATCTGCGCCACATCATCGAGGAGATCGAGACCCGCTCCCCGGTGGAACTGATCGCCATCGGTATCGGCCACGATGTCACGCGCTATTATCGTCGCGCGGTGACCATCGTGGATGCCGAGGAACTCGGCGGTGCGATCACCGAGAAGCTGGCCGAATTGTTCAGCGAGACGAATGGTCCCGCGCCAAGCCATGGCAGACGGCGTAAGGTGCATTAGTCGCTGTAGGGTGGGCAAAGGCGCGTAGCGCTGTGTCCACCCTACAATTCGCCTCAATGGGTCCCGTCTCTTGTCCGCCGATCTCACTCGCCGCTCGGTCCTCGCATCGCTCGCCGCCACTGCGGCGTGGCCGGCGTTCGCGCGCGCGCAGTCGGTCCCCGTGCCCGCGCCGCCGTCCGCAAGAGCCGCCGAGAAAATCACCATCGATGCCCGGCCGGTGCCGGCCTTCGATACGCGCGATCCACAGCAGACGCGGTTCGGATCGCTGCAATATCGCAGCGGGCTCATCCTCGCCTCGACATTCCGCGAGTTCGGCGGCATCTCCGCGCTGCGGCTCGATGACAGGGGAGAGCGCTTCGTTGCATTGAGCGACAAGGGCATGTGGTTCACCGGCCGGATCGCCTATGGCGGCGCCATCATGACCGGCGTCGTCGATGCCGAAGCGGCGCCCATTCTCGGCAGCGACGGCAAGCCGCTGGAAGCGCGTGGCTGGTACGACAGTGAATCACTCGCGCTCGAGGACGGCGTTGCTTATGTCGCCTTCGAACGCGTGCACCAGATCGTCAAATTCGATTTCGGTCGCGATGGTGTGTTGGCGCGCGGCGAGGTGATCCCGCAGCCGGTTGGCATGCGCAAGCTGCCGGACAACAAGAGCCTGGAGTCGCTGGTTCTGGTGTCGAAGGAGAAGTTCAATTCCTCGCCACTGGCCGGCATGCTGCTGGCGATCTCAGAGCGAGGGCTGGACAGCGCCGGCAATATCCAGTGCTGGATCATCGGCGGCAAGGCGCCGGCGACCTTCGCCATCAAACGTACGCTGAAATACGACATCAGCGATGCATGCTTGCTGCCGTCGGGCGATCTGCTGCTTCTGGAGCGCAAATTCTCGCTGTTCGGCGATACCGGCATTCGCATCCGCCGCATCCCGCTGGCGCAGGTCATGCCGAATGCGGTGGTCGATGGTCCGAATCTGATCGAGGCTGATCTCGGCCATGAGATCGATAATTTCGAAGGCATCGACACGCATGTGACCGAGAGCGGCGAAACTGTCATCACGCTGATCTCCGACAATAATTTCTCGATGCTGCAACGGACGCTGCTGATGCAGTTCACGCTGGTGGAGTGAAGGATAGTCTACGCCGCAGCTCCCGCGCGCGCAGTGCCCCGCGCCAATATCTCCCGTACCTCCACTGCCGGCTTCGGCTTGCTGAACAGGTAGCCCTGCATTTCCGTGCAGCCCAAGGCGCGCAGCAATTCCTTCTGGGGCAGCGTTTCGACGCCCTCCGCCGTCGTCGTCATCTGCCGCGATGCGGCGATATTCACCACCGCCTGCACGATCGATGACGATCCATGGGCGTCGGCGATATCCGTGACGAATGAGCGATCGATCTTGATCTTGTCGAACGGGAAGCGCTGCAGATAGCTGAGGCTGGAATAGCCGGTGCCGAAATCGTCGAGCGCGATGCGGACGCCGATTTCGCGCAGATCCTGCATGATGCCGAGCGCGGTCTCGTCGTCGCGGATCAGCACCGCTTCGGTGATCTCCAGCTCCAGCCGTCGCGCCGGCAGGCCCGATGAGGCGAGAGCCGCAGCCACCTTGAGCGGCAGCGAGCCGCCGCGGAATTGGGCCGGCGAGACATTGATGGCGATGCGCACATCGTCGGGCCAGCTCGCAGCCTCGGCGCAGGCAGTGGAGAGCACCCATTCACCGAGCTGGCTGATGACGCCGATGTCTTCCGCCACCGGAATGAAATCGGCCGGCGAAATCATGCCGCGCTCCGGATGGTGCCAGCGCAGCAGCGCCTCGCAGCCGACCACGCTGTCGTCGCGCAGGTTCAGCAGCGGCTGGTAATAGACCTCGAAGCCGCCGGCCGCAAAGCCGCCATCGGCGATGGCCTGGCGCAGGTCCAGCTCCAGCATCCGCCGCGCCTTGGCCTTGGCGTTCATCTGCGGCTCGAAGAAGCGGAAGGTGCGGCGCCCTTCGGCCTTGGCGCCATACATCGCGAGATCGGCATTCTTCAGGAGTTCGTCGAGATCGGTGCCGTCGCGCGGCGCCAGGGCGATGCCGATGGAGGCATCGGTCAGCAGGCGATGGCCGAGGCACTCATACGGTTCGCGGATCGCCGCATAGATGCGGGTGACGAGATCGGTGATATCGGAATGCGCGCCGACATTGGTCTGCACGATGGCGAATTCATCGCCGCCGAGCCGTGCCACCACGTCGGAGCCGCGTACGCAGAGGCGCAGCCGGCGCGCGATTTCCTTCAGCAGCTCGTCGCCCACGGGGTGGCCGAGCGAGTCGTTGATGCTCTTGAATTCGTCGATGTCGATATAGAGCACGGCGCATTGCGCGCCGCGGCTCACGCGTTTCAATTCGCGCTCCAACTCGTTGCGGAACAGCGTGCGGTTCGGCAGGTCGGTCAGCGCATCGTAATGCGCGAGATGGGCGATGCGCTCTTCGGCCTGGCGCCGTTCGGTGATGTCTTCATGGGTCGCCACCCAGCCGCCATCGGTAACCGGATGCGAGGAGATCTGGATCGAGCGGCCGTCGGATGTCTGCATGAATTGGGTATGCGAGCGGCCGACATCGCGCATGATCGTGTTCACGTAGTCATCAATATTGCCGACGAAGGAGCCGGTGTCCTTGCGATGCTTGATGACGCCCCAGAAGGACAGGCCGGGAACGATCACATCACCGGACAGTCCGTACATGTCGAGATAACGCTGATTGCAGACGACGACGCATGCATGGGCGTCGAACAGCAGCAGGCCCTGGGTCATGTTGTTGATGGCGGTGGCCAGCCGGTTCTTTTCCAGCGTCAGTTCGCGCTGCGCCGTTTCGCTCTGCCGGCGGATATGCCGGATGATGAGGAACAGGAAGCCGGTCAGCAGCAGAGTCGAGCCCGCTGCGAGCAGGACCAGGAATTTGGTTTGGTTTCGCCAGTCCGCGAGCACGCCCTCGACAGAGGCGGTGGCGATCAAGGCGATGGGGAATCCGTTCAGCAGGCGGATGGTGCCCAGGCGATCGGTGTTGTCGATCGGGCTGATGGTGCGGATCGTGGCCGGCTCGTTGCTGTGGCGCAGATGTTTCAGCAGCGGACTGCCGGTGAAGACACGTCCGATGGCGTCGTTCTGCTGCGGATAGCGCGCCAGCAATGTCCCGTCGCGGTGGAACATGGCCACGGTGGCGTTGTCGCCCAGCGAGACCGAGGCGAAGAACTTTTCCATATGCGTCGGCTCGATGCCGCGGGTGATGACGCCGAAGAATTCGCCGCGTGGGCCATTGATGCGACGCGCGAACACCGTCTTCCATTTGCCGGTGAGCTTGCTGCGCACGGGCCGCACGACCTCTTCGTCACGGAAGTTCTGTCCCTTGACGAGATCGAAATATTCCCGGTCGGCCATGCTGGCATCGGGCGCCGGCCATGAGCCCGACCAGTTGATGAGGCGACCGGTGGCGTCGATCACCGTCAATTCGCCGGCGAATTCGTCGTCCAGCTTCGACTTCAGCATCAGATGCGCTTCGAAGCCCGACATCGCATTGGCGAAGCTTTCCGGCGTCATGATGCCATCGGTCATCAGTTGCGCGCGCAGGCCTTTCTGGATGCGCTGCAATTCCTGAAACTGCTGGTCGTAATGGTTCTGCAGCAGCAGGACGGTGTTTTCGAGTTCGCGTTTGCTGTTGTCGAGGGCGCGCTTGCGGAAATTGTTCACCGTCATCGCGGTGCCGATGACGATGGCGATGACGATCACGACGCCTGCCAGCACGAGCCAGCGCACCAGCCCGCGTCGCGGCAAGGCGCCGCGCACGCCAGGCACGAATGGCGCGTTGCCCACGTCTCCGGTCACTTGTCCCCCAGGCTGCAAAAACATGTCCTCACCCTTATGAGGATATGGATACCCTCCCAGAGGTAGCGGTCAGGTTAGGAAGTCAGGTGAATGCGAAGTTAATTACAACTCAAAAGTGGTATTAAATTACGCGGCAAGGATGCTGCGGGCATTCGCGGGATAGGTCTGGTTGCGGCCGAGCGACTTGGCGGCATAGAGCGCCGTATCGGCTTTGTTGACGAGTTCCATCATCGAATTCTGCGCCGACGGCACGAGGCAGGCGGCGCCGACGCTGATGGTGGTGGGTGTCATGCCTTCGCGCTCGATGTTGCCGATTTCGCAGCGAATGCGCTCACCCAGCGCAATGGCTTCGGTCAGCGACAGGCCCGGCAGGATCAGCGCAAACTCCTCGCCGCCATAGCGGGCCGCGCAGTCGCTGGCGCGCTTGCCGTGGCGGGCGATGCTCCAGGCGATGCCGCACAGAACGAGATCGCCGGCCTGGTGGCCGTAGCGGTCGTTGAACGCCTTGAAGTGATCGGCATCGATCATCAGCAGTGCGATCGGTTGCTGCGCACGCTGGGCGCGCTGCCATTCCTTTTCGATGACGATATCGAAGCGGCGGCGATTGGCGAGGCCGGTGAGGCCGTCGGTCATGGCGAGCCGCGCCATCTCGTCTTCCATCCTGGCGCGCTTCTTCATCTCGCGCGCCAGCACCAGCATCAGCACACAGGCGATCAGGCCGAGCGCGCCCATGGCGCCGGCGATCTGCAGTGCCTCCTTGCGCCACTGGCCGAAGATTGCGCTGGTCGATCGGCCGACCATCACCACCAGCGGATGCGAACTGTCGCGCCAGACATACAGGCGCTCCACGCCATCGCTGGCCGCGCTGCCGACAAAGGAGCCGGAGAAAGCCGCCAGCGACTTTTGCACCGCCGGCAGGCGGGAGAGGTCGCGGCCGACGATCTTCTCGTCGAACGGCGCGCGCGCAATCAGCACGCCGTCCTGCCGGAACACGGCGATCATGTCGTCCGGTTCGAGCTGCAAACGTGCGACGATCGCATGGAAATAGCCATATTCGATGAAGCCGGTGACGACGCCGAGAAACTGGCCGTCACGTGCGGCGATGCGGCGGCTGAGCACGATGCCGTAGACGCCGTTATGCAGCATCGGCTTGGAAATATAGAGCCCGAACAGCGGATCGCGCTTATGGGTGGCGAAGAACGCAGCGTCGGCAAAATTCTGCGGCTTCGGCTCCAGCGTCGATGAATCCAGCGTGACATTGCCGCCGGCGTCGAGCACCTGGATGGCGCCGAAATGCCGCGCGGTGGCGGCATGATCGAACAGCACCATCTGCCGCACCGGCCGCGAGACTTCCACCAGCTCCACCGAGGTCATGTTGCTGGCGACATTGCGCATGGAGAGGTCGTAGATCTCGATATTGCGCGCGATCTCCGCATCGATGCCGGAGGCGAGATTGCCGAGCGTCTGCTGCGCAAGCTTTTCGTCGCCGCGGCGCATGCTGAACAGCACGCTGGCGCAGATCAGGGAGAAGCCGATCAGGATCGTCACCGCCGCGGCAATAAGCCAGCGCGGGGAGAGACGCCATGTCGGTTTCATATCGTCGCGGGCAATCGGCATCGAGCAATAGGGTCTGTTGCAATTGCCGTCCCTTTAGCACCCGTTGGTGTATTTATTTGACGCGACGGCGACGACTCACAGGCTGCCGGCGGCAAATTGCGGGCGGCAGTTAATGGCCGGTGAAAGCGCGCAGTGCGATTGCAGGCAGGCGGAACCGTTCGGCCGCCTGCCGTACAAACCTGTTCACCCCGCGGCCATCAGCGGCGCGCGGCCGCCGTCGCAGGCGAGATCCGCCGCCAGTTTCGCCACCGCTTCCGGCGTCGCACGCCGGGGCAACGCGACAAATTGCCGGCTGCGCGCATCGCCCGCGAGCACATCGATCTCGGGGCCGAGCGCACCCGGCGCGATCGCATGCACGCGGATGTTGCGGCTGGTGAAGGCGCGGGCAAGGCCGAGGGTCAGCGTGTCGATCGCCGTTTCCGGCGCGGCATTCGGCGCCAGATCGCAGCGCGCGAGCGAGGTGAGATTGATGATCGCGCCGCCGTCATGGCCGAACAGCCGGATCGCCTCCTGGCTCATCAGCATCGCGCCGAACAGGTTGATCTCATCGCGCCAGCGATCCTCGCGTGGTCGCGTGTCCTCCGTCGTCGGCGCTGACGCCCGCGTATCGTTCACGAGAATATCCAGCCGCCCGAAGGTGGCGGCGGTTTCCTCGAACAGCCGGCGCACATCCGGCCAGAACGCGACGTCGCCGGCGACGGCCATCGCGCAGCCGCCTCGCCAGATGATATCGGCGACCAGCCGTGTTGCATCGTCGTGGTCGTTTTTGTGGCTGATCACCACGCAAGCGCCCTCGGCGGCGAGCCGGCGGGCAATGGCCGCGCCGATGCCGCGCGCGCCCTGAGTGACGAGCGCAACCTGTCCTGCCAATCGTGTCATGGCATGATCCCTGTCTTTGATATCCACGCCGGCCTGTTTCGAAAGCGATGGCGTGAAAAATGTCGGTGAGAGAGAAGCGTTGGCGTCACCGCGATCCGGGGGCCCTCGGGCAACCCGGCGATCTCCGGTCTGGCGCACCTCACTTATCGCAAAGACGGGCGGTGCAGCGTTAGGCCGATCCTGCGGATGTCATGCACGATCCTGCAAATGTGATCGCTGTGCCATTCCCCTGCCGCGGTGCCGTTGCTAGATGCGAAGCGGCCCAAAAGGCCAGCATCATGAGGGGTTTGTAGATGACTGATCGGATCGCCGAATTCCGCGACATCATTGCCCGGAACGCCAGCGCGGATATGACCAGCCCGATCCGCGGCCTCTATCTCAAGCGCCAGCTTGCGCCCACCGAACTGACCCACACCGCGCAGTCGCCGATGTTCGGCCTGGTGGTGCAGGGCCGCAAGCGGCTGCAATTCGGCAGCGAGACCCATGAATATGGCGTCGGCGACTACCTGTTGGTGTCACTCGATTTGCCGGTGTCGTCCTGCATCGTCGATGCCACGCCCGAGGAGCCGCATCTCGGCCTCGGCATGGTCATCGATCCCCGCCAGTTGCATGACGTGCTCGGCCGTTTCGGCCAAGGCGGCTTGCACGGTTTTGCGCAGCCGGCCGCCGGGGTGCCGGAGCGCGGCGTCGTCGTCGCCAAGGCCTCGGACGATTTGCTCGACGCCGCCTTGCGCCTGGTCCGTTTGCTCGATCGCCCGCAGGACATCGCCGTGATGGCGCCGCTGCTGGAGCAGGAGGTGCTGTATCGCCTGCTGGTCGGCCCCTATGGCGCGCGCCTGCGCCAGATCGCGCTGGCCGAGAGCCCGAGCAACAAGGTCGCCAAGGCGATCGCCTGGCTGCGCGAGAATTACGCGCGGCAGCTCCGCATCGAGGATCTCGCCGACAGTGTCGGCATGAGCGAGAGTTCGCTGCATCATAATTTCAAGACCATCACCGCGATGACGCCGATGCAGTATCAGAAGCAGCTGCGCTTGCACGAAGCCCGCCGCCTGATGCTGGTGGAGCGTCTCGATGTGGGCTCAGCCGGCTACGCGGTGGGCTATCAGAGCCCGTCGCAGTTTTCGCGCGAATATGCCCGGCTCTATGGCGCGTCGCCGCTGCGCGATCTCGGCCCGAGGAGCGGCCTGGCCGTGCCCGAGCAACGCGCGGCGGAGTGAGCTCCGTCCCGTAGCCCGCATAGAGCGTAGCGTCATGCGGGGACCGGCGCTTCCATACGTCGCCGGTCCCCGGATTGCGCTGCGCTCCATCCGGGCTACAAGGGAGGATAAAACAAGGGAAACCCCATGATCCAGGCAGTGATCTTCGATTTCGGCGGCGTCATCACCTCATCGCCATTCGAGGCCTTTGCGCATTACGAGCAGACGCACAATCTCCCCAAGGACATCATCCGCCGCACCAATGCGGAGAACCACTTTGAGAATGCCTGGGCGAAATTCGAGCGCGCCGAGCTCGACATCGACGCCTTCGACAAGCTCTTCGCCGAAGAGTCCCGCGCTCTCGGCGCCGAAGTCCGCGGCCGCGAGGTGGTGAAGCTGCTCAAGGGCGAGATCCGCCCGGAGATGGTGGAAGCGCTTCGTCGCATCAAGGCGCAGTTCAAGACCGGCTGCATCACCAACAATTTGCCTGCGAACGCGATGGGCTCCACCGATGGCCGCGCGCTCTATGTGGCCGAGGTGATGGTGCTGTTCGATCACGTCATTGAGTCCGCCAAGATCGGCCTGCGAAAACCCGATCCGCGCATCTACACGATGATGACCGACAAGCTCGGCGTGGATCCCAGACATTGCGTCTATCTCGACGACCTCGGCGTCAACCTGAAACCCGCCCGCGAGCTGGGCATGACGACGATCAAGGTGACAAACGCCGCGCAGGCGCTGGACGAACTGGAAGCCGCGACGGGATTGCAGCTGCGATAGCTCCGGCCTTCTCCCTCCCCCAAGCCGCGCAGCGGCGCAGTGGGGAGGGTGGCGCGAGCGAAGCGAGTGACGGGTGGGGTTCTTCCCCACGCTCCGACGTCACGTGGGGATAGACCCCACCCGTCCTTCGCCGTAACGAAGCTTCGCTTCGTCAGGCTCAGGCCACCCTCCCCACTGCGCTTCGCTTGGGGGAGGGAGTCCATCGGCCCCGGCGCTTCAACAAAAAAAGCGGCGCGCCATCAGACGCGCCGCTTCCTCTCATCCTCCCACCCGATCAGATAATCGAGCGATCCACGTTGCGCACTTCACCGGTGCGCGCATCGACATCGACCTGGATCCACTTGCCGTAGCTGTCGCGGCCCTCGATCTCCCATTCGTCGCCGTCGAAATGGGTGTTCTTCACCTGCACCACGCCGATGCCATAGGCGACCTGGATCGCCTGTTCGACGGGCAGCGGCCCGGCCGGCATCACAGG
>JAEXYA010000003.1 GCA_023451825.1 Pseudomonadota bacterium
AGCCGTACATCTCGTCGGGCTTCAACGCCGGTTCGAACAACGCGACCGGTATCCCGCAGATCGCCTACACCGCTTCGTTCGGTAACGGCTTCTCGGCCACCATCTCGCTCGAAAACGCGTCGCCCTACCGCAACGCTGGTCTCTACGGCGGTACGACTCTTGTCGGTCCGTTCGGCGCTGGCAACGGCGGCGTGACCTCGAACTACGGCACGTCGTCGAACACGTTCCTCGGCAACACTTACGGTGGCAACCACATTCCAGACGTGGTCGGCAACCTGCGTCTTGATCAGGCATGGGGCACGCTGCACTTCGCAGGCGCGATGCACACGATTACCCCGGGTTACTACCCTGGCACCGTTACCCACGCGGATGACTCCTACGGCTTCGCTGTGACCGGCGGCGTCGAGTTCAAGAACCTGCCCACCGGCGCAGGCGACACCTTGAAGCTCGAAGCCACCTACGGCAAGGGCGCAGCCAAGTACGTCTTCGGCGGCACCACCGACATCGTCGGCGGCGGTCGTTATGCCAAGGCTACCGATAACACCATCGGCTTTGGCTATGTGCTCGATGGCGTCTTCGGCGCCCCGGGCACGCAGGTCCAGCAGAGCGAAGCATGGCAGGTCAGCGCCTTCTACGAGCACTACTGGAACCCGGCCTGGCGCACCTCGGTGTTTGGTAACTACAGCTACATCTCTTACGGCGACGCCGGCAATGCTATCTTGGCAGCTGCCTTCGCTCCGCGAGTGGCAGGCACCGGTGCAAACAACGGCACGCTCGTTGGCTCGACTGGCAACTTCGACCTCGGCCTTATGCAGATCGGTACCCGTACCGCCTGGACCCCGGTTCGTAACCTGACCCTGTCGGCTCAGTTCACCTACAGCCGTATGGAACAGAATCTCGGTGGCACTTTCACCGGGACTGTGCCTGGCAAGGCCGCCGGCACTGTGTTCGAAGTTACCAACCAGAACCACTACAATGGTTCGGTGCAGATCCTGCGCTCGTTCTAATACCGACCGCCTTACGGCGATCGATATCTGAGACAGAAGCCCCGGCGAGAAATCGCCGGGGCTTTCGTTTGATAAGATCAATTGACTAAATAAAGTGATGGACGAAGGTTAAATGGCTTTGTAGACTCTTGATACTGGCTGCACGTGGCTAGCCAGATCGACCTCCAAGAGCCCTCGAGAATGCCCTCTCGAGGGCTTCTTCTTTTGGTGCTCCAATGAGAACAGCCCGCGACTATTGGCTGTGTGGATAACGCATTGACGCTTGCTTTGGGGGCAAATCATTGACATGGTGCGGATCATCCAGAATTTTCTGAAAGAGTGACCCGCCCGGCGCCCGCCGCGGCGGGTTTCCGCTTCTATGGGCACAGCTATGTAATGTCGCTGCACACCAATTATCCGAACCGAGCTATCGGTCGTTCTGTCGATCATCACGCCATCAAGGTTCATGCATTCAACGATCAGGGGATTGTTGTTGCGAGCGTCGATGATCCGCGCCTCGATGCGTTTGAGCGCCAGTTCTTGAAAAACGTCGGCTCGAAGCTTTATGGATCGAGGCGCGATTGATCAGTCAGCTGGCGATCGATTTGTGGGCTTCAGTGACAGCCCCAGTTCGCTGGCCTTGTTGCGCACCGATCCGACGGATCGATCTAGCTTTGACGCCATCAGGTTGGTTGGGGTGTTTTGCTTAATAAGCACCTTCATCTCGTTAATTGCCGCTGGAGTCCACTCTTTACGTCCGAACGTAGCGCTCTTCTTGACGGCGGACTTCTTCTTCGCCGTCTTCTTCAATGCCACCTTTGCCTTAGCGGTAGCCTTCACAGCTTTGGCGACCTTCTTCGCTGCCTTGGACTTCTTTGCAGCTTTCTTTGCTTTCTTCGCCACGCGAATCTCCATTTGTTATGGTGGTTCAAGCTTTCACTGAGATATCGTGTTGTCCAGCGTGCCCAAGCCGCGTGATCGCAGGCACCGATATCGTGAGCATGAGCCCAATCGCCTTCGAGGTCGCCGCGGTGTAGCTCAGCGCAAGCGACGGCTCGACAATGAGCCGCTTTGCCGTGACTGCGCGACCCAAGGCTTTGTCACCCCATCGACCGTACCTGATCACATCGTCCCCCTCTCGCAGGGCGGGTCGGATGACGACAGCAACATCCGCTGCCTCTGTGCGCCGTGCCACAAGATCAGGACCGCTGAGCAGTTCGGTCAGCGGTTGACGCACGGCAACGACGAGAATGGTCGACCTCTCGACCCGAGCCACCCATGGAACCGCAAGGGGTAGGGGGCATCGAAAGTTTCCGGGTTTAGGGGCGGACACCGCACGGGTACCTCCCTTTGCACTGAGACCAAAAATCAGAGGGGACCCATCGCAATTCAAACGGTGACGAGTGAGGTAAGTGTCTGTTTCGCTGGCCCTATTCGCGCTGTTTGATTAATTTGGAAATCAAACATTATGCCGAGAGGTGGGAAGCGAGAGGGCGCAGGGCGCAAACCCGCGCCGAAGCCGGCCTCGGTCACGCCGCCAGCGACGCCGCGGTTCGAACCGACCGTTATTGACGGTCTCGCCGAACCGAACTGGGCCGCTCAGTTCACCGACGAGCTCGATCAAGACCTCGCTCGACGCCAGTGGCGCATCATCATCGGCGAGCTGCGCGGATCCGAGAAGTTGGCGAACGCCAACGAGCGCCAGGTCAAACGCCTGGTCGATTGTTACGTGCTCTATGAGATCGCAATGCGCCACGTCGCGGATGAGGGGGCGGTCTTCCCACGCAAGGGCAAGAAGCAGCCCGCGTACAATCCGTGGTTCACAATCTTGAAGGACGCGAACGCAATGGCGTCAGCCGCCGAGGCAGAGCTGACCGTCACGCCGCGCCGGCGCAACAATGGTGGCAAGGTCCAGAAGCAAAAGCAGTCGGTCATCGGCGGCGGGTACCTCCGCGCGGTACCCAAGTGACCGCACGACGAAGTGGGCCTGCGATGTCGTTGAGGGCCGGATTGTATCCGGCGAGCTTGTCTGCCACGCGGCCGAGCGACATCTAAAGGATCTAGTCGACGGCGCTGCGCGCGGCCTGCACTGGGCGCCGGATCGGGCCGAGCATGCCTTCGGGTTCTTTCCGAGCGCTCTGTCGATCACCGAAGGTGCGAAGGTGGGCCAGCCATTTGAGTTGCTGCCCTGGCACGCATTCGTTGTCGGGTCGCTGTTCGGCTGGCGCAAGGAAAGCGGCCGTATGCGCTTCCGCTCCGGCTGGTTGGAGACAGGCAAAGGACAGGCGAAGTCGCCGCTGATGGCGGCCATCGGCCTGTACATGATGGGCTATTATGGCGTCCCGCGCGCCAAGGTCTATGCCATCGGGCAAGATAAGCAGACGGCAAACGTTCTGTTCAAGGACGCTGCCGCAATGTGCCGGTCTCCGATCCCGGGGACCGATCCGGAGGAGAATACGACACTGGAATCCGTCGGCGAGGTCGTCATCCGCGGCTTCCTCGACAACGCGTTCAAGATCGAGCATCCGAGCACAAAGTCTGTGTTCCAGTCGCTGGCGAACGGCGAGGCAATCTCGGGCCCGAAGCCAACGCTGGTGAGCGCCGACGAGATCCACGAGTTCAAGAGCAACAACTCGATCGAGACGTGGATGCGCGCCATCGCCAAAATGCCAGGCGATGCCCTGATGCTTCTTGGCACAAATACGCCGGCGTCGACGCAGCTGGTCGGTACCGAATATTCCGAGTTCTACCAGCGCGTGGTGCGCGGGGAATTCATCGACGACGAGGCGTTCTCGTTCATCGCACGCGTCGACAAGGCCGACCACGAGAAGGTGTTCGAAAACGAGGACTGTTGGGTCAAGGCGCTTCCGGCGCTCAACATAACGTTTCCGATCGAGAACATCCGAGGAGAGGTCAATACCGCGAAGCAGCGCTTGTCGACGGCAATGTCGGTCAAGCGCCTCTATTTCGGTATCCCACTTGGTGTCGCCGGATTCTGGATGGACGAGGAGCCTTGGGCCGCCGTCCAGGCCAAGGTCGATCCCGCTGAGCACAAGGGCAAGAAGTGCTGGCTCTCGCTCGATTTGTCGAAGAAGAACGACTTGACGGCGCTCTCGGCCTGCTGGAAGCGCGAAGCAAACGAGGAGACCGGTGAGCCGGAGCATCTGTTCGTCAAGACCTGGTACTGGACGACGGAGAACGGCCTGGCCGACCGCGCGCGCCGCGACGTCGCCAAATATGTTGAATGGGCGGCTGACCCCGACGTCGACTTCACGGCGGTGCCGGGTGCCACGATCGACAAGACGTTTGCGGCAGCCAAGATCGCCAAGCTGGTCGACGAGCATGATGTCGAGCTGCTTGCCTACGACGTGGCCGGAATGGCCGATTTTATCTCCGCTTGCGAACAGATCGGCCTCCCGGTGTGGCTCTATGAGGGGCCAGACAAGCCCGCCGGCTATGGCCTGAAGCTGGTGCGCCATAACCAGGGCAAGCGCCGCGTCTTCGAGGAGAAGCAGCTGACTATGCCAACCTCGATCGAGAAACTGGAAGACCATGTCCTTGATGTCGCCGTCACGATCGACAACTCGCCGGTGACCTATAGGTGCGCCGCCAATGCGATCATCGAGAGCGACGGGCAGGGCAACCGCTGCTTCGACAAGGCCAAGTCGCGCGGCCGCATCGACGGAATCGTGACGACTGCCATGGCCGTTGGCGCCGCGCTGATGAATTCTGGGCCGCCGCCGATCGATTACGACGATCTGATCAAGAACGCGGTGATCGTCTGATGGCGACGTGGAAGCTCAGCGAGTGGTTCGGGAGCTGGATGCGACCGCGCCGCGGGCCGGACCCAGCACAGGATCATCGCGACGATAGCGATCCGGCCGTCACGATCGACGCAGCCATGCAGCTCGGCACCGTGTGGGCTTGTGTGCGCCTGCTGTCCGAAACGATCGGCACGTTGCCAGTCGGAGTTTATCAGAAAGACGCGAAGGGCGGCCGCCTGCCGGCAACCGAGCATCCGCTCTACGCGTTGCTGCACGATAGCCCTAACGCAGATCAGACCGCGGCCGAGTTCTTCGAGGCCATCGTCGCCTGCCTCTGTCTCTGGGGTAACTTTTACGCGGAAAAGGACATCAACGGGGCCGGCGATGTGGCATCGCTGATCCCGCTGCGGCCAGACCTCACGACGGTGTTTCGGGATAAGAATGGCGCGCGCCGCTATCGCGTGACTGAGCACGGCAAGACCCGCGAGCTGAGCGAGGACAACGTCTTTCATGTTCGCGGCTTCGGCACCGGTGGTGACGTCGGCCTGTCGCCGGTCGGCTACGCCCGCAAGACGCTTAACATGGCGATCACAACGGACGAGGCGGCTCGTAGCTCGTTCCGGAATGGTGTTCGCCCCAGCGGCTTCCTGGTGGTGCCGGGCAAGCCGACGGTCGAGCAGAAGCAGGACCTGCGCAAGACGTTTATCGACCCGGTCACCGGTGCGAGCAATACAGCCCGAGCCGGTGTCCTCGAACAGGGGATGGACTGGAAGGACATCAAGGGGATTCCTCCCGAGGACCTGCAGTTGCTGGAAGGGCGCTCGTTCAACGTCGAGGAACTTTGCCGCTGGTTCCGCGTGCCGCCCTTCATGATCGGTCACACCGAGAAGTCGACGAGCTGGGGCACCGGCCTCGAGCAGCAGATGATCGGCTTCCTGACGTTCTCGTTGCGTCCGTATCTGACCCGCATCGAGCAGGCAGTGAAGAAGCAGCTGCTTAAGGCGAAAGATCGCGCCACCACGTACATCGAATTTAATCTTGAGGGCCTGCTGCGCGCTGATAGCCAGGGTCGCGCGGCGCTTTACAGCACCTTTGCTCAGAACGGCATCAGCACTCGCAACGAAATCCGCGGCCGGGAGAATTGGTTGCCAATGCCGGGCGGTGATGTGCTGACCGTGCAATCCAACCTTCTGCCGCTTGATCAGCTTGGCCAGGCCGCGCAGGCCGGCGAAGGGCAGGCCAAGTCCGCGATGCAGCACTGGCTGTTTGGCGGCGACATCAAAACGATCATTGCGGACTGTGTGGCCGCAGCATTCGCCAGCCGGCGGAACGACCTTCCGCCCGACGATGGAGCATCCAATGTTTAAGAAGCACGGCGTTCGACGCGGCGCGGTCAAGATCCGCGGCTTCGACCTCGATGTGAAGGCTTCGGCCGAGACTGCCGGCAAGTTCTCCGGCCATGGCTCGGTGTTCGGCGTCGAGGACACCTATGGCGAGATCGTGGCACCGGGCGCGTTTGCCGATAGCCTCGCAGAGATTGCCGCGAAGGGCCGTCCGGTGCCGGTGTTGTGGCAGCATCGCTCGGGCGAGCCGCTCGGTGTGTATGACGTCCTGAAGGAAGATGACCACGGTCTTTATGTCGAAGGCCGTCTCGCGATCGAGAAGGTGGCGCGTGCCGCCGAGGCGCATGCGCTCGTCGAGATGGGCGCGGTGTCCGGCTTGTCGATCGGCTACTGGGTCCGCGAGTCTTCCTTTAATGAGAAGACCAAGATCCGGACGCTGACCAAGCTCGATCTGGTCGAAATCTCACTGGTTACATTCCCGGCCAACGATGAGGCTCGGGTCGACACAATCAAGGCCAAGCTCGCTCACGGCGGGCTCCCTGACATGAACGAATTCGAGAAGTTCCTGCGCGAGGCCGGCTTCTCAAAGACGCAATCTGCGGTGGTCGCCAACCGTGGTCTTGCGCATCTGCTCCGGAGTGAGTCCGCGGGCGCCGGCGAGAAGCAGGCCGAGATCGAACGCATGAAGACCATGCTCGACGGCTTTTCCCTTCCTCAACTCTAAGGACGCTTTCAATGCGCATCACCTCTCATCTCGCTGCGGCGCTGGCCGTGGCGACGCTGGCGCTCGCGCTGGTCACGATTGATCATGCCTCGGCCGCCATCATCATCCACTCGGCGTCCCACCTCAGTGGCGTCAATGTCGTCACCGCAATGGGCATTGCCGGTGCCGGCCTGTCGTTCAAGAGCGCCGGCGGCGGCGAGGGCGGCGACGAAATCTCGGCTCTTTCCACCAAGCTGTCCGACGTAATGGGCAAGGTGAAGGAATTCGGCGAACAGATCTCCGGCAAGATGGCCGCCGGCGAGAAGATCACTGACGATCTGAAGGCCAAAGCCGACGAACAGCTCTCGGCCATGGGCGAGATCAAAGCCCGGCTCACCGAGATCGAGCAGAAGGCGGCTCGTCGCGGTACCGGTGACGAGGTCCCCGAGCTTAAGTCGCTTGGCCAGATGGTGATCGAGCACGACGACGTGAAGAGCGGTAAGCTCAATGGCGCCTCGCGCGGCTCCGTGCGTGTCCAGATCGATCGCAAGAACATCACCAGCGCGTCCAGCACCGTCGGCGCTGGCGTCAGCGCTGGTACGTCGCTGGTGCCGGCCGCACGTGTCCCCGGCATCATCGCGCCGCCGGATCGCGCCATGACCATCCGCGATCTGCTGATGCCCGGCCAGACCGCGTCTGGCAACGTCGAGTACGTCAAGGAAACCGGTTACACGAACAATGCCGCGCCGGTCGCCGAAGGAGCAAAGAAGCCTCAGTCGGAGATCACCTTCGACATGGCCAATGCTCCGGTGCGCACCATCGCGCATCTGTTCAAGGCCTCCCGGCAGATTCTTGACGATGCTCCGGCCTTGCGGAGCTACATCGATGGTCGCGCGCGATATGGCCTGCAGTTCCGTGAAGAGCTTCAGTTCCTGAAGGGCGATGGCACCGGCCAGAACATCCTCGGCATCCAGCCGCAGGCAACGGCGTTCAATCCTGCATTCACCCCGCAGGATGCAACCGCGATCGACCAGCTCCGTCTTGCGGTGCTGCAGGTCGCGCTCGCTGAATTTCCGGCCGACGGCTTCGTTCTCAACCCGGTGGACTGGGCGAAGATCGAGCTCACCAAGGATGCGCAGGGCCGCTACATCATCGCCAATCCGCAGGGCGGCATCAATCCGACGCTGTGGAATCTGCCGGTGGTCGCCACCCAGGCGCAGACCCTGAACGTGTTCCTCACGGGCTCGTTCAAGATGGCAGCGCAGATCTTCGATCGTATGGAGATTGAGGTGCTGCTGTCGTCGGAGAACGTCGACGACTTCGAGAAGAACATGTTCACCATCCGCGCCGAAGAGCGCGCGGCGCTGGCCGTGTATCGCCCCGAAGCGTTCGTCACCGGCTCCGTCACGCCGTAAGCGGCTTCAATGACCAGGCCGTCCGGATGACCGGGCGGCCGTGTTCTCTCATCCAGGAGCGGCGATCATGCCATACGCCTCAGCCAACGACCCAAATAAGGGTAACAACTACAGTGCCAGTCGCCGCCGCGGATCGCGTGCGACGAAGGGTAAAGCGATTACCCCGAGCGATACGGTCGATCTGACCAGCTACGCCTCTGGCGTCGTCGTCACCGCCGCTGGAAACATTCGTTTCCTGCCTGTCGGAAATGACGATGCCGACACCATCACCGTAACGGCGGCACCGGTGGGCTTTGTCCCGCCATTCCAGGTCCGTCGCGTGTTCGCGACCGGCACCACGGCGTCCGTCGCATCGATCGACAACTGACGGAGAGCACGATGCAGGAAGAAGCAAATAAGGTCATGGTGAAGCCGCTTCGCAGCTACCTTGGCGAAGAAGGCGATATAGTCGCCGGCGGACCGGCGTTCGCTGTCACCCGTCAGCGAGCCGCCGAGTTGAAGGCGAACCGCCTCGTCGAGGACGTCGCGGAAGAGAAGGCTGCGCCCGCACCGGCGAACAAGAAGGCCGCTGAGCCCGAGAATAAGGCGGCTCACAGTCAGGACGACAAGCAGACCGGTCGCCGCGGTCGCGGAGAGTAAGGCATGCGCGTCGTCGTTATCGAACCGCCACAGCGCGTGGTCTCCGCGTCCGCCGCGAAGGCCGCCAAGGTGTTCTCGGCTGATGATGGCGACGCGTATGTCAACCTGCTGCTCGACGTTGCTCAGGCCGAGATCGACGGGCCAAATGCTTGGCTCGGACGTTCGCTCGGCGAGCAGGTCCTCGAGACAACCATGCCGGCGGCCTGTGAAGTCGACACATCGATGCTTCCATTTCCTCCGTTTGTTTCGATTGTCAGCAACACGGTTTCTGACGACGGCAACACGCGGACCGTTCGTTGGAATGCGGGCTACGTCGATGGTGAGATTCCGGCGCCGATCCGCCACGCCATCATCATGATGGCAGGGCAGCTCCGGGACGCGGTCCCGTCAGACGATGGCGCGATCAAGCGAAAGACCGTCGATGGCGTCGGATCTTGGGAATACAGCCTTCCAGATGGCGCAGCCGCGGCTATGAAGGCCGCAGCAGAGAGACTGCTCGCGCCATATCGGGTCTATCGATGAGCACGCTTGCTGAGGCGCTGCTGGCGCATCGCGAAATGCTCGCAGATGTCGGCGAGGACATCGTCATCCGCCGCTACACCGGCACCGGAACGCCGCGGCCGAAGACCGACGTAACGATCCGCGCTCGCGTGATGGGCTACGAGCCGAAAGAACTAGTCGGCAGCATCGTCCAAGGTGATCGGAAGGTCATTGCCCTGGTCGATACGCTGGGATCGCTGATGCCGATCACCACGAACGACAAAGTTGTGGTTCGCGGAAAAGAACTCGCGATCAAAGCCGTCGATGACAGCACCCGACGCGTCGCCGGAACTCTGATCGCCCTCGAAATTCAGGCTTCCGGTTGACCGGGGCTGATTGATGGCTGTCACATCTGCCCATGGCGCGGGGTAAGCGACCGTGACCACACTCGATCCGACACGCGTTAACGACCCGTTTGGAAGTGGCGACACTGGCACGTTTTCGAACGGAAACCTTACAGTTGCCGCCAACAACGGCATCATCCTTGCACCAAGCACAACCGTTGCGCTCGGAAAGAAGACGGCACAAGTAAAGTTTTCTTCCGTCTTCGGATACAGTGTCGGCGCTTATATTCAAGGCAATAACGGCGACGCTGGCGACGGTTTTTCAATCATCTATTCCGGCAGCAATTGGACGCTTTGCGATGGTGCAGGAAATGGAGTTCTAGCAACCGGAGCATCTTCACCCGCTCCAAATGCTAACGACGTTCTAACCGTTGATGTTGATACCGTCTCGAAGGTTGTGGCGGTTCGCATTCAAGGAACGGTCGTTCTGAACAATGTGAGTTTTGCTGCGAATGTTCCGACTGACTATTATTTGTGGGTCAGTGCTGCGACGGATGCCATTGCGGGTGCGGGAAACGGTTTTTCGGCTTCCGTCAAGTTTTCAAGCCTCGATTATCCACCTCTAAGCAGCTATTCGGAGTGGGACAGCGGATCGCCGCCGGTCGATCCGACGACGCCGCAGACGCAGACCGCAAGCGGCTCTTACACTTTCCTCGCGGCCGGAACGCTAGTTCTTGAAGCATGGGGACCAGGCGCATCTGGCGCACGGCGCGGTCGCGGCGCTGGTGGTGGTGCCTATGCCAAGACGACGTCGATCGCGGTCACTGCGGGCCAAACGCTCTATTGGAATGTGCCAGCTGGACCTGCTGGCACCACGACAACAACAGGCGGCGCCGCTGCGTCGGATAGCTGGGCGCGGCTCGGCACAAACTTTGCGCCGTCATCGACGACGGACGGTGTTCTCGCTGCCAAGGGCTCGGCCGGCACATCGACGGTCAACGGCGCCGGCGGCACCACGGCTGCGAGCGTCGGCAACACGAAATTCGCCGGTGGCGCTGGCGGCAATACCGGATCTGGCACGACGCTCGCCGGCGGCGGCGGTTCGTCCGCCGGCACGGCAGCCAATGGCAACAATGCCTCGGGCAATACAGCCGGCTCGGCGCCAACTGGTGGTTTTGCAGGCGGGACTGGTGGCACCGGAGCAACGGGCGGTGCTGGTGGCGTCCCTGGTGGCGGTGGCGGCTCGACGAGCAACGCTTCCGGCACTGGTGGCGCGGGTGGCCGCGGCCAGGTTGTCTGGACCTTCACTCCGAGCTCCGGTGGCGGCACATATAATGAGACGGCGGCGTTCTCCGTCTCATCTGCGCTGACCGTTGCAGCAAGCCGCAATGCGCTTTCAGTTGCTGCGATCGCTGCGAGTGCCGGTCTGACCGCCGCGGCATTGCGGAGCGGATCCAGCGCAGCCGCGATATCGGCAGCCCTGGGCTTCGTCGCCGCTGGCGGCTTGGTGCAGGGTGCTGGTGCATCCTTTGCTGCGTCAGTCGCGCTTGCGACGGCCTCGCAGCTCGTCGCACGCGGTAACGCGGCTGTCTCTGCGTCGTCAAATCTGGTGGCGTCGCCGCAGATGGTCGCCAACGGCTCGGCGCTGATGTCGGCGGTTCTGGCGCATCTGCCGTCGGGTTCGCTCGTCGGCAACGCCGGCGCATCGATAACGGCGTCATCGGGTCTGGTGACCTTCGGCGGCTCCGACTATCAGGCTGTCGCTACCATCTCGGCAGCGACAGGGCTCTCCGCGCAAGCTATGCGGTCAATGGCCGGCACGCTTTCGCTGGCAGCCACCTTGGCGATGTCGGGGACGGGGTCTCTGGCTCTGGCTGCGCAGGCCAGCATCGTGGCATCGGCCATCCTGGGCACGGCAGGAGCGGAGCGAATGTCGGCGGCAGCCAGCATCGCTGCTGCGATGGCAATGGTGGGCGAGGGATCGCTTTCGAATTCAAGTTATGACGTGGCCTGCACGATTGCAGCTTCGGCAGCCATCGCGGCGGCGGCATCCAGGAGCACGCAAGCAAGCGCCACGTTGGCTTCCGGCCTCGGGATGTCTCCGGCAAGCCAGCTGATCGGATCGTCGTCGACCTCGTTGGCCGCGATGGTCGCGCAGGGCGCTGCAGGCAACCTGACCGTCGCTCGGGATCTCAGTCTGTCGGCGACGGCGGGTTATACGGCGCAAGGCCGGTTGCTGGCTTCCGGCTCGGCGCCGCTCGATATGAGCGCGGGATTGACGGGCGCCTCGAGCGCTTCTCTGGCCGGCGAGCTGTCGTTCAGCGCGAGGTTTGACCAAGCAGCATCGGGAAGCCTCAGCGCAGCTGCCGGCGTAGATCTCGCCGCGCATCTTGCAATGGTCACCTTTGCGATCCTGTCCTCGCAGGAAACTCCAGCGCTGGTTCTGCAGGGCATTCGGTCGCTGACAATCAGCCTGGAAGGCGTCGTGTTCGGGGACATCGAACTGGACGGGACCGTTGAACTCACCATCGATCTCGACGGCAGGATCACCAACTAGGAGACCACCATGAAGAAGTTTATGCGGGGCCTGCTCGGGTCCGTCGCGGCAATGGCCATGTTCGGAAGCGGCGTCTCTGCCTCGCTGGCGGGCAACCTCAAAATGCCCACCAAGCTGAAGACCATCCACAAGGTCGAGTGCATCGGCGCTGACGGGCAGGTGAAGTGGGTCGAAGAGATCCATAATCTCGTCGTCACCGCCGGCCTGAATGATCTGCTGGCGAAATATTTCAAAGGGTCGTCCTATACGGCGGCCTGGTATGTCGGCCTCAAGGGTACTGGCACTGTCGCTGCTGGCGACACCATGGCCTCGCATTCAGGCTGGGCCGAGATCGTTGCCTATTCGGAATCCGTTCGACAGACGCTGACCCTCGGCACGCCGGCGTCAGGCTCGGTCGACAACTCTGCGTCGAGGGCCGTCTTTTCGATCAACGGCAACGCCACGGTCGATGGTGCGTTCGTGGCTACCGACAGCACGAAGAGTGGAACGACCGGCATTCTGTATGGCGCGTCATCCTTTTCGAGCAGCCGCGCCGTCATCTCCGGCGACACGCTGAACGTCACCATCACCCTGTCCGTCGCGCCGTAACCTGGGGGCTCCCATGAAGATCAAGATGCTTGAAACGGTCGAGACCAAGTTTTATGTCGCGATCGACGGCGGCGCGATGCCGGCAGCTCTCGACGATGTTGCTGCGAAAGGCGGCGAGATCAGCCGCGACGAACTGCATCCTGAGCGCGGGACTGCCGAATATGTGCTGGTCTGGAAGCTGGTCGAGGGCGGCACCTACGACAGCATCCCGGATGATGCCGGCGACAAGCTGATCGCGGATGGCTTCGCGGAAGCCGCCTAATGCCCGCCGTAGAACAGAACGTCCAACACTGGCGCGGCGACAGTCGGCGCATTCAAATTCCTATTAGGGAGGAAGACGGAACGCCGGTGGACATGGCGGGCGGCTCTGCGCGTTGGTGGCTCGGAAAGTCCGCCACGGCCGTCGGCGACAAGGTTGTCGTTAAGAAGGCGGCCGGGTCGGGTCTCTCGTTGTCCGTCGATGACGACCTCTGGACCGCCGAAATCAGGCTCGACCCCGCAGATACGCAAGCGCTGCGGCCCGGCGACTACTATCACGAGCTCGAAGTGGTCGATGGTGCTGGAGCCGTCTCTACGGTGACCGTCGGCACTTTCACCATCAACCAGACCATGATCCCGTCGGTTTAAGGTCGTTGGCCTGATGAGCACGGTGGCCACTCTGTGATGGCGGTTCGCACGCGCGTTGAACCCATCAATCGCGACATTGACCTCATTGTTTCCGAAGATTTGTCGCCGTCCGCGCGGAGTAAGCTGCTGGCGTCATTTGCCGAAGAGCAATTCAAGGAGGCGCAGACCCTCAATAGCCGGGCCCTGGGACGTGTTCCAAAGTATGAGACGTTCGTCGATGGGCGTGCAGGCGCTGATTTGGCTACGGTCAAACCCAGCGGTTCGATTGTCTTCGAATTCGAGCTTGTCAGCGACGTTATCGAGTGGATCCAGCAGATGTTGATCCAGCACTCGCCCGAACGCTCAGGCCGTTACTCTCGCTCGCACATTCTTTTTGCGGACGGCGTTGAAGTGCAGTTCGGCGCGAACGTGCCTGATGCGCATGAGTATGTTTTCGTCAACACTCAGCCATATGCCCGCAAGATCGAGCGCGGTCTGTCGGCGCAGGCGAAATCCGGTGTCTATGAGATTGTCTCAGTGCTCGCAAGCCGCAGATTCGGAAACATCGCGAAGGTCAAATTTACGTTTCGCGCGATCCTCAACGGCGGCCTGCACACGATATCCCGCGTTGGCCCCCTGCAGGTGAAGCGATCAAAGAACGGGCGATTCCTGAAAGGAAGCCATGTTCGTGCTGGGAACGCGACTGAGCGGCAGCAGCGCCAGCCTGCAATTATCGTCACGGTGTAATCAATGGCAGAACTGCAGGTCATCGAGGCTGTTCAGGCTCGGCTGGGACAGACTTGGGATGGCATCCCGGTGGTTGAAGCCAACACCACGACCAAGACACCAGGCGACAGTTCGCCGTTCTTGCTGGTGCAGTATCCCGCGGTCGCAGATCGACGGCGCATGGCCGTGAACGCTGAAATCTACCGCGAAGAAGGCGCTTTTCGTCTCGTCCTAAATGAGACGCGGGGGATTGGGCTCAAGCAAGCGATGGAGCGCTGCAAGCGCCTCGACGATCTCTTCCGCGATCAGTCGTTCGGTGGCGTGGTGTGCCAAGTTCCAAGCTCGCCATTCGTCGACGATGACAATGAGGACGGCAATTACTTCCAGGTCTCTGTCGTCGTTCCCTACACCTTCAATTCCACTGGCTGAACAGGAGTGCGTCATGCCTCGTCTGACCAATAACACGCGTGAGACCGTTGATTTCGTCGTCAAAGGTACGGCCAAGGATGGCGTCCCGCCGACCGAAAGCCTGGCTCCCGGCGAAACCCGCGACATCGATGCAATCGATAACGCTGCCTTCAAGGGGCGTGTGGTGTCGGGATTGATCACTGTCGGCGCAGCGCGCGGCGCGGCCCCGGCTTCGAAGGATAGCGGCAAGGATTCCTGAGCCGTCGCCCATCATGCGCCCTTGGGCAAGGCGTTGACACCTGGAGTCCAACAATGGGCAATATTCGCACTCCCAGCGGCACGAAAATCTATATCGGCCCTTCGCAAGCCACCACGCCGGCCAATGCTTCAGCATATGCAGCGCTCACATGGACCGAGATCGGCATGGTGCGCTCCGTCCCCGCCTACGGCGACAGCGCGTCGACGGTAACCGGTGCAACGGTTGGCGATGGCCGTATTCGCAAGGCCAAGGGCGCGCGCGACGCGGGCGACGCGGAAATCGTCGTCTATCCTGACCCCGCCGACACCGGCCAGGCCGCACTGGTCGCCGCCGAAGCCACCAATCTTTATTTCCCGATCAAGATCGTCAATCCCGACCGCCTCAACGCGACCGGCACCGACGGTATCGACTATTTCATGGCGTTGATCACCTCGAAGCGCGGTAGCGGCGGCGAAAACGACACCGTCGTGACCCGCACATTCGGCTGCGCCGTGACGTCCGCCATCACCGAAGTCGCGCCGACGGCCGGCTCGTAAGGATCGCTCGCGAGCGAGGGCGGCGATGTCGTCGGGGCATCGCCGCCCAACCCCGACAAATCCCGACAACCCGACAGGTGAGGCATGTTGCGTATTGTGTCCGAAGACGGCGTTGGACGCGGCACAAGGTTCATCGACACCGAGACTGGTGAAGATGTGTCCAAGATGGTTCCGATCTCATTCGGCGCGACCGTCACCATTGGTGAGGTGGTCACCGCCAAATGCGAACTGGCCATCACGCCGATCGACATTGCCGTCGGCCAAACTGACTTTCTGGCCGCGCATCCCATCACCAAGAAGCTCGAACCGGTCGCCTCCATCGAGTTCAGGGATGGTTGGCGCATCGTATTCCTCGAAGACGGAACGCCACGCGTTCAGAAAACCCCGACAGGTGACAAATGAAGCTCTCAGACATGAAGGTCGACCACAAGCTCTCGGAAGAGGGTGAGTGGGTCCAAAATATTCCCAACGCTGACGATCTCGAGCTGCGGGTGCGTGGCCTGAGCTGCGCTTCGGCGCGCGTGCTGCGTAACCAGCTGGTCCGGGCTCTGCCGGCGGCCGTTCGGAATGACCCGAACGGGCTGCCGATCGAGGTCACTGACCGGATCGAGGCAACAATCTTGAAGGACGTGATCCTTCTCGAATGGCGCAATCTCGATGATGGGCCGTACTCGAAAGAGCTAGCTGCTCAGTATCTGGACGATCCCGACTATGCCGAGTTTCGCGATGCCGTTGTGTGGGCATCCAGTCGCGTGGGCAGGCAGCGTGCAGCCGCGAAGGCAGCTGACATGGGAAACTCCGGGACTGCCTCGGCTGGCAACTAGCATGGGGCAGTGAGGCCGAAATCCTTGACGAATGGATCGCCGAGGGCCGCAAGGTCCCGGCGGCTTACCTTGAACGCCCCGACCTCGATCCCAGTCTCGAATTCATATGGGATGCCTTCATGATCCTTTCGTCAGACCGGTCGCTCGGGATGACTGAAGGTCCAATCCCGTTCGCTTCCGTCGAGAGATACGCCACCCGATACGGCATTCACGACCTCGAAGCTTTTGACGACTTCCAGGCGATGATCGCTGCTATGGATCGTGAGTATCTAAAGATCCGCTCGCGCCAGGCAGCGGAGAATATTCCCGACACCAACAGAAACAGTCCCCTCTGAATGGCCTCCATCGAAGCAATCCGGCGCCTGCGCGTGCAGGCAACTTCTGAAGGTACTGATCAAGTGGCTGCGAACCTGAACAAGGTCGCAGACGCTCAGCAGCGCGTGTCGCGCACGTCTGACGAGACAGCGCGTGTCACCGAGACATCGGCGCGTCGTCAGATCTCGGCGGCGGGTGCTTATGACCGGCTGCTCCGTAGCGTCGATGAAAGCCATCGCACGCAGCAGAGATTTGCGGCGGGTCAAACCGTCATCGAGCGCGCATTCCAGCAGGGGGTCATCGACACGCAGCAGTACGCCCGATCGCTGCAGATGCTGGCTGATAAATATGGACTTGTCTCGCTGGCTGCTCAGCGGCAGGCTGTAGAAGCGGAGCGTGCAGCAGCGGTGCAGCGGCGCGTCAATGCTATTACAGGTGTGTCGGGAGGCTCCGACAACGCTGCTCGAGCAGCCGATGTTGTCGCATACGGCAAGCAGCTCGACGACCTGCGGGCCAAGTACAATCCACTCTTTGCCGCTGGCCGACAGTACAAGGACACGCTCGCAGAAATCAACATGGCCGCGAAAGTCGGCGCTCTCTCTGAATCCGAGCGGGCTGTCGCCGTGCAGCAGACAAAAACTGCGTTTGTACAGCAGGTAGGTTCGATCAAGAACACGTCCGCAGCGACTGGCGAAATGACTAAGCAAGCTGGCCTAGCGAGCCATGAGCTTGTCAATCTAAGCCGCCAGGTACAGGATGTCGGGACAATGCTGGCGATGGGCGCCAGCCCGATGCAGGTCTTCACCAGCCAGGCGGCGCAGGTATTCGACATCTTCTCGTCGTCGAAGGGGACATTGACCGGCTTTTTCGCGCAGCTGACCAGTGGCGCTGCTGCGTTTGCGACGTCTTCGATAGGGGCGTTTACGGCTGTTGGCGCTGTCGTTGCCGGCGGCGTTGCCGCACTCGTCGGTTATCGCAATGAGCAAGAGAAGATTCAGATCTCTCTTATGGGGGTCGGGCGGGCGTCTGGCACCACGGCCGAGCGTTTGAGGGAAGTCGGTAGGGCCGCCGCGTCTTGGTCTGGTCTGTCGACCTCTGAGGCGACGGAATTCGCGACAGCACTCGCCGCCACTGGTCGGGTCGCGCAAGAAAATCTGCTGCCAGCGACCCAGAACGCGAAGAATCTCGCTAAAGTTCTAGGCACCGATCTTGCGGGTGCCGCGCAGGCTATGGGGCAGGCGTTGTCTGGCAATCTGGAGCCGATCAATGCTCGGCTGGGCGCCTTCAGCGTTGCCATGAAAGAGCAGATTACGCTGTTGATGGCGCAGGGCCGGGAAGCTCAGGCGCAGGTGCTTATCAATAGGCAGGTTGCGGAAGCGACCAAGGCTGCTTCGGACGCCACCGGTGGATGGTCTAGGGCCTGGACCGTGCTGGGCAATGCTGCATCGGAGGCGTGGCGTGCGATTGGGCGCGGCGCCGACCAACTGATTGGCACCGCCTCGCTGGAAGATCAGTATCGAGGAGCGGTTAGCGAGTTGGAGAAGCTGATCAGGAAGCGGGAGGAACTGCAAAAGCAGGATCGGTCCTGGATGACAAGCGATCAGCGCGAACGTGTGAATTCGGTGTATCGTCTGCCGTCCGGAGCAGCTGCTGATGACGTGAATCGCAAGAACCTCGAGGTTATCAACGATCTGATTGCAAAAGGTGAGGTGAACACAAGGAAGCTCAAAGATGCGATGGATGCGGTCAAGGCGTCGTCGGACGCTGTGAAGGCCAATATGCAATCTGTTGCTGACCAGTCACTTCGGGCAACGCTATCTCCTGAGATAGGCGCGCGGCAGGCTTTAGCTGTGCAAACTGCCGGTGCCAGCGCCCTCGCAAGAGACCCGCAGCGGCAGGCTGCGCTTGGTATGACGCAGGCGCAAGCGGATGAGCAGCTCAAGCGCGCCAAAGGCGTAGAGGAAGGCTATCGGACTTCGGCCCAGAGGATAGCCGAGAGCTTTGAGCTTGCGAACAAGGCGACCACCGCCTTTAGCCCCAAGCAGCGGGCCGAACTTGCGCAGCTCGAAACTGCCGCGCGCTTACGAGACGATCCGTCGATGTCTCCAGAAGATAAGCGTGCTGCGGCACAGCAGGCATACAACACCTCTTTGAAGCAAGGGAACGTCGCACTCTCCAAAGCCGCGCGTGCTCGGGCGTTGTACGCTCAGCAAAGTGTTCAGTCAGCGCAGCTTGAAATCGACATGATCGGTAAGACGATCGGTCAGCAGGCTGAAATGCGCGCGAATCTCCAAGCGCGTCAGACCTTGGAACAGCAAGCGTCGCAGAGCCGCACCGCATTTGACGAGGCTGAGTACAAGCGCCTGCAACTGATCAATGCTGAATACGGCAAGCGTATGCAGGCCGCGGCCCAAGCGGCGGTCAACGATAACATCGGTTTCGGTCGCCAGACGGCATTGCTATCGCAGGAAGATGTTGCCATCGCGCAACAGCTTCGCGGCATTTATCCGGACGTCGCGACCGCGCTCGGAAGTGTCGAGGCTCAAGGTATTCGCACGGCCGAGGCGCTTCACGGGATTTCCTCGACGATGTCCTCCACGATGACGACCGGCTTCGCCGACATGATCGACGGCACGAAGCCTGTCGGACAAGCCTTCGGTGACATGAGCAAGGCGATCATTCGGGCGCTGAACGAGGCCATCATAAAAATGATGGTTGTGGCACCGATAATGCGCGGACTGCAGAACCTGGCGGGCGGATTTCTCGGCATGCCGTCCGCGGGAACGGGCCTTTCGCTAACGGGGACGGGCGGTCTGTACGCCGACGGTGGTTACACCGGGCCCGGCGGCGTTCATCAGCCGGCAGGTGTGGTCCACCGGGGCGAGGTCGTGTGGTCGCAGCGTGACGTGGCTCGGGCTGGTGGCGTCGCCGCAGTCGAGGCGATGCGTCTCGGTCAACGCGGATATGCCGACGGCGGCGCGGTCGTTCCTTTTCCGACACCGGCTTCGCGGGGTGGAGGGCGCCAGGCGGTCACGGTCAATGTTCACAATGCGCCGGCAGGGACGGCCGCATCGTCAACCGTGTCGCAAGACGGAAATGGTATTTCCATTGACGTAATGCTGAAGGACGCTGTGACGGGGATCGTTCGTGAAGATGCATTGAAGAATGGACCGATCTCAAAGGCTATGGCGGCTCGTCAAGCAGGTTTTAACGGGGGCTGACGATGGCAATTCCAGCATGGCCATCGGGAGTTCCTTACGTCACTCTCAAGGATGGTTTTGACAACAAGCCGTTCCTGGCGCCGATCAAAACCGAGATGGAAGGCGGCAACGTTCGACTGCGTCGACGCCCCGGCGACAATGTCGCGATCATTCAGCAAACGGTCGTCATGGACCGCGCTGCCTACGAAACTCTCAAGGCGTGGGGGGTAGCGACCATCGGCGGCTGGACGGGGCGCTTCACGATGCCGGTGTGGCTGGGATCGGCTTATGTAACGAAAGTCTGTCAATTCGCGGATGGAGCGCCGAGGCCGATGGAGTATTCGGTCGCTGACATTGCTGCTGTCATGCAGCTACGTGTGTATGACGCCTGATGCCAACTCAGAACGAAGCCCTTCTCGAAGCGTACGCTTCATGTCCACCGTCGCAGAAGATCTACGATACGCTCGAGATCAATCACGTCTCATTCGCCGAGCCCGCTTACATTGTCGCCAATGTCGGCGACGACATGGAGTTCGGCATCGAGATCGGTGCTTCGGTGAATAGCGGCCAGATGGTCAACTTTCAGGCCTGCCCGCTGTCCGCGCCGTGGCCAGAGCAGCGCGAGGGGCAGCCGCCATCGGCTACGGTTGAGATTGACAACGTCACCCGTGAGTTAGTGCCGAAGATCCGGGCGGCGCTGGCATATCGCGCCGACATCATCGTCGCCTTTCGCCAGTACACAGATTCCGATCTGACCGAGCCGGCTTTCGGACCGGTCGAGTACCTGCTTCGCGAAGTGGCTATGACCGGCACAAAGCTGTCCGGCCGGGTGATGGTGCGCAACCTGCAAAACGCTCGTTTCCCGCGGCGTGACAAGAACTACAATTACCGAGATTTTCCGAGCCTGTTGCCGTGACCCGAGCTGACTTTTTGGCGCCGCTAATCGGCCAGCCCTGGGCATGGCAGTCCCGTAATTGCTGGGAATTCGCCGTTCATATTCAGCGTGAGCTGTTCGGGCGCGATCTGCCCTCAGTGACAGTGCCCGACTATCCGAAATGGAGGTGGATGGTGACTGAGGTGGGGCATCATCCGGAGCGCCAAAACTGGGCGCCCGTGGCCGCTGGTCCGCACGGACTCGTTCAAGCCGCCGACGGCGCTCTCTGCCTAATGGGGCGCTTTAGTGGACCTGGCCATATTGGCGTGTGGCTGGCTGACCAGCAAAAGGTCATCCATTGCGATCGGAACCGCGGTGTCTGTCTAGAAGACGACTTGGCCTTAAAGCAGCAGGGCTGGGTTCAAAGAACATACTTCGAGCCGAAATAACATCACATGCACGCACCCATCCATAAGCTGCCGGCTCTGCCGTCGCCGCAGCGCTCCCGGTCGCGCCATGAGCGTCGCCGCGCCGATCGCGCGCCGGTGTTACATGTCGTCATGCCGGGCGTTGAAGTCGCTCGCCATACGCCTCGTGCAAATGAGACGGTGGCCGCGTTTCTTCGCCGAACGGGTATGGCGAAGCGCGACCGTCGATACGGATGGCAATTCGCCCATGGACTGCCGACGGTGCTGGAGGTTAATGGCGAGCCGGTGCTGCGAAAGCGATGGGCTTCGACCCGCATCGCAGCGAATGACAACGTCCGCTTCGTCTCCTATCCGCTCGGGGGGCAGGGCGGTAACGCGAAGCAGGTCATTGGTCTGGTAGCGCTTGTGGCTATCACCGCGTTCGCAGCCTGGGCCCCTGCTGCACTTTTCGGCATGACCGCCGGCTCATTCGGGGCGCTGGCGACGACGGCGGCCATCGGCATGGGGGGCGCGCTGCTGGTCAACGCGCTTGTGGGACCGAAGGCCGGCGCAACAAATGATCCCGCAGCCAAGCAGGATCAGATCTATACGGTCCAGGCACAAGGCAATGTTGCCAAGCTCGGCCAGCCGCTGCCGGTTCGCTACGGCCGGTTGAAGCGATATCCGGACTTCGCCGCTACGCCCTGGGGCGAGTTTGTCGGAAACGACCAATATCTCAACATCCTGCTCAGCATGGGCATGGGTTCATTCGAGCACGAAGCGATCTATATCTCCGACAGTCTGATGTGGACGCCCGGCACTGGTGTTCTGCCGGCATTCTCTAGCGCTCAGGTCGCTTTCTACGAGGCTGGCCAGAATATCGATCTGTTTCCGATTAATGTGTCCCAGTCGGATGAAGTGAATGGCCAGCAACTCCCGCATGGCACCGGGTGGGAAGGGTTTCCAGGATCCTTCACGCCGGGGGCTTGGGTTGGTGGGTTCATTGCCAACCCGGCGGGCACAATCGCAACGCACATTGCGATCGACTTCGTGTTTCCCGCCGGCTGCTTCTCAACCCCGGAAAATGGCAACGAAACAACGGCCATCCAGGCTGGTCTCGATGCAGAATATCGGATGGTCAACGATGCCGGCTTGCCGATCACCGACTGGCAGCTGCTGCATCAGTTCCGGAGGTCGTACGGCAGCCGCTCGCCGATCCGGGATGGTTTCAAGGTTGAGGTCCCGTGGGGGCGACACGAGGTCCGGCTGCGCCGTTTCAATGACGTGCCTCCCGATAATCGCGGCGCATCGGAAATGGTGTGGGCCAGCCTGCGCGCGTTTCTCCAAGGCGATGCGGCCTTCGACGACGTTGCGACGATCGCGATCCGGATCAAGGCGTCGGAATCGACGCAGGGCTCTTACAAATTCGGCGTGCTCGGAACGCGAAAGATCCCAGTCTGGCATTCCGACCTCGGCGCCTTTGTCACTGAGCCCTCTCGCAACAACGGTTGGGCGTTCCTCGATGCCGTGACGAACCCGCAGTATGGCTCCGGGCACCCGATATCAAAGGCGGACTTCAACGCCATCGTAAACTTCGCAGCTGGTTGCGCGAGCCGCGGCGACACCTTCGACTATGACTTCGCGTCGGCGGTGGCCGTTCCGGAAGCCTTTGACAAAATCTTGGCGCCGGCGCGTGCAAAGCACTTCTGGCTCGGCGACACGGTGTCGATCGTGCGCGACGAATGGCGCGATGTTCCGTCGATGCTGCTCACCGATCGAGAGATCGTCCGCGATTCGACGCAGGTAACATTCACGATGCTCGGGGAAGACGACCCCGACGCGGTTATCGTCGAGTATCTCGACCAGACGACGTGGCAGATCGCTTCGGTTCAGTATCCGCCCGACAGCGAAATCTTCACCGCGACCAATGCCGAGGTGAAGCGTATCGACGGCATAGTGTCCCGAGACCATGCCTATCGTGAATGCGCGTTCTACTATCTGCAATCCATCTATCGCCGCGAGAACGTTCAGGTCGGTGTCGAATATGAAGGCCGCGCGCTCACCTTCGGTCAGACGCTGCGTATCCAGTCCGAACTCCCGATGTCATACGGACAGGGCGGAGCGGTGGTCAATCGATCACTCAATGCGCTCACGCTCAACCCGGCACCTTCGTGGTCGGACACCGGGCCATATTTCATTCGGCTGCGTCGGCCGAACGGGCGGTGGTTCGGACCGGTCACCGTCACGCGCGGCGGCTCGGATGCCGTCGCTAACCTGAACAGCGGCGACCTTGCGGCAGTTGAGGCCGCGCAGGGCATCACCCTAGCCAATGTCCTGCTGAGGGACGACGGCGGCGAGTATCCGTCCTATGAGCTCGGCACAGCCGAGAACCAGTCTCGTGTGGTGAAGCTGCTCAGCGGTGTTCCGAATGGCAACACCTGCACGCTGACTCTGGTCGTCGATGACATCCGGGTCCACACGACGGATCTCGGCTCGCCGCCGATCATCCCGCCGGGCCAATTCCCGGTTAATCAGAGCATGCCTCTCATCGTGGGACTGAATGCCAAGGTGGAGCAGGGCAGCCTTGAGCCAATTCTGAGTGCGAGCTGGTTCCCGTCGCCCGGCGCTGTCTACTACATCGCTGATGTCAGCTACGACTCCGGCGGCTTGTGGACGCAGGTTTACGAGGGGCAGGACAACAAGTTCAACTCCGTGGTCCCGCTCGGCGCGCTAACGTTGCGTGTTCAGGCTGTCACCATGTTGATGCGCGGGCCTTACTCGTCCGTGGATCTGGAGGCACCAACGATATCGCTGCCGCCGGAGAGCGTGTCTTACAACTCGCTCGACGCAGGCATCAAATATCTGGTGACCGAGACCTTCAGTCAGGTCTCCGGAAATCTAAGCGAGCTAGAGCAGCGATTGTCTCGCATTATTGCTCAAGCGGCTGCGCGTGCGCCGCTGGATAAACAGGAGCTGAGAACACAGCTAACTGCGACCGCGGGAAAGGCGCTGGCCCAGATCGACGAAATCCGAACGGTGGCGGTAGATGCAGAAGCGGCCGTGGCCGAACTGGAAACATCTGTCGCCGCCCAATTCGATACCATGAACGCGACTGTCACCCAGCACACGACGGCAATCGCGACGCTCGATGGTTATGCCGCTGGAACATGGGGAGTGGCGATTGACGTCAACGGCAATGTCACGGGAATCGTGCTTGCCAATGACTCAGAAAACTTCTCCGTGTTCTCGGTCACTGCCAATAACTTCCGGGTGGCATTCCCCGGCGTGACCGGTGGCTCGGCGATCCCGGTGTTCCAGATATCGAACGTCGGTGGTGTTCCGAAGATCGTCTTCCGCGGTGACATGATTGGCGACGGTTCGATCCTCACCCAGAACATCGCCGCAGGGGCCATCACGACTATCAAGCTGGATGCGCAGGCCGTCACTGCAGCCAAAATTGCTACGGGGACTATCACATCGGATTCGGGAGTCATTGGTGCGCTCGGCGTCAAGTCGCTCAGCATCGGGGACAATGCCGTCACGGTTCCTGTCATCCACACCACGCCTCGGTCGTCGTCGGCCGGGACGCACATAACGCTGACCGGCGACCCGCAGGTCGTCGAGTCCGTGAGCATGACAATCAACACGTCAGGACTGGCCGGAAAGCCGATCACGGTGCTCTTCAACTATGTGGGCGCGCAGTTCATCTTCAACGCTGAAGTTAAGTCGGACATCTATCTCCGCGTGAACGGAGGCTCTTGGAGTTCGTCTCTCCAGTACGTCACCACGGACAAGATGGCTGGCGTCTCGCTAATCGGCGCCGTCACGTTCACGGCGACCGGCGGAAACGATGTGGTGGAATCAAAAGTCGAGTCCTTTCAAGTTGGCCCAGGGTCTTCACAGGCCTTGACGACCAGCATGTGGGGAATTGCGGGGAAGAGATGAACGTTTTTTATCTCGAGTATCGTCTTGCTGATGGCGAAATTGTTGGCTTCGGCAACGCGTTCCGCGACGGGCTTCCGCTGACCATCGCGCTGGCCGTAGAAGTGATCGACGACGGCCTTGCGCCCGACGTAGACCCTGCGCGGGACAAGATTGACCTCGCAACAGGGCAACGCGTGCGAAAATCGGACGATGAGCGCGCTCGCTCGCTGCGGCCTCATGCAATCGAGGTCGCCTACCAGATCGCATCCGAGTTGAATGCGACCGATCAATATATGGTCTTAGACCGGCCAATCGCGGACTCCGTCCGGGCATCGTGGGCGACATATCGTCAGGCGCTTCGCGATCTCTCCAATCTTGGTGGGCCTGTTGAAATCATCACTGCTTGGCCCACCCGACCTGATGGCGCTGACGCCATTTCACATCTCCGCTCTCGCATCTAGGGGCAACGATGCAATTCCCTCCGTATACGACCGGACTGGTGTCAATCGCCAACGGTGATACGACCTTGACGTTCACGGGCGCCGTCATCAGCGACATCGTGGCCCGACGTGGTGACGTTATCTACGTCGGTAACGAAAATCCTGGTGTCGAGATACTTGAGCGTACCGATAACAGCCATTGCGAGATTGCGGTCCCCTGGTCCGGCGGCAGCAAGGTCAATGTGCCTTTCACCATCGTCCCGAATTTTCCGGCTCGTGTTGCCGGTGTGGAAGCCGCAGAAGATGTCACCCGACTGGTCGCTGCGCTGAACACGAATGGCCTGCCGTGGCTTGTTCCTACTGATCTCGCAGAGCCTGATCCCTCGTGGGGCGATGAAGAGCAAACCGCAATTCAGCCCGCCACCGGAAAGCAATGGCATAAGGAAGGCGGAGTGTGGGTCTATGACGGCCTATTCAAAGCCTTCGGGACGCCGGCACCATATGACAACGCGAAGGCCTATTCCCTGAACGATGTCGCGACGCTCAACGGCTCGTCCTATGTGTGGGTTAACGCGACGCCTGGATCGGGGCATGCGCCGCCAAATGCGACCTATTGGGATGTGCTCGCCGCTCGCGGTGCCGTCGGGCCGGGGGCGACTGTCAGCGTCGGGACGGTGACGACCGGTGCGCCTGGCACTAGCGCTTCGGTTTCTAATTCCGGAACGAGCGCTGACGCCGTCTTCAACTTCACCATTCCCCGCGGCACGCCGGGCGCTGGCGACTTATCGTCTTCGAACAACTTGTCCGAACTGGCTAACAAGCGAGAAGCGAAGGACAATATTTCAGTTCGCGGCGCCAACATCGCGTCCACAGCCACGCTGGACCTTGAATCAGCGACCGGCGACCTGGTTGATGTCACAGGCACGACGACGATCACCGCGATTACCCTCTCTGATGGTCATGAGCGTACGGTCCGCTTCACCGGCGCACTCACGCTTACTCATGGGTCTTCGCTGGTTTTGCCCGGCGGGGCGAATATCACGACTGCCGCCGGCGCATTTGCGGTGTTCCGAGGCTATGCCTCGGGCGTCGTTCGATGCATCGACTACACCCCGGCGAAAGGAAACGTTGGATACGATCCGCAGGCGGCATCGGCGGCCGACCAAGCGCAGGCGCGGTTGAACATTGGCGCGTCTGTCGGCATTCCGGACGTTATTATCGAAGACCAGAAGCCGAGCGGCACACACGGCGGCAACGCTTCTACGGGAGCGAACACGCGTAACCTCAACACGTTTGTGCGCAATGTCGGATCTCTCGCTTCGCTTTCTTCTGATCAGTTTACGCTGCCGGCGGGCACCTACCTTATCGCTTGGTCAGCACCAGCATGGCGTATCGACCAGCATCAGTCGCTATTGCGCAATCTCACTGACGGTTTCTATCCTGGAATCGGCTCGAGCGAATATGCGACATCAGCAGCCGACACTCCCGTCACACGTTCAGTCGGTTCGGTCGTGCTAACATTCGCTTCGACGAAGGTGTTTGCAATTCACCACATGGCTCTGACCGCACGAGCGACCACGGGATTTGGCGTCGCCGGCAATTTTGGAACCGGTGAACGCTATACGCGCGTAGAGATCACGAAATTGAATTGATCCGCGTCGCCTCTTTATCCGCGCGCGCCTAGGCCAGCGCTGACAACAACATCAAGGTGCCGGACGCCGCGGCTGTGACGGCCGCGGCGACGCCGAGACCAATAAGCAGTTTTTCAAGAGTGCACATCGGTCCCCCTTCGGCCGGCTGACCCTACGCCAGCGGATTCCTTCCGCAAGAGTCCAAACCGCGAACCCGATCGGGCGCGGAGCAATTTCTCTGGAGACATGAAAAATGACGCAGGCCATCACGGCGGCGCAGCTGAGATCTATTGCTGCGGCGGCTCCCGGAAGTGCGCCTCGGGCCGACCTGATCTCCGCCATTGTCCGCGGGTGGCCGGCTGCCGTCGCCAAGGCCAAGCTGACAACCAGGCTGCGCGCTGCTCACTTCCTCGCCCAGATCATGACCGAGACCGGCGGGCTGCGCATCCTGGAGGAGAGCGGCGCCTACAAGGCTCCGCGCATCATGGAAATCTTCGGCGTCGGCAAGCACAGCGCCAAGATCACCCAGGCTGAGGCGAAGCGCATCGCAGCGCTGCCGGTCGCGCAGCGCGGCCCGGTCCTATTCAACCGAGTCTATGGCGTCGGCAATCCGAAAAAGATGGCCGAATTCAACAACACTGGATCAAACGACGGTTGGCTTTACCGCGGCGGCGGCATGATGCAGGCGACCGGTAAGAGCAATTACGCGAAGATGGCAAAGAAGACCGGACTGCCGTTGGTCGAGCAGCCTCAGCTTCTGCACCAGCCTGACAGCGCGTTCATGGCCGCCTATCTCGAATGGGCGCAGGATGGGCGCTGCAACGCCGCGGCCGATCGCGACGACGTCGTGACGGTGCGGAAGATCATCAATGGTGGCAGCAATGGGCTTGCTGAGTGCCGGAAGTATGCGGTCAAGGCGAAGGCGGTGCTGGCCGACTATGATGCCGTGCCGGTGGCGCCATTCGCCAATATCGGGCCCGAGGCGGAGCCTGCGCCAGAGCCCGACGAGGTGTCTGACGCGCCGGCGGCGCCAGAACCGCGCGCGGCGACAGCTGAATTTGACCCCGCGCTACTGTCCATCCAGACCGACCTGAAGGCCATGAATTACAGCCCAGGCATCCCGTCTGGGAAGTGGGGCGGCATGACCGCCGGCGCGCTGGCGGGCTTCATCAACGACCACAGCTCCGCCACCACGGCCCCGGCCTCTTATGACGACTTCGCGGTGATCCGGACCGAGTTGCTCGAGGAAATCGCCGAAGCCAAGGCCGAGGGGTTCAAGCGCCCGGTGACCGAGGCGCGTGCCAGCGCGGATCCGAAGACGGTGGCTGAGGTGGCACCGGAATCGGTGCCGGTGAAGCGGGGGTTCTGGGCATCGATATGGTTCGCTGTCACCACGTTCTTCGCCTCGGTCTGGGACTGGATCAGCACCAACGTCAGCGCGGCCTGGGACTTCTTCACCGATAACCGGGACAGCATCCCAACGGATAGTGGGTTTCTGCACACCGCGTGGAGTTACGTCACGGCCGTGCCGCCGATCGTATGGGGCCTGGCCCTGTGCGGCGTCTTCATCTTCCTGGCCGTCAACCTTCGCTCGGCCGGAAAGCAAATCACTGAATCCGTCAGCACGGGAGCGCGCCAATGATCATGACTGGCATCAAGGCCTTCAGTCTGCTCGGCGCCGGATGGCGCTGGGGCATTATCGGAACAGTGCTGGCGTCCGTCGTCGCGATCTATGGCGTCTGGCACTATAAGGTCTATCAGTCCGGCTATACGCGCGCGCTCGCGGACATCGCTGCGCAGGACGAGCGGGCCATCACGCAGGCTGAGACCAAGCGGGCAATTTTCAAACAGTGTCGCGCGGCTGGCAAGCGATGGGATCATGTTGAGGGGAGGTGCCTGTGATGCGCATCCTCATGATCTTCATCGCCGCCGGTTTACTCGGCGGTTGCGCCGGGAAAGGACCGGCATCGGTCGTCGGTGGCGAATGTCGCATCTTCGAGCGCCCGGAATACGCCGTTCGCGGCGCCAAGCCGTACGATCAAGATTGGATCGATAGCCAGGTCGAGGGCGGTGTCGGCGGTTGCGGATGGAAGCGGCCAGCGGCACGGCCAGCGTCGATCGACGGCGCGCCGGCGGTCCGGCACGCGCCGCCTCCGGCAAAGAAGCCTAGCGCCTTCAATCGGTTCAAGGATCGGATCGTCTGGCCGAAGCCGGCTCCAGTCGCATCAGGCGTGGTGGCGCCGTCCGTCGATCCCGCCAAACCGGCGCCGCCGCCACCTCCGCCGCGTGACCGTGTTGACGAACTGCTGCGGCCGTCTGAGCCGCGGGTGGTGTATCCGCGATGAGAAGGGACTGCCATGCCGGGTCACACGCCAGTCGATATG
Source organism: Pseudomonadota bacterium (assembly GCA_023451825.1). Lineage (GTDB taxonomy): Bacteria > Pseudomonadota > Alphaproteobacteria > Rhizobiales > Xanthobacteraceae > Tardiphaga. The sequence goes on from JAEXYA010000003.1 coordinate 29,354, forward strand.
ACCGCGGCGCAGCTCGCTGCTTTGACAATGCTCACAGAGCAACGAGGTCTCAACCTCCTGCAGCTCGCCGACATCATCGGAGATATGACGCCTCGTGGCCTCGAATTCCTGCGACGGCTCGGCGATCCATCACATGACGACCTCACCGAGTTTCTGCTCCATGCGGAGCCGGAGACCCTGAAGTTCCTTGGCGATCTCCGCGACGAGGAGGTTGCGACTTTGAAGGATGGAATCCGCTTGGTCGTTGCGGTCCAGCTTCTGGGCCGGGTCGGAAAGTGGAGCGTGGTGACGCTATTCGGGGCGCTGGTGGGCTCAATTCTCATCTGGGAAAAGGTGACGACATGGCTCAAGGCACGGTGACTTACCGGCTCGTGTTCTTCTTCGCGATTCTGTTCTCAGCCGTCATCGGCGGCGGAGCCGGGGTCTGGATCATTGATCGGGAATTACCGACCGTGATCATATCGGCCGAGCCGGTGGCTCCGGTGGTTGTTGCCGGGGGCGAGCTGCGCATCGACTACGTGGTTCGCCGACACCGATCCTGTGCCGTCTCAGTCGATCGGTTCATCATCGACAAATTCAATACGCGCTACGAGCTCGACGACCTCAATGTGAACGCCGGCCTGCCGTTGGGAGAGGACCGGTTCGTCCAGCCGGTGAGGGTGCCGCAGGGCGTCGAGCCCGGTCCCGCCAAGTATCGCACCGCATCGACGTACAGCTGCAATCCTCTGCAGAAGATACTGCCAATCACCGGCGGCACGCGCGACATCGCCTTCGTCGTCAAAGCGCCCTAGCCACCCCAAGGATATCATGACCCGCATCACCGCTCTCGCGGCAGCTTTGCTGTGCGCGCTTCTCGCCATGCCTGCGTGCGCTCAGGATATATTCGCCGGAATCCGTTCGATCGACGTCACGATGCATCGAGTCGAGACCTGCCTCGCAAGCCAGTACGGTGTCGGCGATCGGTACAACGGTCGGCGCACTGCGTCGAGCTCAATCTTCAACACCTGGGCGACCAGCCCATACACTCTGGCGCACAAGACGCGGCCATTCGGCTCGATGGTGACGGTGACGAATCTGTCCAATGGCAAGTCGATCCGGGCCATGGTCACGGATCGCGGGCCGCACGTTCGGGGCCGGTGCGTGGATCTCGGCCGGGCTGGCGCCAATGCGCTCGGCATGGGTGGCCTCGCGCGCGTCACTGTGGAATAGACCAAAAGGCCCGGTTGACCGGGCGGCCACAGCCCTGCAGCCTCTCGCCCATGAGATGGAATCGGGCTGGGTCCGACAATCGCATCTGAAAGCCGTCCGGTGTCGCGCCCGGGCGGCTTTTTGCGTTGTGGTGCTGCTGCGCCCTGAGTGGACATGTTGCGCGAAAGTTGATGCGACTAAAGTTTGTATTTTGATACCGTACAACCGCATATAGTGTCGGTCATTGGCCTTTTGTGAGTATTTTAGTGGCGTCGAGTTTTGATCTACGCGGTTGGGCCGAAGCCACGCTAATCCGTTCCGGAGCGGCGCGACGGTGTCCAAAGCACGATCTGCTTCATGCCGCATCGACTCTCGAGGCTGCCCATAAAGCGGTAGCCGTAGCGCGTCTCAACCGTCTTCCAGGCATTACAGCTGATGGTGCCGAACTAGCTGTTCTCGAAGTGTACGTAAATCTGCCCGATCACTGCCCTCGGTGTTCCGGCGCGGCTCGTCCCCGGCCAGTTGATGCCGGAGGTGTTGGCTAGAAGGTCTTGCGAGAGATCGATACTCGATACCCCTTGGCTTGAATTGCTTTAAGGAGGTCTTCGAGAGAGTGATCGCTAAGACGGTTCAGCGCTTCCGTTTGCGCGAAGCTCTCAATCACCTCTTGCTCGCCGGTTAGCTCCGAGATCGGCACATTGAAATGGATTGCGATCTTTTCGATTATCGGCCGACGCGGCTCGGTACCATTTTTCTCCCATTGCCACACGGCCGCGGGCGTTACCTCGGTCAGTCGCGCCAAGTCGGAGGCAGTTAAAGAATTTTTTGTGCGGAGGGCTTTGATTCGTTTGCCAAACTCGCCCCGTCTTTTGCTTGCGTTGATCACTACGGTCTCTTGCTATGTCCCCAGAGCGCGTACTCGCGGAATCGCTGTAAGTCGATACGCTAGCAGACATACAAATCTGGATTAAGTTGGGCTGAACCTTCAGCGCGAAGGCCTTGCTCGCCGAAGGCGCCGTTTGCTAAATCGCGACGATGGCAATGAAACTAACCATGCGATCGCGCCGGAAATGGACGGACGCCGACCATGAGAAGATGGTTTCACTTCTCAAGCAAGGACAGTCCATCGAGAAAGTCGCCAAGACGCTTAGGCGTAGCGTGGCCGCAGTTCGCTTGCAGGCGACGTTGCAGGGCGTGTCGGCCGCGGCTAATTTGACCCTGAGAGAGAGGCGCAATCGGGTATGCGCGCGGTAACAGCGTCAGTCCGCAGTTGGCAAGCGTCGCATAGTGAATTCGATCTGGCCGTCATCGAGCTTTCTCCAGAACTCGACCGTGGTCGAATAGCCGCCTGCGGGGTAGCGCTGAAGTATCTCACGGGCTTTGGCGCGCGCCTGATCGCGTGGCATGGTGAACGTCTCGCGGACAAATCCATCACCGGTGAGCCGTCCGTGCCGAGCCGCCATTCGATCAGCCAGCCGTCGCGGCGTCATTTCAGCAGCCTCAGTGCAATCATGAAAGAGCCGAAGGTGCCGCCAGCGACAGCCAGCGTCGCCAGTATCGCGATCAGCAGCCGCCACCATTGGAAAGGTCCGACATGCTCGCTCATCGGTCCCGCGCCAGCTGACGGCGCCCCCAATGCGGGTCTTTCCGGCTGGGATCATAGACCGGCTCTTGCGGATGAAGGGCTTTCATAAGTCCGACTTGCGCATGCATTAGCGGGCCTCGTTTTTCGGCTGCCAGCATCAGAGCCTCGATCGCTGCTTGCCACTTCGCGCTCATCGCTTCAGCCTTGGGCAATTTCTGCACGAGTACGCCCGCATCCCGGAGGGTCATCAGCGGCTTGGCGCCAGGCACAGGGATGGGGGTCGGCAATAGGCTATCCCACGACATACGCAATAACTCCGCACGCAACGCTACCCGCTCAATATGGGGTGCCGGCGCGGTTCCGGGAGTCCAGCCAGAGCTCAGCATCGAGCCCTGATGTGGTCGATGTGGGCCCTGACAGCTTCATGGCTCTCGGGGGCAAACATCGCGCCGCAGCGGCACCGGATCTCGTCGTTGACCATCTGCGACCGATAGCCGGCATCCCAGAGCGCATATTTCCACTCAGTCGATTCCTGCTGCCGGCGCATTTCGTCTAGCTGCTGCTCAGAGGCTCCCCATTTCGCTTTAAGCGAGGCCATGGCGTCCTCTTGGGTGGCGTCTTTCCCTGTGCCGCCCGGGCCTGACCACTGCCAGACTACGCGGTGGTTTGCGCCGGTCTGCTTGGAGATGTGGCCAACCTGCAGGCGATAGCCATCCGGCTGTGGCATAATGACGAGGTATTCGTCGGGCGACGATTTGACGACGACGTTTCGCTGCAGCAACAGGTTGGGTGTCATGTCTGCTCGTAACCGTGGCGGCGTTTGGGGCCGAGCTGCAAAAGTGTTGCTATCGGCTTCCGGCCAGTTTTAGCGCATCGCTGGCACCGTAAGCGGCTGGCAAGGTCGTGAATGCAGGTCGTGGCGACGTGAGGCAGCTGGGCCAAGTCAACGTCGCGTTTTGTGCGGCACCTAGAGCACTCGATCTCCAGCCACGGAAAGCCGCCGTTGATCGCCTGATCAACCGTGGGCGAAGGGTCGATTGGCTCGCCGTCCGCCCACATCCGCTCGTTCCAGCTCTGGCAATCGAGGTTGTCCGCTTGCTGGATCAAGGCCTCGCCCTTTGCTCGCAGCTCCGTAGCCTGGCGCGCCATCATCACCGTGACCCCGCGGGCCTTCATTAGCTCCTTGCGCAGGGCTTTGCGGTCGCCGCCTGAGAGCGGGGTAGGGTGGTGTTTCGGAGACATGGCCGCCGAGAATAGGGCGGAATCGGCTCGCTGGAGAAGCCGCTACGGCTGGTGGCCGTATCTCGCGCGACGCCAACGGATTGGTCAATCGCGAAATCAGTCGGTATCGGCCGTTAGGCCAGTCTCAATCCAACGCTGTTCTCGAGCCGCTCGATCGCTTCGACGACATCGGCTCGGTTGAGTAGGTTCCGGAGCTCGTCCATGACCTCAATCGGATCTCGGTGCTTGGTCGCATCTGAGTCGGCCACGATCAGCTGTGCCTCGCGCAAAGCGTATATGGTCAGTTCCTGATCTGACAGGTTCATCATGCCCTCGTAAGCATTGCACGCGCTGACCAAGCTAGGCATGGCATTTTGGTTCCGCCGTATATACTACCGCTCGGAAAATAGAGTTCGGGCTATCCGAAAACACACCCTACGCGTCAACGGCGTGATTACGAGTTTGACTGCGGAAGACGAATTTTGGGACGCTATGCAAGAGATCGCGAGATTGAAGGGCGTGAACGTGACGGCACTTGTGAACGAGATCAACGAGCGTAGGCAGTCTCCAAACCTCTCGTCCGCTGTGCGGATTTTTGTCGTCGAACATTTTATGGAAAAATATCGCGGCTATTCCTGACCGTCCGGTAAGGCGCCGGAGGCGCGGAGGTCAGCGCGGACACTTCGCACTCCTTTGAAGTGCTTTCCCAAGGATCGCGCTTTTTTCTGCACACTCGATGTCGCTCGACCAAGAGCGGCTGCAGCACGCATCAGTGACGCTCCGTCGTCGCTGAGCCGGATCAAGCGCTCTTCATCTGCCTTCGTCCACGGGCGCGCGAGAAGGCGTTTCATGTCGCATCCCCTGGCGGCTTGAGCTCACCCTTCAGCCACCCCTCTGCCAAATTCATCGGGTCAGGATCGACCATGGTCACGACGAACATGCATTTTGGGCATTCATAGGCGTGTGCGACGTAGCCACGGCGTGCAGAGGTCGAGCGCACCCAAGAAGTCGCTGATGCACATTCAGGACAAAGGGGGTGTCGGGTCTTTGGCATGTGCAAATCTTAGTTCCTTCAGGGAACCTAGACAAGCTTTCCAAGAAGACGCGGCCGCAGCGGGAACGCATGCGCTGAGGCCGAGATACGGAGGAGATCACAATCTGGGATATTCCGCCGCAGTATCGGTTGCGCCGCTGGCGCTAAAGCCATGGGCTGTCGTTGCTCAAGAGCGATGAGGCAAGCGCCACGCTTTTTTGCGCAGGCTCTTCGCTGCCCGCATTCGCCGCTTGAGAATCCTGAACAAATGGTGACGATGCAACCTAGAGAGTTAAAATTATTCTTCTTCGTCCCTGATACTGGCCGTAGTACTATGAACCAGAAGAAACTAAATAAGCTTGTCTTGGAACTGGCCTCGTTGCGACAAGGCCGGCATAAAGCCGCGAGTTTCCAAGGATTGGCCGGGAGATTAGGGAGGCATCAGAATACCAAGAGGGGCAAGGAGCCGATGTGGGAAAGCGATCCTTTTCCAGATCTATTTCCCCTTGCTATTCCTGACCACGGCGGTCGCGACATTTCTCCCGGAGTTCAAAGGCAGCTTTTGAACTTGATGGAGGAGGATCTGGCGCGGTGGACTGACTGGTTAGAGGCTGCAGGTGCGGCTGACGAGAGCGATGCTGGAGAGCAAGATGAGAGCGTCTGAATATTTGAAGAAAGCATATTCTCGGGTGGTCATTCCTGAGGCAGATGGCAGTTTTCGTAGTGAGATTTTGGAGTTTCCAGGATGCATTGCAACTGGCGACACAGCCGCTGAAGCTCTTTCTGCGCTCGAAGACGTTGCTGAAAGCTGGGTCGAGTCTGTGTTGGCTCGTGGACAAGCGTTGCCAGAGCCACTTGAGGACAACGATTTCAGCGGCAAACTAGTGCTGCGTCTTTCAAAAAGTGTACATCAAAAAGCTGCAAAGGCTGCTCGTGCTGACGGGGTGAGCCTGAATACGTTTATATCGAATTGTGTCGCTGAGTGTCTTGGTGCACGTCGTGTAGCTGCTCAGCATCACTATGTGACCAACTTCACCCAACAGAACAATCTGCTGATACACGGTTTGCAAACGTTCGCTTCGACGACTCTCAGTTCGGTCACGACAGGTAATTCAAGGCCCTTGACATCTATAACTGGCTCACAAGCGGGCAATCCCTGGAAGCAGTCACATGCCTGAAATTAATCAGATCTTTTTCACAAACCACGAGCTGCTGGAGCTCTTAGTGCAAAAAGCTGATGTCCACGAAGGGATATGGACGCTTGCTGTAAACTTTGGTTTTTCTGCCGGAAATTTTGGACCAACGCCTGATCAGATTGCTCCAGGTGGCATAGTGGCTGTTATCCAAACGGGGATACAAAGAGCGGGGCCAGACACTCCTTCGGAGATTTCCGTCGACGCGGCGAAGGTCAACCCGCGAAAAAAGTAAGCGCTAGATGCAGACAAACTGCGGTGCCGCGCTGTTTGGTCATGAGCGCTCTTTTGCTAAGCGTTACAATTTGAAGAGATCCGCATCACCGCGCTTTGGCGTGCATAGATTACGCCATCGTCACGGACACTCGTGACGACCTAACCTTGACTGTTCGAAATGCGGGACATCCTCTTGCAACCTTGTATCCATCTCGACGGGCAAAGCTAAGAGCAGAAACGCAATTTGTTCTCCCAACTGTGCGACAGCATAAAATACCCGATGCTCAGGACTATGATTGTAGCGATAAGAAAATTGGTCGTATAGCTCTCGGTTGTTGCGTTTCAATTCGGGAAATGCCGGCGCTATCGAAAGAAGTTCTTGAGCTTGTTTAGCGGTAAATTCGCGGTCGAAAAGATCGATTTGGCTCGCGTACAAAACCCCTTGGAAGCGGTGACCGTTGTGTCGGTAGTAGAGGGCCTTAGTTAGCTTGATCGTGAAGCGCGTCAGGATATTTTTAGATAGTGGGCCAAGGTTGGCGGCGCCCCAGCCTGATCGTCGCTTCTCGAGGTAATCCTGCCCGAAAACGCGTTTGAGGGCATTTTTGCTTTGATTGGCGGTCAAACTCAACCACTCGCGAATAATTGCAGGCTGATTGTTCTTTAGCCCCTGACCAAGCTTTTGAAATTCATCTATGTCTTGCGGGTCCAATCTTTCAGACGTCCGAAAGCGTAAGAGCACTGCAAGCACTTGTTCATCGAGCCTGGCGCATTCATTGCAGGGCTTGCAGCACGGAAATTCGTAGTACAGGGGCCAGTTGCGTCTTAGGAATAACGCGCGCGGTGGGCAATGATCCGTCGTTGTTGCCAGCGCGCCGCAATATATGCATTGCGTATGCTCGTCGAGCATGCGCGCTCTTCGTTTCGAATTGACCTTGGCTTGTCCCACAGTACGCTTCCGACTTGTGATCAGAAATAGAACCAATATTATCGGCAATATAGGATTGAACGAGCCCTCGCCATCCTATTCCATCAGCGCGGGAGGGGACACGCCTGGGTTTAGGTGGTATAACACCTAACTCAAGAGTCCCGCGATGCCGTGTGTCCCTACGTTCTCAATTCAACCTCACTCCAGCGCCGGCTTTGTTATCATCGCATCGTGGCCCAAAGGCCATGTTGAACAGCTTGTCGGAGTATTCGAAACATCGCTTGATGCCAGAACGTGGGTCGCTCGGCACTCTGCTGACTTTGTGCAGCAACTCGGTCCTCCGTCAAAGCGCGTAGTTCAGCTTGAGTCGTTTCGTAAAGACTTCCCTTCGTGACGCAACGAACTGTTAGTATTTGAAGCGCTCACCCATTTGGGTGATGCGGTTCTACTGCACGTTAAAAGACGCTGTTGTTGCCAGATTCGAGGGTGATGACATGCCTACGAACAGCCTTGTTGCCTGTCCCAACTGCAGTGAGCGCCGCGTGTTTCTTGGCATCCGAAGGGGCCTCCATGGTACGGAAATTCGCTCATTCCGTTGTGCCCGCTGCGATGTAAGTACGGATTATGAACTGCGAGGTCGGACGGTCTGCGATATCACCGCGCGAGAACAAAGCGCTGCGAATTAGGACTCCGTTGCCAGCTACCTGCTATTCGCGCGAAACAATTTCTACTGTCTTGCATTAGCTGAAAATGAGCAAGCAGTGCGAGTTTCGTAAGCGTGCAGCGGATTTAGCCGAGTTGGCCGGTCAGACCGATGATCTCGAGCATGTCGAGCGCTACCTGCGCGTCGCTTCGTTTTGGGTCCAGATGGCTGAGAACGAATACTGGCTCCACCACAACTCTCTGAGCGCTCTTCCGAGGTCTAGTCGGCGGTCGGGAGGCGGCGCATCGTAAATTCGATCTGCCCGTCATCGAGCTTTCGCCAGAACTCGACCGTCGTCGAGTATCCGCCGGCCGGATAGCGCTGCAGGATCTCGCGAGCTTTGGCACGCGCCGCATCGCGCGGCAGGGTGAACGTTTCGCGCACGAAGCCATCGGCGATCTGCTGGCGTGTCCGCATGCGTTCGGCGAGGCGGCGGGGCGTCATCGTTCGCGCGCCAATTTGCGGCGCCCCAGTGTGGGTCCTTCCGGCTGGAATCGTACACAGGCTCGCGCGGGTGCAGGGCCTTCCTCAGCCCGACCTCGGCATGCATCAGAGGGCCACGCTCTTCGGCTGCCAGCATCAGAGCCTCGGTAGCGATCCGCCACGCAGGAAGGTCAGCTTGGTACTTCGGCAGCTTCTGGATCAGCATGCCGGCATCCCGCAAGGTCACCAGCGGCGTGGAGCCGGGCACGTGAATAAGGGATGGCAAGAGGGTGTCTCAAGACATATGCAACTCCAACGCATCGCTACATCTTAAATATGGGTTTGCGTGGCAGTCTTCGGGAGTCCACTAAGCCCGGAAGTCGGCGTTCCTGGCCTCGGTCGCCGCGTCCCGTCGGCGCCAAGCCTCTATCTCCTCGTCGCTCAGCCCGGCGCGGATATTTGCCCAAGCCGCCTTGAACTGCCGCTGACAGTCGGCCAGGCCGGTCCCGTTCCCCTTCCAGTGTGCCGGCTGCGGCATTCCTGAGACGTTCATCCCCCAGAACCACGCCGGCACGCCCATGGTCACGCCTGACTGTTTGAGGATTCGGCCGATATTCAGGCCCTGCCACATGACCAGCCAGTCGTCATCATAGGGGATGCCTTCGAAGGTCATCTTGCGGAGTGTGAGCTGCTCGGCGTCCACCAAAAGCAACTTACTTGCGGGGCGGTCGACGGACGGAGAGCATGTTCGTCATGTCGATGGCCGTGTCCAGCTGGTCAGCTTTGGCAAGCAGTTCGTCGCGCTCTTCGCCAGGCGGCAAGGTGTTGGCGCGCTGGCGGAGGTCGGCGGCCTGTTCGGCCCAGGCGGTGGCTGATGAGTTCATTCGTCGATTGATATAGGTCGCCCAACCCGGTGAATAGAGGCCAGGTTGCCGCCGGGATCAGAGCTTGATTTGCACAAGCGCCGATCAACGCGGCGTAGGAACGGCCCACCGTTCATTGCCCCATGGCACGGCTACCGTGCGCAGGAGGTTCCGAAGTTGCGATCAGCCACGGCCTTGCAGCAGGAAGCTGTATGTCCCAAGCACCGCTATCCCTCCAACGACCAACCATATTAGGAGGCCAATCGTGAGCACTTTAGCGGGAAATGGTGTGTGGTCGGTGCGGGGCGTTTCATGTTCGGAGACGGCGGTTTCGCGTTCGGCTGGCATTCGCTTCCTCTCGGTCCTACCAGCGGATGCTGCAGGCGCGAAGGTGAACGGCTTCGAGACCTGTGCGTTCCAAAGGCGCGACAACCCGGCGCGGGCTGCTCACTGCTGCGATGTCGCGTCAAAAGCCTGGTGTCGCCCCAACGCCAATCTGTCCGTCTCAGCAACGCATCTGCGGCTCGCTTCGCGAGCGTTTCCGTTTGCTCACCAGCGCAATAGGCGGCTGTATTATCTAACTCCCGGCATCCGGCGACGCGTTTTTAGCGGCCTCTATGGCTTCTTCGTTCTCCGCCATCTGTATCCAAGACAAGGCCTGATGCATAAGGGGCAGCATTTTGGCTTCGTCTAGCTCGGCTTCGGCCAGACGCGCCGCCGCCGCCGCGCGTATGCGATAGATTAACGAGGTGCGAGTTGTGAGCATCCGTGAAGCCTTTAGCGCCACCGACGCACGTAAGATTGAAATGAGCAAATCGCGAAAACCAGACGGCGGCAGTGCCGAATGCATGCGATAATATCCACTAAAGTATGACAGGGTTCGGTCCTGCAACCGCCGATTAACGCGGCTTCAATCTACAATCGCACGGGAAGTTTCGGCATGGCAGATCTGCCGGATTGCGGCCAAACATGACACTAGCTTCGGCAGCGCGACACTGTGCACATATGCTTCCGGCTGCCCACGCCGGTTGCTCAAGAGTGCAGCTTGCCGGTTGTGTTTGTAACAACGATAGGCCAGCCACCAATCGGTTCAGCGCTGGCCAGAACAGGCTCTTGCCGAGAGTAGCCGTCCGCAAAGCACCGAAGGGTGTGAATCACGACACGTTCGTTATGTGGCTCAACATAGACAAGGTTGAGCGGGCGGTCGCAAAGGGGGCAAAGTTTGCGGATGAACATAGCGAGCTCGACGTATTGCACTACTTTCCTACCATACGACGCGCTCCCGAACAGGGCAATCTTATGCACCGGACTGGCTCGCTTCACGAAGGAGCCGATACTTGGTCACGTGTGCGTCGATAACGCCGCCGGCGCGATAAGGCTCTCGCGGAGGGAGCGCAGCCGAGTTCGCTCGAGCGCCTTAACAATTTCTTGCTCGGCGAACAGCTCATCCAAGCGTCCAACCGTCGCCGCTGCATCCGCCGATAGCTCGAGATGAGCTCGGAGTAGCCTCTGAACCTCATCGAATGTTTGCACGATAATCTTCAGGTCTGCGGACTCGGTCATATTCCCCTCTCAAAAATCGTTGCTGTGCCAAGACGTCCGGACCGTAATCGTTCCAGCATTGAAGTATGGCTAGGAACGAGCTGGCATAAAGGCGGTTATCGAGCGCAACAATGGAGCGCTTATGTCCCGGTCGATCTTCTTACTTGCCGCCGCCATCCTCGCATTTAATGCTTCTGCGTCAGCCCAAGGGACCGCGACCAGTGGCACCCCTGAAGATCGTGCAGCCTGCCAACGAAGCGTTCAACGTTTCTGTGCGCAGGCAATTCAGGGTGGCGACATGGCGGTGCTGGCCTGCCTGCAGCAGAACCGCTCGCAGATTTCCAAGCCATGCCAAGAGGTCTTAGTTAAGTACGGCCAGTAGACTTCACGAATAGCTTCAATGAGGCCTCCTTGGAAACGCCTGGCTCTGGTCACCTACTTCGGCGGGTGTGTGGTATATGCGCTCAGCCAGGGCGTATTCGGCCTCGCAGCAGGACTTCGCGGGGCTGAGCTGCTTTCTTTTGCTGCCTTGCAAACCCTCTATTCGCCGTATTGGCCACTGCTCTTGACGTACGCTTCAAACGGGATGTGACGATCTTTTATTCGTCACCACTAACGCCATATGAGCCAGCTGTAGGTTGCCAGAACGACAAAGGCTATTAGCAGTGCCACAAGCCATCTGCGGCATTGCATCAACGCTTTAGCGCTACGGTCTTCACCCATCGCTGTCACTCATCGTCCGATGCCTCCACCATCCTACTTGATGGCAGAGATGGCGTCACGCGGCGGTCGGAATCCGGCGGCGCGGTGACCTGCGGCCGGGATCGGGCGGTGGCGCAGCTGTTCCAAATGCAGAAGGTGCCTTCTCCCGCCGGATCTAGTAGATGGACGCATCACTCTTCTTTTTCTTGGTCCGCAGCGTCTATCCATCGGACGATGAGATCGTTGGTTTCCTGCCAATGAGTAGAGAGGGCAGCAATGCCGCGCTCCTCAATACGCCGAGCAAGTTGTGCGAGTGCAGCAAGCGCAGTCGCTTCGGCTGCGCTAATGTCAGGGAGCACGGCAGGGGTCGGCTGTTCCGTGGCTATGCTGTACACCAACCGCCGCGCATCTTCCTCGTAACTGTGAAGCGCAGTTTTCAATACCGCTCGGCAGTACCGAGCTTTTAGGTAGCTTGCTCTGTTAGGCATTCCCCTCGATATCAGATGAAATCTGATTCGAGACGCCTGCTACCGGACATACTCACGGCCGAAAGCCTCGATTCTGTAGATTTGCGAGCATGCTCTTCATCTCCACCTGCCGCCGACGATAGGTTGGGCTCAGTTGGTCGGCGGGCAGGGTGTCCGTGAGCCAGCGCAATGCGTAGATAATCAATGTCACTTGGTAATCCAAAGATGCAAAGGGATGATCATTTGTCGCGTGACGGTGGAAAAAGTTCAAAAATCGCTATCCATTTTCTGGCCGCGTTTCATTTCAGGCGTGACTAATTACGCACAGCAATCGAAGCGCGCTTTCGATAGCGAACTCGCAACAATCTAAAAATGAGCGAGTGGAAATGCCCTACTACGTGCACGCGACAGACGTGCGTGTTGCCTCCGATTGCGGAGAGACACCGCCGACGGTGCAGAAAAGAAAGCGAGAGTTCCTGGCGGAAAATTATTGGCATGTCAGGATTGAATATCCAGATGGCCGCGTCCGCAACGTTGAATCATTCAGAGGCGCACGGACCTGATCTGTTCAAGCTGATCGGCTTGCAGATCGTAGAAGCGGGCCGCTTCCCTCAGTCGTTCGGTCGTCAAAGCATCCAGCATGTTGCGGGCCAGTCGCTCGGCCCGTCGAGAAGCGGCCCGTAGGTGTTCAATCTCGCTCATGATGTCCCTTTCGATATCCGAGACAAGTTGAGCCAAATTGCATCGTTCCTGCACAGGGCTAATCATGGATAATGACTGGTTAATGCGTGGCGCCGGCGGTCTTATTTCTCAGCGCGGAAGCCTTCTCTAGATTCAACGCGGTCCGAGTAATCACTTACGCCAGCTTCTAGGATCGAGAGTGACGGCTGCGCCGGCGAATTTGCTTCGCTCGGCACCTTTGGCCGCCCCATAAGAACGCCTATCCACAGTGCAAGAGCAAGCGGCGAGAAGAGCGATAAGCTTTCAAAAGTACGGTGTCTTGCGGGCAGCAGCAACGATCAAACAGAGGATTTCTATTAACCGTCCGTTAGGCACTGTGCTCCTTGCGCGTTTTTCGTCGGGAACGATTGACGTTTCTGCGATCAGTTTCACGACTTGTTATATTTTACCGGAGAAGGTGTCGCACAGCCAAAAGAATTTGGCAGTAGCTTTGAAAACAGAAGGTTTCAAACATGTCCGGTATTACCCTTAGCTCGTCCGTTCGTCAGAACCTGCTCTCCCTGCAGTCGACCGCTGACCTACTCTCCACCACCCAGAGCCGCCTCTCGACCGGTAACAAGGTCAACTCGGCCCTCGACAATCCGACCAACTTCTTCACGGCCCAGGGCCTGAACAACCGCGCCAGCGACATCAACAATCTGCTTGATGGCATCGGCAACGGCGTGCAGATCCTCCAGGCTGCGAACACCGGCATCACCTCGCTCCAGAAGCTGGTTGACTCGGCCAAGTCGATCGCCAATCAGGCTCTTCAGACCACAGTCGGTTACACCAAGTCGTCCGCAACTGCCGCCACCGGGCTTGCCGGAGCGACTGCCGCGAACCTTTTGGGTTCGTCGTCGCCTGCGACCGCTGGCGTTGTCACCGCCGGTGCGTTTGCTGGCCCGCTCAACGTTTCGGCGGCAGGCGGTTCTGCATCCGCTGCAACGATCGAAGGCGGTACGTATACGCCGATCGATTTCTCTGGTTCGAACACCCTTTCGTTCGACATCTCGATCGATGGCGCGGCCGCGACCTCCGTCACTTTGGCTGCGGCCGACTTCACGGGTGCTGGCAATACTGCCGCTGTCACCGGTGCCGAATTTGTAGCAGCGATCAACACGAAGCTCGGCGGTGGTACCGCTGCGACCTTCGCTGGCGGTAAGGTAAGCTTCACTTCCGGAACCACGGGCACTGGTTCGTCCGTTGCGATCACGAACACCACTGGTTCTGCAGGCGTCGCCACTGCTGCGGGCATTTCGAACGCTTCGGACACTGGCTCGGCGGCAGGTACCGCTGACTCGGTGAGCTTCAGCGTTGCGGTTGATGGCGGTGCCGCCCAGACCGTTACCCTGAGCGCCGCTACCATCGCGACCTACAACACTGCCCATAGCGGTGCCACGGTCAATGCGGCGAGCCTGAGTGCCGCTGACGTCGCGGCGGTTGCCACCTCGCAGTTGACCGGTGTCGCTGCTTCCGCCGTTGGCGGCAAGCTCACGTTCACCTCGGCGACGACGGGCACGACCTCTTCGGTCACCACGACTGCTGCAACTGGTACAGCGACTTCCGGTACCACCGGTGTTGCCGCCGACAGCAAGACTGGTGCTGCCGCCGTTGCAGGACTGACCGGCACGACGTTGCAGATCGCAGCGACTGTTACCGGCGGTACGGCGACCAACATCACCTTCGGCACCGCAGCTGGTGAGATCAGCACGCTCGATGGTCTGAACGCCGAACTCGGCAAGAACAACCTTCAGGCCAGCATCGATACCGCAGGCAAGCTGAGCATCACGACCACCAACGACTATGCTTCGGTCAACATCGGTGCGATTTCCGGCACCGCGACTGACGCTGGTGGTCCGCTGGCTGGCCTGACTGCAGGCGCTGCTCAGAAGGACGCTACCTCGCAGGCCACTCGCGCCAGCCTGGTCGCCCAGTACAATCAGGTTATCGACAACATCACCAACACTGCGCAGGACTCGTCGTTCAACGGCGTTAACTTGCTCAACGGTGACACCCTGAAGCTGACCTTCAACGAAACCGGCAAGTCAACGCTGAGCATCCAGGGCGTGAGCTTTGGACCGGACGGTCTGGGTCTCTCTTCGCTCACGTCGGGCGGCGACTTCATCGACAACGCTTCGACGAACAAGGTTCTGGCCAGCCTGAACAAGGCCAGCACCCAGCTTCGCTCGCAGGCGTCGGCGTTCGGCTCGAACCTGTCGATCGTGCAAATGCGCCAGGATTTCTCGAAGCAGATGATCAACGTGCTGCAGACTGGTGCGTCGAACCTGACCCTCGCCGACACCAACGAGGAAGCTGCCAACAGCCAGGCGCTGTCGACCCGTCAGTCGATCGCCGTCTCCGCGCTGTCGCTGGCCAACCAGTCGCAGCAGGGCGTGCTCCAGTTGCTCCGTTAATCGCGAAGCACTGACAGCAACCACAAAACATTGGAGCGGTGGGGGAAACTCCCACCGTTCTTTCTTTTTTAACCACAGGCCGACTACTCTCACGCTGGAGAGCGGCGATGCCATTGAAGATGACGATCGAGCCGCAAGAGTGGCTCATGGTTGGCGATACGAAAGTCGTGAATATTCACGAAAATACGGCTACCTTTTTCGTGGAAGGACCGGGCCCCATTTTGCGTCAGGCCCACACGATAGCCATCTCGGAAGCCAACACCTCTGCCAAACGGGTCTATCTAGCGGTGCAGCGTCTGTATCTCGGTATCACAACCGAGATGACCGAATACCACAACGCCGCACGCGAAATGCTTACCGATCGCCCTTGCTCGAAAGAAGCCGTCCTCAAAGCTAACGTGCTTATGGCGAAAGGGTCGCTGTACGGCGCTCTCCGTGAATACCGAAAGCTGATCGATTAAAGCTTTCAGCGGGCGTTTACGATATTGGATGCCCTGGCATCTGAGTTCCTCGCGCAGCAGCCTCTTGGTAGATCAAATCGGCCCGATACTGGTCATCGCATTCGTTACGCCGCTTGGTTTCCCCCCCCCCGGTTTTGTTTCGCCAACAGGCATCTGTACATCCGGCGGACAGCATCGCGAGGCGGTTAGGGTGCCACAAAGGTTAATGAAATCAACGCGCGGCCTTTAACGGGAAATTTAACCGGTGCTGCTAAATCTCAACCCAGATCGGTTTGCCGTTCGGCAAACATCATTTTTTGTAATGCGCTTGTCGTGCCTGAGGGGGACTGAAGATGGCGGTTGATTTGTCGATGTCGGTGCTGGTGGTGGACGATTACAACACCATGATCCGCATCATTCGCAATCTTCTGAAGCAGCTTGGCTTCGAACATATCGACGATGCCAGCGACGGGTCGATGGCGCTCGAGAAGATGCGTCAGAAGAAGTATGGCCTCGTGATTTCCGACTGGAACATGGAGCCGATGACCGGTTACGACCTGCTCAAGGAAGTCCGCGCGGATCCGAACCTGTCGCAGACCCCGTTCATCATGATCACGGCGGAATCGAAGACCGAGAACGTGATCGCCGCCAAGAAGGCCGGCGTGAACAACTACATCGTCAAGCCGTTCAACGCGGCGACGCTGAAGACCAAGATCGAAGCCGTGTTCCCGGACGCCGTGCCGGCGTAAGCCGCGTTTCGATATTAGAGTTTCGCGAATGCCCGGCCGATGTGCCGGGCATTTTGCGTTGATCTGTCATCCCGGCGAACGCCGGGATCCATACACGCTGTCGCGTTAGTCGAACGCGTTCGTTGCAACTATGCTGTGTTAATCGCTCTGACGGTGGCTATGGATCCCGGCGTTCGCCGGGATGACAAATCAAATCACCACTTCAATTCGCGCATCAACGCCTTCGGCGGATGCCCGAACAGTTCCTTCACCTCGGCCGCGTTCATCTGCTCCACGCCGTCAAAATCCCCGGCATGGATGCCGCGGGTGACGAACAGCAGGTCGATGCCATAGCCATGCGCGCCGGCGAGATCGGTGCGCACGCTGTCGCCGATGGCCAGCACGCGGCCGAGCTCCGTGTCCTTGCCACGCTTCGCCTTGGCCAGCGCCATGGCGCGGTCATAGATCGGCCGATGCGGCTTGCCGTAGAAGATCACCTCGCCGCCCATCTCGCGATAGAGTTCGGCCACCGCGCCGGCGCAATAGATCAGCCGGTCGCCACGCTCGACGATGATGTCGGGATTGGCGCAGACCATGGTGAGCTTCTTCGACAGCGCCTGCTGCATCATGTCGCGGTAGTCTTCGGCGGTCTCGGTCTCGTCGTCGAACAGCCCGCTGCAGACGATGTAATCGCTCTCCATCAGCGGGACGAGTTTGACGTCGAGGCCGCGATGGATCGAGGAGTCGCGATCCGGCCCGATCAGATGCATGGCCTGGCCGGGGCGGTCGGCAACGAAATTACGGGTGAGGTCGCCGGACGAGACGATCGCGTCATAGCAGTCATCGGGCACGTTCAGCTTGCGGAGCTGTCGCTGCACCGAATCCGCCGGCCGCGGCGCGTTGGTGATCAGCACCACCGTGCCGCCATTGGAACGAAACGTATGCAGCGCCGCGCAGGCGTCAGGAAACGACTCCAGCCCGTTATGGACGACGCCCCAGATGTCGCTGAGCACGACATCGACTTGGCCGGTGAGGTCGCGCAGACGCTCGGCGAAACGCAATGTGGTCATGGAGTCAGGTGCCGATCAGTTCGGACCGGAGGCGCGGCGGGCCAGGGCAGCGAGGCCGCTATTGCGCGGCTGTTCGCCCCGCGGGGCGGCGCTGGCTGGCCGTGCCGGGCTCACGGTTCCGGTGGAAGCTTTGGCGGGTGCCGCGGCTCCGTTAGCAGCCGGGGTTTCCGGGCGCAACGGGCGCGGGGCGGCGAACAGGAAGCCCTGGCCGAAGCGGACATCGAAATCGAGCAAGTCCACAACCGCCCGTTCGCCCTCGATGCGGTCGGCAATCAGATCGATGCCGAAACGGCCCAGGAGATCGGAGAGGTCGGCGGCATGGATGTCCGACAGCGAGGCCTGCTTCGGATCGAGCAGCAGCGCCGCGGGCACCTTGATGAAGCGCACGCCGCGTTCCGCCAGTTCGCGCGGCTCGAGGCGCAGGTCGGTCACATGATCGATGGAGAACCGATAGCCGCGCTGCGAGAGGGCGGCCAGATGCTCGCTCTCGACCACACCGAGATGGCGGAACGTGCTGTGCTTGAATTCGAGGATGAAGGACGGCGCCAATGCGCGGTTGGCATCGAGGAAGTCGATGAACTGCGCGAAGGCGGCCGGATCCGCCAGCGTGGATTTCGCCACGTTGCAGAACACGCCGACATCCTTGTTGCGCACCATCAGGCGGCGCAGCACCTGCATGCTGCGCAGGAGCACGCTGTGGTCGATCTCCTGAACGAACCCAGCTTCTTCCGCGGGGCCGATGAAATCATCGGCGACGATGATCTGGTCCTTGTCGTCGCGCAGGCGCGAAATCGCTTCATAGAAGCGCACTTTTCGCTGCGGCAGCGTTACAACGGGCTGCAGATAGATGTCGATGCGGTTCTCGGTGATGGCGCGGCGGATGGTGTTGATGAATTGCACGTCGTTGTGTGCGGGCACGATGATGGCCGGAGCATGGACCGGCGTCACGGTGTCTTCGGCGACGTCGACTGCCAGTGGCATCTCCGGGACAGGCGTAATTCTCGGCGGCGGATTGGGCGGCGCGATGGCGACGGGCATGGGAGGCGCCGCGGGTGGAATGGCGGTCAGCATGTCCTCATGGGTCGCGACCGAATTCGCGAGCTGCCGCATCATCGAGCCGAGTTCGCCGATCTCGCCCATCACGCCCTGGATACGGTCCTGCTGGGCCGAGTTCGACGCGTTCAGCTTGGCTTCGAGGGCTGCAAGGCGGCGGCCATATTCGGCCACCTGACGGGCGAGGTCGGTGGTGCCGCGGGAGAGATCGGAAATCTGGCCGGACGCTTCGGCGCGGTCCCGGATGCGCAGGGACACGGCATTGTAGAGGATCATGATGGTCAGCGCGGCGAGGCTGGCGATCGCCGCCCCGGAGCCGGAGACCTTCGCCACCAGATGCAGCACGGCGCCAAGCGAGGCCGCGATCAGCACCATGCAGATGCCGACAAATATCGTAGAGATGCGAATCATGACGCGCGCGGCACCCTGGTCCAATGTCCTTGTGCGGCAGCGGGCTCGGCAGCCGCCGCTAAATATAGGGGCAAGCTTACCATTTCTGGTGATTCGGAAACGGGCCTGCGAGAGGATGCCCACCGGTGCTTTTGCACCAGCGCCGTTTTTTCGAGGCTCAGGCGCTGGCCCGGCCGACCGTGTCCGCCATCGTGGCGCCGCGGGCACCCATCGGGCGGCCGGGGCCGACGGTGGTGTCCATGGCAGTCTGATGCTCGATCTCGGCATTCAGTTCCGCGCCGCACAGCACCATGATCGCCGACATCCACATCCACATCATCAAGCCGATCGCCGCGCCCAGCGAGCCATAGGTGGCGTCATAATTGCCGAAATTGGACAGGTACCAGGACAACAGCAGCGAGCCGACGAGCCAGAGCGCCGCGGCCGCGATGGTGCCGATGCTGAGCCACTCCCAGCGTGCGCCGGGCCGGCTCGGGCCGAACCGGTAGAGCAGGCCGAGCGCGACCATCACAACCAGCAGCACGAGCGGCCAGCGCGCCAGACTGAACAGCAGCTTGCTGTCCTGCGCCAGCCCGATGCGGTCCATCGCCAGCGGGAAGGCGACCACGGCGCTGACCATCAGCAACAACGCCGCGATGCCGCCGCAGGTGAAAGCGAGCGACAATGCATTGAGCTTGATGAAGCTGCGCTTTTCGCGCTCGTCATAGACGACATTGAGGGCGTCGATGACGGCTTTCACGCCGGCATTGGCGCTCCACAGCGCCAGCGCGATGCCGAACAGGAAGGTGAAGCCGAGGCTGGCCGGCCCTTTGGCGAGCACGCGGGCGATCTGGTCCTGCACGATCTGGAACGAGCCGGCCGGCAGCACCATGGCCAGGGTCTGCAGGTTGTCCGAAATGGTGGAGGCATCGGCGAACAGGCCGTAGCAGGAGACAAGGGCCGTGATCGCCGGAAACACGGCCAGCAAGCCGTAGAACACGATGCCGGCGGCGATCGCGAGCAGCCGGTCGTCATTGATCTGCTCATAGGTGCGCCACAGGATGTCCTTCCAGCCCCGGCGCGGGATGTCCAGCGGCGTGGTGGACTCGCGCCCGCGATCGGGCTGCATCACCGCGGCAGCATGGGTGGACGACGCCCTGTCGCTGCGCGCCTGCCTGGCTTGCCGGGGGCGCTCGGTCGGCGCGAACAGGCTCCGTAATGCGAGCACGGCGGTGGCTGTCGCGGCGACCAGCCACAGGCTTTCCGTATCGATTCCCGGCCGGCGCATCAGCGATCCGCTTTGGCCTGCTTGCGTGGGGTGATGTCTTTGGCCAGTTGACGACGGCGCGCCAGGGCCCAGCCGGCGAGCGTCGCGGCAAGCACGAGCCCGGCCTTCAGCGGGCCGGTGTCAGAACTCGTCGCCGCGCCGCGCGGCCGTGGCGAGGTGCTCGGCTTGAATTCGGCGGGTTGGTTCGGGCGTTGTGACGGCCCGGAGACCTGCCGCGACGGCGTGGCATTCACCGCCACGCGCAGCCGGCTGCCCAGCGTCGGAAATTGACGTGTCGGCTTCTTCAACCGCGCGCCCGCGACGACGGCGCAAATGATCGCCAGCAGCAGCAGCCAGCCGGCCGTGACACCGAAGGCCGGAAACAGTCCGTATGTGATCTCCACCCAGCGAAACAGCGCCGCCGCACCCACCAGCAGCGTAGCGATCACGAAAATCCCTGCCGCGGCATAGAGGCCGGCGGCGGTGGCATAGGAGACGGCCATGCTCGTGCCCTGCTCGCTGCGGTCGCGCATGTAGGACGCGGTGGCGCGTTTGACCTGATCGAGCTTGAGCGCCAGGCCGGTGCGGGCGAGCGCTGCGACGAGCGGTGGCATGGGGGACCTCGTTCCTGTCCCGGCGGGGAGCGCCGGTGTCAAAAAAGGAACGGGGACCGGATGGCTTGGTTCCGCAAACGCATGGCAGCCACAGCCGCGTGCGCCGCTCCTTGCCGGTTCCTGCCCGCGCTGGTACCACCCGCCTATGCAAGACACCCCTGAAAAATCGGCCAAACCGAAAAAACCGCAAAAACTCCGCGCGCGCCTGCCGCGCGGTCTCGGCGATCGTGGACCGGCGGATATCGCCGCGACCCGGCGCATGACCGACACCATCCGCGAGGTCTATGAGCGCTACGGCTTCGAGCCGGTCGAGACCCCGACCATGGAATTCACCGATGCGCTCGGCAAATTCCTGCCCGATCAGGACCGTCCGAACGAGGGCGTGTTCTCGTTCCAGGATGATGACGAGCAGTGGATTTCGCTGCGCTACGACCTCACCGCGCCGCTTGCGCGCTATGTCGCCGAGCACTGGGATGCGCTGCCAAAACCGTATCGCAGCTATCGCGCCGGTTACGTCTATCGCAACGAGAAACCCGGCCCCGGCCGCTTCCGTCAGTTCATGCAGTTCGACGCCGACACCGTGGGCTCCGGCTCGCCGGCCGCGGATGCCGAGATGTGCATGATGGCGGCGGACACGATGGAAGCGCTCGGCATTCCGCGCGGCAGCTATGTGGTGCGCGTCAACAATCGCAAGGTGCTCGACGGCGTGATGGAAAGCATCGGCCTCGGTGGTGACGATAATGCCGGCAAGCGCCTCACGGTGCTGCGCGCCATCGACAAGATGGACAAGTTTCCCGAAGCCGAGATCAAGAAGCTGCTCGGTCCCGGCCGCTGGGATGGCGGCGAAGAAGGCAAAGGCGACTTCACCAAGGGCGCCGGTCTTTCCGCGGAAGATTCCGACACTGTGCTGCGCAGCCTCGATGCGGCAAGTGAAGCGACCGACAAGCTCAACAGCTCTGAAGCTTACAAGCAGGGGCGCGCCGAGCTCGACGACATCGCCAAGCTGATCACTGCGGTCGGTTATGGCGAGGATCGCATCAAGATCGATCCGTCGGTCGTGCGCGGTCTCGAATACTATACGGGCCCTGTCTACGAAGTTGAGCTCACGCTCGAGACCAAGGACGAGAAGGGCCGCCCGGTGCGCTTCGGCTCGGTTGGCGGCGGTGGGCGTTATGACGGCCTCGTCTCGCGTTTCCGCGGCGAGCCGGTGCCGGCCACGGGCTTTTCGATTGGCGTGTCGCGCCTGCAGGCGGCGCTGACGCTGCTCGGCAAGATCGACACCAAGCAGCAGCCCGGTCCCGTCGTCGTCACCGTGTTCGGCGGCGAGATCGCGGACTATCAGGCGATGGTCGCAAAGCTGCGGAACGAGGGCATTCGCGCCGAGCTCTATCTCGGCAATCCCAAGCATGCGCTCGGCCAGCAGATGAAATATGCCGATAAGCGCAATTCGCCGCTCGCCATCATCCAGGGCTCGGATGAAAAGGCCGGCGGCAAGCTCTTGATCAAGGATCTCATCGCCGGTGCTGGCCTCACCGAGATCAAGGACCGCGAGGAATATCTGAAGAAGCAGGCCGAGGCGCAGATCGAGATCGCGGAGAGCGATCTGGTCAGCGCCGTGAAGACGCTGCTCGTCAAACACGGCGTGAGCTGGAGCGCATGATCGTAGGGCGGATGAGGCGTAAGCCGTCATCCACCGGCCGAGGTTGTGTGACGAAGAACGGCGGATTACGCTTCGCGCATCCGCCCTACGAAGAAAAACGAGGAGACACCAATGCCTGAGATCACCGTGAGCATGGCCGCTGGCCGCACCGACGAGCAGAAGCGGGGCATGATGCTCGACATCACCCAGGCGCTGGTGAAGAATCTCGGCGTCGCCGCCGATGCCGTCACCATCCAGATCAACGAAGCGCCGCTCGCCCACAAGATGAAGGGCGGCAAGACGTTTGTTGAGCGCGCGGCGGAAGCTGCGGCGGCTAAAAAATAGCGACTTGGCCGTAGGATGGGTTGAGCGAAGGCGCGACGCGCCGGAGCGATACCCATCACCACGCGCATCGCGCTCTATCCGAACACGGCGATATTCTGCCGGCCGGCCATGATCGGCTTGCCCTGCCTGTTCCACAGCGTCATCGCCTGGCTCGAATAACCGGCCGCGATCTGGTCGGCGACGTTGCGGATCAGCCACCAGCCGTCATCGGTGGTGACTTCGTCCGTCAGCATGTCGATCGCCCAGGTCATGGTCGAGAGCGGCGCGGGTCCCTTGGCGCGCCCGGTGGCCGCCGGCGGCGGCGCATCGGCAAGCGCCAGCAGCGCCACCAGCGAGGGCGGGATGCCGGTTTCGCGATGGCGCAGCCACAGCGTCATCTGTGCATCGTCGCTGCCGCTGAAGGGCAGCGCGCCGGACACGAACCGTCCATCCATATGCTGCACGAAACTCAGCGCCGCCGGCGCGTGGCGAAAGAAATTCGGGCAGCTCTCGGGATCTTTCAATTCCGGCGTCGCAAGCGCGACATGCTGCGAGGCCGACTCGCGCGCGGCGCCAAAGCAGAACATCGCACGTGTCGCGAGGCCCGCTTCGCCGATCAGGTCCACATTGGCGAACAGCGTCGACTTGCCCTTGCGCAGCACGCTGGCCTTGAGCTGCAACTGCCCCGCCGCCGGTCCGATATAGGCGACCTGCGCCGAGCGCAGCGGCGGCACTGCGCCGAATTCGTTCAGCGCGGCCTGCATGCAGAGCGCGGCGCTCATGCCGCCATAGACGGTGCGGCCCTGCAGCCAGTCATCGCTGACGGAGACGGTCCAGCCATCGCCGGCACGCGTCATGCCGGCCATGAGTGCGGTGAATTCTGTCATAGGCGTCATCCCGGATGGTTCTCGTTGAATGATTGCCATCATCTATAACGGGGAACGCGGGGAGGGGGAATATGGGAGGGCAACGCACGCCACCCCATACTCTACCCTCATCCTGAGGAGCCGCGCAGCGGCGTCTCGAAGGATGGCCGCACGCGCGGGAGCCCGGCCATCTCATGGTTCGAGACGCGCGCAAGTGCGCGCTCCTCACCATGAGGGATGGAGTGAGCCTTACTTCGGCTGCATCGCCTTCATCTTCTGGATGTCCGAGATGTTCATCTTCATGCCGCCGGGCATCACCATGTCGCCGGGCTTCTGGTCGGGCTTGCAGGCGCTGAGCCATTTCGCCTGAATCACCGTCACCATCTCGGGCGGCAGGCCGCCGCCGGTGGATTTGGCAGTCGTCTTCACCGAATAGGCCGAGTTGAAATCGCCGCTGGCTTCGGCATGGCTGTTCACGGTGGCGTCGCCCACGGTGCAGACGGAATCGAACACATAGCCGCTGCTGGTCTTCGTCATGTCCTGCTTGCTGCAGGTCATCGCATCCGACGACATCTTGTTCATCTGCCGGTCGACGCTCTCATCGGTGCATTGCTGCGTGACCACTGCCGGCGTCGCGGTCTTCGACACGCCGGTGATCTGCATGGTCACTTCCCACAGGCCCGCTTTGCGGATCGGCAGTTGGACGGGTTCGGCCAGCAAGGGGCCGGTGCTGCACACAAGGGTAAGGGCGATCAGGCTCGCGCGCTGGATCATGCGTCTCTCCAGTTCAGGTCGTGATATCGGCAAGGCAGAGAAGATCTGCGGGAAGGGTTTTGGCGACACCCGTGACCGCTTGCACGCGACAGAACTGCACACACGCGCAACGACGGGTCTCGCTACGTTCAAACCACATGACGAATGTGGCGATAACCGGACCGCGCGATTGGCGTGTGCGTAAAGCGCGGACTTGTAGGATGGGTAGAGCGAAGGCGCGCAGCGGCGCAGCGAAACCCATCACCGCAAGCACCGGCGCATGTTGTGATGGGTTTCGCTACGCTCTACCCATCCTACGGCCTCGAGCTTGCCTTAGTACTTCACGCTCAGCGGGCGCTCATTGGCGCCATAGGGCACCCAGCGGCACGAGAACGAAACATAGGCGCCGTATTCCTGCGGTGCGCCGAGGAATTTCACGACCTTGCCGTAACGCGCGCAGTGATCGATGGCGAGCGCGCGAATGTCGGTCTGGTTGATCAGCGACGTGGAGATGATGCCGCCGGTGTCGTTGCCCTTGAACGAAGGCACCCAGTCGGCCTTGGCCGCGCCCGACATCGCTGCGCTGATGCCCATTGCCAGAACCGCCAACCGAATCGTCTGCATCACCGTCTCCTTATTCACAGAGGGGCACCTTAAAGGGCGAAGGCGACGCTGAAAAGAACGCGCCGCGCGATCTGACGGACTTGTGCGCAGGGTGTTGCCGCGGTGCACTTGACCCCGCTGGGCCTTCACGGCACGGTCCCGGAACCTGTTTTCCAGCCGGCGGATTCCCCATGCGCACCCTTGTATCGTTCCTGAAGAAAGCCGCTCTTGCCGCTGTCGCCAGCCTGGCACTGTTCAGCGCCGCGCCGAGCGCGCAGGCCGCGAACCTGCTCGAGATGAATTTCGGCCTGTTCGGCCCGAATTACGAAGGCAAGGTCGGCTCCTGCGAGTCCGCGCTGTGGAAGATCACCTATCAGTTCCAGAACAAGGAAGCAGGCTTCTGGAATTCGGGACTGCAATTCGCCGGCTTCAGCCATGTGAAGGAAACGGCCTTCCGCCCGTGGGCCTCCGATAGCATTCCGCGCCGTCACTGCAGCGCCGACGCGCTGTTCACCGACGGCAAGCAGCGCCAGGTGCATTACTCGATCATCGAAGACGGCGGCTTCGCCGGCTATGGCGATGGCGTCGAGTGGTGCGTGGTCGGCCTCGATCGCGACTGGGCCTACAATCCGAAGTGCCGCGCAGCGAAGTTCTGAGCGCGCGCATGGCCCGGATGATCGCATCGTCCGGGCTTTTCTTTCATATGATTGTTCTTGAATTGTTCTTGAGGCCTGACTAGGCTCGCGCCAGGTCAGGGTGGGGCGCGTCATGGTTCAGGCATTCCGGTCAGTCGTTTCGCTCGGCATTTTTCTTCTGGCTGCATTTTCGGCCGGCTCCGCCTTCGCGCAGGATCGCCGGCAAAACGCCCCCGGCCAGTTCGATTTCTATGTCCTGTCGCTGTCCTGGTCGCCGTCCTTCTGCGCGGCGGCACAGGAGCGTGGCAATTCCGGCCGTAACCAGCAGATGCAATGCGGCGGCCGTCCCTATGCCTTCGTGGTGCATGGCCTCTGGCCGCAATATGATCGCGGCTTCCCGAATTACTGCGAGCGCCCGGCGCCGCGGCTGCCGCGCAATATCATGACTTCGATGCTGGATTTGATGCCGGCGCCCGGCTTGATCTTCAATGAATGGGACAAGCACGGCACCTGTTCGGGCCTCGGCCCGCGCGCTTATTTCGAGACCACGCGCAAGGCCCGCGCGGGCGTGAAGATTCCGGATGAATTTATCGACCTGCAGACGGCGAAGACGGTTTCGCCCGAGGCGGTGGAAGATGCCTTCATCAAGGTCAATCCGGGTCTCAGCAATTCCGCCATCGCCATCACCTGCGACCACAATCGCCTGACGGAAGTGCGGATCTGCATGAGCAAGGATCTCCAGTTCCGCGCCTGCGAAGAAATCGACCGCCGCGCCTGCCGCCGCGACAAGGTGGTGATGCCGCCGGTCAGGGGCGGATAGTGCTCCACTGTCGTTGCCCGGCTTGACCGGGCAACCCAGTAAACACCGAATCTAGTGCTAGAGCCGAAAGGCTTGTGTCTACTGGATCCCCGCATTCGCGGGGATGACAAGTTGAGCGCTTGGCTCCTTTGGCGTACTGCATCCCCCATGAATTATCGCCACGCCTTCCATGCCGGCAATTTTGCCGATGTCATCAAGCATCTCGTGCTGGTCCGTATCCTGACCCATCTGCACGAGAAGCCGACGCCGTTCCGGGTGATCGACAGCCATGCCGGCGCCGGCCGCTATGATCTCACCGGCGACGAGGCGACGCGCACGGTGGAATGGAGCACCGGCATCGCCCGCATGATGCAGTCGAGCTTTGCGGACGTCACCGAAAAACTGATCGCGCCCTATCTCGATATCGTCCGGTCCTTCAATCCCGCGGGCGACCTCGTCGCCTATCCCGGCTCGCCGCTGATCGCCCGCGCCTTGATGCGGCCGCAGGATCGCATGGTGTGCTGCGAGCTGGAGCCCGGTGCGCGCAAACAGCTGATCTCGGCGCTGCGCCATGACGAGCAGGCCCGCGTGGTGGATATCGATGGCTGGGTCGGATTGCCCGCTTATGTGCCGCCGAAGGAGCGCCGCGGCGTGGTGTTGATCGATCCGCCGTTCGAGGCGAAGGACGAATTTTCGCGGATGGCGAGCGTGTTTGCGCAGGCTTATGCAAAATGGGCGACCGGCATTTACGTGCTTTGGTATCCGGCCAAGAGCCGCCGCGCGACCGACGATCTCGCGCGCAGCGTCGCCGCGACGGTTGCGTCATCGGCAACGCCGGGCAAATGCCTGCGCCTCGAATTCAGCATCGCGCCGCAAACGGCCGACGGCGCGCTGACCTCGACAGGGCTCCTGATCGTCAATCCGCCCTGGAAATTGCAGGACGAACTACGCCAGATCCTGCCGCAACTGGAGCGGCCGCTGGGCGTCGGCGGCGTAGCACGTTTCAGGCTGGAAGTCGCCAAGGCCTAACTCACGGCCTACCTCAAGGCCTAACTACCCAAGCGGCAACTATCCAAACAGGTGTCCAAAAACGGTAGTCACATTCCGGGAACCGTACTAAGCTGGTTGTGTGACTGGCTTTACGTTCCGCTTCCGCGAATGGTTGCGGCGGAGTGACGTGGCCCCAAAAGACTTAAATAAGAAACGGCCAAGCCTTCTGAGGAGTGAATGTCCGGTCGGTTGCGGCGCAGGTGCGCCGGGGCGGAGCAATGCGGGGAGGGAGTTTCCCGATGGGCATGAGTGGTACGGTCAAGTTCTTCAATGGCGAGCGCGGCTATGGCTTCATCAAGCCGGATGATGGCGGGCGTGATGTGTTCGTTCACATCACCGCTGTCGAGCGCGCGGGTTTGAAGGATCTGACTGAAGGACAGCGGATCACATTCGAGGTCGAGCCGGACAAGAAGGGCAAGGGCCCGAAAGCGGTCGATCTGGTGATAACGGGATAGCTCGGATCGTAGCTCGCATCTTAGCTCGCATGCGTAGGATGGGTCGAGCGGAGGCGCGAAGCGCCGAAGCGAAACCCATCACGGCCGGGCGCTGGTGGCGATGGGTTTCGCTTCGCTCTACCCATCCGACGATCTCGCGACCCGCACAGAAAAATCCCGGCCGCAGAGCGGCCGGGAGTGGATCGGCATGGTTTCTTCTAACTTGGAGATGAAGCTCCGATCCGAGCGTTCGGATCAGAAGTGGTAGTTCACGCCGAGGCGGACGGTGCCGAAGGACAGCGCGCTGTCGGTGCCGGTGAGCGTGTAGGTGTTGCGGGACAGATCGACATAGAGATATTCGATCTTGGCGGTCCAGTTCTGGTAGATGCCGACTTCGGCGCCGACGCCGGCGGTCCAGCCCACCGAGGTCTGCGACTGCTGCAGGCCATTGCGCTCGGCTTCCAGGCTGCCGAATGACAGACCGGCCGTGCCGTAGAGTAGGACGTTGTTGAAGGCATAACCGATGCGGCCACGCGCAGTGCCGAACCACGGATTCGAGAACTTGTAGTCGCTGAAGCGGTCGTCGGCGCCGGTGCCCGAAATGTCGCCCTCGACACCGAACACGATCGGGCCGCTCTGCCAGTTGTAACCGGCGGTGACGCCGCCCACGATGCCCTTCGGCTTGGTCGGGGTGTTGGAAACGCTGCCCCACTCATAGCCCAGGGTGGCACCCAGATACGGGCCAGCCCAGCTATATGCGTTGAGCGGCTGCTGCACCGTATACGGCGCCCGCGACCGATAGGGCAGGTCCGCCGCCTGTGCCGCCGTAGCACCGGCCAATGTGACCGCGACTGCCGCGAACGCAAACTTGCTCATCTCAACTCTCCAACACGCGTTACTGCCGTTTCCCTGCTTTGCGATGCACAAAGGCTTAGGGTTACGAAATTCCATCATTGATCGGGACGATTTATCGAGAGTTTTAGATTAAGCGGGTCTTAACGCGCCGGATCGGCGCGGTATTGGCGTTAAAAGAGTCTTACTTGGGGCGATCAGCGGCTTTCCACGGGTGTCGCAAGATCGCCGCAAGTCTGCCGCCGGGATGCCGCACCAAATGCCGCCGCATGCTGGCAGCAAGGCGCTGCAACGCTTAGATTGGCGGCATGATTCAAGACCCCACCAATCCCCCAACGGCGCCGGATGAGGCGGTGACCGAGCCCGGTCCCGTGCCCGATAAGCCGCAGGTCCAGTCCGGCCTGCAGGCGCCGCCGGATCTCGAGCCCGACCTGGCCGACGACGAGGAAGAGGCAGCGCTCCCGGACGAAGCCGAGGAAATTGCTGAGGAAATCCTCGAAGGCACGCTGGCCGTCGGCCGCGCCGCCATCGAGCAGGCCGTGCGTCTCGCGCCGACCTCGCCTGGCGTCTATCGCATGCTCAATGCGGCCCATGACGTGCTCTATGTGGGCAAAGCCAAGAACGTCAAAAAGCGCCTGTCGTCCTATGCCCGCCCCACTGGGCAGGTCATGCGCATTGCGCGGATGATCGCGGCGACGTCGGTGGTGGAGATCATCTCGACCAATACCGAGACCGAGGCGTTGCTGCTCGAAGCCAACCTGATCAAGCAACTGCGCCCGCGCTTCAATGTGCAGCTGCGCGACGACAAGTCGTTTCCCTATATCCTGATCACGGGCGATCACTGGGCGCCGCAAATCGTCAAACATCGCGGCGCGCAGTCGCGGCCGGGTCGCTATTTCGGTCCGTTTGCGTCCGTCGGCGCCGTCAACCGCACCATCACGGCACTCCAGCGTGCGTTTCTCGTGCGCTCGTGCACGGACTCGTTCTTCGAGAGCCGCACGCGGCCGTGTCTGCTTTATCAAATCCGCCGCTGCTCGGGTCCGTGCACCAACGAGGTCGATTTCCCCGGCTATACCGAACTCGTCCGTGAAGCCACGGACTTCCTGTCCGGCAAGAGCCGTGCGGTGAAGCAATTGCTGGCCAGCGAGATGGAGAAGGCGTCGGAAGAACTCGCCTTCGAGACCGCAGCGCTTTATCGCGACCGTCTCGCCGCCTTGTCCGCGATCCAGTCGCAGCAAGGCATCAATCCGCGTACGGTGGAAGAGGCCGATGTGTTCGCCATCCATCAGGAAGGCGGCTACTCCTGCGTGGAAGTGTTCTTCTTCCGCACCGGCCAGAACTGGGGCAATCGCGCTTATTTCCCGAAGGCGGAGAAGTCTTTCACGCCGGAAGAAGTACTCGGCTCCTTCCTTGCGCAGTTCTATGAAGACAAGCCGCCGCCGAAGATGGTGCTGCTGTCGCACATGATCGAGGAAAGCGACCTGCTTGCAAGCGCACTGAGCGTCAAGGCCGGCTTCAAGGTCGAGGTCTCGACGCCACAGCGCGGCGAGAAGAAGGAGCTGATCACCCACGCGCTCACCAATGCGCGCGAGGCGCTCGGCCGCAAGCTTGCCGACACCGCAACGCAGACGCGCCTGCTGGAGGGCATGGTGACGACGCTCGGCCTGCCGAAGACGCCTGCGCGCATCGAGGTCTATGACAACAGCCACATCCAGGGCACCAATGCCGTCGGCGCCATGATCGTTGCCGGGCCGGATGGCTTCATCAAGAACCAGTACCGCAAGTTCA
The DNA here is from genome assembly GCA_023451825.1 of Pseudomonadota bacterium. Lineage (GTDB taxonomy): Bacteria > Pseudomonadota > Alphaproteobacteria > Rhizobiales > Xanthobacteraceae > Tardiphaga. Next base: position 59,854 of record JAEXYA010000003.1, read on the forward strand.
ACATCAAGTCGGCCGAAACCACCCCAGGCGACGACTTTGCGATGATGAAAGAAGTGCTGCATCGTCGCTTCAAGCGCCTGCTGACACCGCCCGCGGAAGGCGAGGCGCCGAAACGCAAGGACGATGACGTGCCCCTCTGGCCCGATCTCGTCATCATCGATGGCGGCCGCGGCCAGCTCAATGCGGTGAAAGAGATTTTCGACGAGCTGAAGCTGACAGATGTCACTTTGATGTCGGTGGCCAAGGGCCCCGAGCGCAATGCCGGCCGTGAGACGCTGTTCTTGCCGGGCCGTGAGGCCATCAAGCTGGAGCCGCGCGATCCGGTTCTGTATTTCATCCAGCGGCTGCGCGATGAGGCGCATCGTTTCGTGATCGGCTCGCACCGGACCCTGCGGAAAAAGGATATCCGCGAGGCCGGCCTGCAGGAAATCCCGGGTATCGGCCCAACCCGCAAACGGGCATTGCTCCATCACTTCGGCACCCTGAAAGAGATCGAGCGGGCCTCGGTGGGCGACCTCGGCAAGGTTCCAGGCATTTCCACCGAGAATGCACGCAAGATTTTCGACTTTTTCCATCCTCAGCCGGGTCGGTAGGGAGAGGCGCGGGTGGTTTTGAGGTAAACAGGGTTGCGGCGGTTGACCTCCATGCCGCGGCAGTATTGGTAAGGCGCATGACAGTGACCGCACGACGGGCCGGGACCTCAGCAATGACCCTGCCGAATATCCTGACTTATTCGCGGATCGTCGCCGTTCCGGTGGTGGTCGGCTGCATCTATTGGCAGTCGTCCATGGACGGCCCGCTATGGCTGCGCTGGGTTGCCGTCGCCATCTTCCTCGCCGCGGCCATCACCGATTTCCTCGACGGCTACTACGCTCGCATCTGGAATCAGCAATCGTCCTTCGGTCGCATGCTCGACCCGATCGCCGACAAGCTCCTGGTGGCGTCCTGCCTCTTGATGCTGGCCTCGGATGCGACCATCAATCGCTGGACGCTGTGGGCCGCCATCGTGATCCTGTGCCGCGAGATCCTGGTGTCCGGCCTGCGCGAATATCTTGCTGCCCTGCGCGTCAGCGTGCCGGTCACCAAACTCGCCAAATGGAAGACGGCAGCCCAGCTCGTCGCTATCGGCTTTCTGCTGGCCGGCGAAGCCGGCGACGTGGTGTTCGGCTATGTCACCTTCACCGGCGTCGTGCTGCTATGGATCTCGGCGATCGTGACCATCTATACCGGGTACGACTATTTCCGTGCCGGCGTGCGACACCTGTTCGAGGAAGACGCATGAAGCTGATGTATTTCGCCTGGGTTCGCGAGCGGATCGGCAAGGCCGAAGAGGTGATCGATCCGCCGGCGAGCGTGAGCACGGTCGGAGATCTGATCTCATGGCTGGCTTCACGCGGCGAGGAATATGCGCATGCGTTCGAGACGCCCAAGGTGATCCGTGCGGCGATCGACCACACGCATGTGCGGCCTGATACGGCGATTGCCGGCGCGCGCGAGATTGCGTTCTTTCCGCCGATGACCGGTGGTTGAAGTCATGTTGTCGTTTCCTGTCCCGCGCCCGATGCGGCACGACGTGCCGCTTCGCAGAACCGGGACCGCACAAAACTCCGGCGCTTGGTACGGCCCCGGCTCTGCGGAGCAGCACTGCGTGCTGCGCCGCGTCCGGGCCGCAGGGAGTTTGTCATGAGCGACAACGTCACCATTCGCATCCAGACTGGCGAATTCGATGTGAACGCCGAGATCGCCGCGCTCACCGCGAGCCGTACCGATATCGGCGCGGTCGTCACCTTCAGCGGCATCTGCCGTGGCGGCGAAGGCAGCGATGCGACGACGGCGCTGACGCTTGAACATTATCCGGGCATGGCCGAGGCCGAGATCGGCCGCCACGCGGAGGAGGCGATGGCGCGCTGGCCGTTGACCGGGGTCACCATCGTGCATCGCACCGGCCGTATCCTGCCGGGTGAGAATATCATGGTGGTGCTAACGGCGTCGGCGCATCGGCAGGCGGCGTTTCAGTCGGCCGAATTCCTGATGGACTATCTGAAAGCGCACGCGCCGTTCTGGAAGCGTGAGGAAACTGCCGCCGGCACCGGCTGGGTCGCGGCCAAAAGTGGCGATGGCGACGCTGCGGCGCGCTGGGGTAAGTGAATTCGTAGGATGGGTTGAGCGCAGGCGCGTAGCGCCGGACCGATACCCATCACCGCACGCGCGGTGCTTGTTGTGATGGGTAGCGCTACGCTCAACCCATCCTACGGCAACGGCGTGCTGTAAGTGACAGTGATGTTGGATCAGGATGTGATGGCTAAGAAAATTGTGAAGACTGCTGCGAAGAAGGCAGCGAAAACAACGACGGCGAAGTCGAAGACGTCTGCCAAGGCAAAGGCATCGGTGAAGAAGCTCGCCGCCGCCACACTGCCGAAGGTCGGGTCGGGTGAACTCGTCACGTTGCTGGATTATGTGCGCTACGCCACCAGCCGTTTCATCGAGGCAAAGTTGGCCTTTGCCCATGGCACCACCGATCCCGTTTCGGAAGCGGCGTTTATCGTCTGCGAATTGCTGCACCTGCATCCCGACCAGTTCGAGAGCTTTGCCATGGCGCGCGTGACTGCCGCCGAAGGCCGTAAGATTCTCGACGTCATTCATCGCCGCGTGACCACGCGGAAGCCCGCGGCCTATCTGGTCAACAAGATCTATATGCGCGGCCTGCCTTTCTATGTGGATGAGCGCACCATCGTGCCGCGCTCCTTTATCGGCGAATTGCTCGATACGCATTTTGCCGGCGATGACGGCGAGGGCGCCTCATTGATCGACGATCCCATGGAAGTCGAGAGCGTGCTCGATCTCTGCACGGGCTCTGGCTGCATTGCGATCCTGTCCGCGCAGTCGTTCCCAAATGCGCAGGTCGATGCCGTTGATCTGTCGCCTGCGGCACTCGCCGTCGCCATGCGCAATGTGATCGACTACGGGCTCGACGAGCGGCTGACACTCTATAAAGGCGATCTGTTCGAGCCGCTGGGCGATACCACCTATGATCTGATCATCACCAACCCGCCTTACGTGGATGCGCAGGGCATGGCCGATCTGCCGGATGAATGCCTGGCCGAGCCGAGCATGGCATTCGATGGCGGCGTCGATGGTCTCGATATCGTGCGCAAGATCATCGATCAGGCAGGCGCGCATCTCAATCCGCATGGCGGCTTGCTGTGCGAGGTCGGCCGTGGCCGTGCCAATGTCGATGAAGCGTTTCCCGATCTGCCGCTGATCTGGCTGGACACCGAAGATTCCGAAGGCGAAGTGTTTTGGGTGTCGGCGGCTGCGCTGCAGGGGCGAAATTCGTAGGATGGGTTGAGCGCAGGCGCGGTGCGCCGGAGCGATACTCATCCTTCGGCAGCGGTGTTTGCCGACAACCGCGCCGCGCTCGCCGCAACGACGATGTAAAAGCATGACCGCGAAACATCTTTGGCTCGCCGAACTTCGTGCCACGCTATCGCTCGGCTGGCCGCTGATCCTGACCAATCTTGCTCAAATCGCGTTGACCACGACCGATGTGATCGTGCTCGGCCGCGTGAGTGCCGAGGCGCTGGCCGCATCGGCGCTCGGCGTCAATCTCTATTTCGCGATTCTCATTTTCGCGATCGGCATCGTCACGGCAACGTCGCCGATGATGGCGGAAGCGATCGGGCGCAAACTGCACATGGTGCGCGATGTGCGCCGCACCTTCCGACAGGGCCTATGGACGGCGGTGATCGTCTCGATCCCGGCCTGGATCGCGCTGTGGCATACCGAAGAAATCTTGCTGATGTTCGGTCAGCAAGCGCAGGCCGCCGCCGACGCGCAAAGCTTCATGCGGATGCTGCAATGGGGTTTCCTCCCGGCGCTGGGCTTCATCGTGCTGCGCTCCTTCGTAGCGGCCGTGCAGCGGCCGCTCTGGGCGCTCGTGGTGACGGCGCTGGCGATCGTGTTCAATGCTGCCGCGAATTGGGTGCTGGTGTTCGGCCATCTCGGCTTTCCCGCGATGGGACTTGCGGGATCAGGACTTGCGACGGCGCTGTCGAACACCTTCCTGTTCATCATCTTCGTCGCCGTGGTGCTTTGGCATCCGAAGTTTCGACGTTATGCGCTGCTCGGCAATTTCTGGCGCGCGGACTGGCCGCGGTTTTTCAAGGTCTGGCAGATCGGCCTGCCGATCGGGGCGACGCTGGCTTTCGAGATCACGGTGTTCAACGCCGCGGTTTTCCTGATGGGACAGTTCGGCACGGCGGCGATCGCCGCGCATGCCATCGCGATCCAGATCGCGTCGATCTCTTTCATGGTGCCGATGGGACTGAGTCAGGCGGCGACGGTGCGTGTGGGACTCGCCAAGGGCGCGATGGATCCCGATGGCATCACGCGTGCCGGCTGGACAGCCTTCGTGCTTGCCGTCGGTTTCATGGCATCGATGAGCATATTGCTGCTGGCGGCGCCGCGCATTTTGATCGGTGCCTTCATCGATCTCGGCAATCCCGCCAATGCAGTCGTGATCGATACGGCAATGTCATTCCTGTTCTGCGCGGCGGTGTTTCAGATCGCCGATGGTGCGCAGTCGGTGGGCGCGGGCATGCTGCGCGGATTGCAGGATACGCGGGTGCCGATGATCATCGCAGGGTTGGGCTATTGGGGCTTTGGCATGGGGCTGAGCCTGCTGTTCGCCTTCAAGCTCGGCTTCGGTGGCGTGGGGATCTGGATCGGGCTGGCCGCAGGACTGGCCGTGGTGGCGCCCGTGATGCTGTGGCGATGGACGCAGCGGGAGCGACTGGGACTGGTGCCGAAGATTGAGTCGTAGGATGGGTAGAGGGCAGCCCAACCCCACACAACAAACCCCCCGCGT
>JAEXYA010000059.1 GCA_023451825.1 Pseudomonadota bacterium
ATCCCGGCGGCCTGCAATTGACGCTGCAGATCGACCGGAAACTGGCATCAAGCCTGGGCGTCGATGTCGCCGATATCGATTCCGCGCTGAACAATGCGTTCTCGCAGCGGCAGATCTCGACGATCTACACCCAGCGCAATCAGTACAAGGTGATCCTGGAGATCAACGGCAAGTTCCAGAACGATCCCGCCGATCTCGAACGCATCTATGTGGCCGGCACCGGCGGCGCACAGGTGCCGCTCTCGGCCGTCGTCAAGATGACGCGATCGCTGACGCCGCTCGCGGTGTACCACTCGCAATCGATGCCTTCGACCACCGTGTCGTTCAATCTCCTGCCGGGCGTGCAGCTCGATTCCGTGACCAGTTCGATCCAGCGTGCGGTCGATGAACTGCATATGCCGGAAGGAATCCGAGGCGGCTTCGACGGCACCGCGGGTGATTTCACGAAGACGGCGAACCGTCAGCTGTTGCTCATCCTCGGCGCCCTGATCGCCATGTATATCGTGCTGGGCGTCCTCTATGAGAGCCTGATGCATCCGGTGACGATCATCTCGACACTGCCTTCGGCCGGGCTCGGCGCGCTACTGGCGCTGCAGCTCACCAACACGCCGCTGACGGTGATCGCCTTTGTCGGCATCATTCTGCTGATCGGCATCGTCAAGAAGAACGGGATCCTGCTCGTGGATTTCGCGCTGGAAGCCGAACGGCATCGCGGCCTGTCGCCGGCCGAGTCGATCTTCGAAGCCTGTCGCGCCCGGTTCCGGCCGATCCTGATGACCTCGCTGGCGGCAGCCTTTGCGGCGATCCCGCTGGTGGTGGCGACAGGGCCGGGCACCGAGCTCAGGCGTCCGCTAGGAATCACCATCATCGGCGGCCTGTTCGTATCGCAGATCCTGACGCTCTACACGACGCCGGTGATCTATCTGCTGATTGATCGGCTGCGAAACAGATACCGGTCGCATCCGCTGCCGGCGCCGGCCGAATAGCGCCACGACTGTTGAAGCCGATGCGCCCGCAGCGTATAGCGGGCAATGTCCAGCATCCAAGATACATCCGCCGAGATCATCGAGATCCCGGAATGCCCGCATTGCCAGAAGCCGATGCCGCTCTGCATCTGCGACAGCATCGAGCCGGTCGAGAGCCGCGTCGAGCTCCTGATCCTGCAGCACCCGCAGGAGCAGGACAGGGCGCTCGGCACCGCACGGGTGGCCGCCCGGCATTTTGAAAATGCGCAGGTGCGCGTCGGGCTATCGTGGCCGAGTTTGTCAAAAATTCTCGGCCGCACCGTCGATCCCGCCCGTTGGGCGATCCTTTATCTCGGCTCCGCCAAGGTGGCGGATTACGATACCGATCTCGATATTCTCGCCATCGACCGCAAAGGCGAGGCGGAAATGAACCAGAAGGCGCTGCTGCGTGAGATCGAGGGCGTGATCGTGCTCGATGGCACCTGGAGCCAGGCCAAGGCGCTGTGGTGGCGCAATGCCTGGATGCTGAAGTGCCAGCGTGTGATTCTCGGGCCGGCCGCGCCATCGCTCTATGGCAAGCTTCGCCGCGAGCCGCGCAAGGACGGTCTGTCCACCATCGAGGCCGCGGGCATGGTGCTGTCGGCGCTGCAGAAACGCCCGACGATTGCCGAGACGCTCAATGCGAGCTTCGAGCGCATGCTGGCGCGCTATCGCGACGTACAGGCCGAAATCCCTGAATTGGCGCCAAAGGCGAAGCCCAAACGTGACTGGCGTCGGCGCGGCAAGAAGAAATAGCGGAGCAGAGCGGCATCGCGACGAAAGATACAAATTCATGACGGCATAGCTATGGATTAGCCGTCGTGAGGGTGTTATAGGCCCGCCACTGGCCGCGTGGCGGAATGGTTACGCAGAGGACTGCAAATCCTTGCATCCCGGTTCGATTCCGGGCGCGGCCTCCACATCCCGAAATTTTCCCTGAAATGAAAAACGCTCACGTCCGATGACGGACATGAGCGCTTGAATTCGTCATATCTGGCGAATTGCTGCCTCAGCAGGAGGCGTGCCAGCCGTCCGGGAACGGGATATGCGGCCACGGACCGTCATTGTCGTTGGCCGCGGTCGGAATCGGCGCGAGGAACATCATCTGGCTGCGGAAATCGTCCTCGATTTCGGCTTCGATCTCGGTCCGCACGGCTTCCAGAATGTAGTCGAACTCGGCTTCGCTCATGGTCAAACTCCCTGTCTTGCGGGCAATTTGACGAAAAGCTTTTGTGGTCACGTTGAATGGATCGCTCAAATTGTAGCGATCCACCGCACAGGGCTGTGATGGTTGCCGGAGAGTTACGACGACGGACGCAATTTGCAGGAGATCATCGGCCGAGAAGGCGCGATGGCATCGGCAGGCACTGGAAAACATACGCAAACTTCAGAGGCCCGGCCTTCTGCCAGGCAATCACGCCAACAGCGATTGGAAGAACGGGCGATCAGATCTCGATCGGCACGGCGAGGCGGCCGATCAGCAGTGCGGCTTCGTCGAGATGGTCGTTATCGTCCAGGTGCCTGTCATGGCTCTCGACCACCGCTGCGAGACGCATGACGCATTCATCGTCGCTGATCAGGGGCAGGGACCCGATATTGGTCGGAAGCGCGCGGTCGGTGTGCAGGTTTGGCATGAATCACCTCGTTTCGATTCTGGACGGATCGACGTCAGAACCCCGAATTTTGAGACCCAATGCGTCGATTTGGGGACGCAAGGCGTCCTAAATTTCGGCGCGAGGTGCCGAAATCACCGCACCATGAACCGCCTGAAGCGACGAAAGGTCCCGTAATTCCGGGCATTTCGGCATGTTTTCCCCGGCCGTGACGACAAGATGAAACAAACCGCATTTCGCGCTTTCCATTCCGGGATCGCTTTGTTATACGCTGCCGCACGCGACACGGTTCGCACTTTCCCTGGTAGCTCAGCGGTAGAGCATTCGACTGTTAATCGAATGGTCGCTGGTTCGAATCCAGCCCGGGGAGCCATTTACCTTTTTCCCAAAGATTGAAGATGTCGAGACTGCCAAGCGCCTTCGCTTGTGCAGCAACTGTGCTTTTCCGCACCTTGCCCGCGGCACCGTGTTGCCGTAATTCCTCAGCTTCGAGACCTTCTAGATTCACCCAAGGGATTGCCATGTCCGACTTCTCCGCCGCCCGCCAGAAAATGGTCGATGGCCAGGTCCGTCCAAGCGACGTCACTGATCTGCGCATTATCGACGCCATGCTGTCGGTGGCCCGCGAGGAGTATGTGCCGGCCCATCTACGCCCGATGGCCTATCTCGACCTTGATATCGATCTCGGCGCAGCCGGCGAGGCGAAGCGCTTCCTGATCAAGCCGGTGGTCTTGGCCAAGATGCTGCAGGCCGCAGAGCTCAAGGCCACCGACAAGGTGCTCGTGGTCGGTTGCCCGAGTGGTTACTCGGCCGCCGTGATCGGCCAGATCGCCGGTACCGTGACCAATGCCGGCCCCGAGGGCGACGCCGCCAACGGTCCCTATGACATCATCGTGATGGCCGGAGCCACCGAAGTGGCGCCAACCGGCCTTTATGGCCAGCTCGCCCCGGGCGGCAAGCTGCTCGGCGTGTTCGCCCAGACCAAGCCGCTGCGCGCCACCATGGTCACCCATTCGCATGATGATTTCGGCAACCGTCCGCTATTCGACGCCGTGGTTCCGGTGCTGCCGGGTCTTGAGCGCAAGGCGGAATTCGTTTTCTGAGCCGGGATCTCACGGGGCGTTTGGACCGGATACCGCGTGGCTGAGCCGCGCGGTATTTTTGTTAGCGCGTATGGGAACCTGACCGGCGAATACAAGTGTGGCTTGTATGTCCCATCTGCCAAGTTTCCACCGCGATCTCGCCACGAGAGGTTCCGTCTCGCGGATGCGAGGCATATGGTGAGTGGAGACTCGCTAACGGATTTCGCCCGTTCGACCCAGCTTGGCTGCGGACCGGATAGGTGAGTGGCAAGAATGGATTACCTAGAATGGGCCGCGTAAAAGTTTCCACCGGCGCTGCTGTTGCGGCTTTGTTGTTGTCGCTCGCCGGCACGGCTCCGAGCCTCGCCGACACGATCGAGGCGGCGCTGGTCCGCGCCTACCAGAATAATCCCCAATTGAACGCTCAGCGCGCATCAGTCCGCGCCACCGACGAAAACGTCCCGCAGGCACTGTCGGGTTATCGCCCGAAGGTCGCGATCACCGCGAGCGGCGGCTATCAATACACTGACGCGGTCAGCGTTGTGGGCGGCAACGTCATCGCGCTTCACGGCGTGCAGGTGCCGCGCGCTGTCGGCGCAACCATCAATCAGACGCTCTATAACGGCAACCAGACCGCCAATCGCACCCGCGCCGCGGAAGGCCAGGTCTCAGCCGCGCGTGAAGGCCTGCGCGTGCTCGAGCAGACGGTGATGCTGTCGGCCGCCACGATCTACATGGATTACCTGCGCGACGCGGCCGTGGTCGAAGTGCAGAAGAGCAATGTCCGCGTGCTCGAACAGACGCTGAAGCAGACCCGTGATCGCTTCAATGTCGGTGAAGTCACCCGTACCGACGTTGCACAGTCGGAAGCCCAGCTTGCGGCCGGTCGCACGCAGCTGCTGACTGCCGAATCGAATCTCACCACGACACGCTCGAACTTCCGCAGAATCATCGGCAACGAGCCGAATGCCTTGCAGGCCGGTTCGCCGGTCGATCGCTATCTGCCGGGCTCGCTGCCGACGGCTGTCGATCTGGCGCTGGTCGAAAATCCGAACGTCACCGCCGCGATGTATGGCATCGACGTCAGCTTCCTCAATGTGAAGGTCAACGAAGGCGCGCTGTTCCCGACGGTGTCGCTGCAGGCCAGCATCCAGCAGGGATGGGACCAGTCGATCACTGCGCCCCGTGGTCTGACGGCCGCCGGTATCGCGCAGGTGTCGATTCCCGTTTATCAGGGCGGCGCCGAATATTCGCTGATCCGCCAGTCGAAGGAAACGCTTGCGCAGCAGCGCCTGGCACTCGAGCAGGTGCGCGACCAGACGCGTGCCAGCGTCGTTCAGGCCTGGGGCCAGTTGCTGGCGGGCAGGGCGCAGGTCGCCTCCGCGCAGGCGCAGGTGCAGGCCTCGGAAATCGCGCTGAATGGCGTGCGTGAAGAAGCCAAGGCCGGCCAGCGCACCACGCTCGACGTGTTGAACGCCCAGCAGGCGCTCGTGAATGCGCGCGTCGCGCTCGTCACCGCGCAGCACGACCGCGTCGTCGCGTCTTATGCCGTGCTCAATGCCGTGGGCCGCCTGTCGCCGACGGTGATGAAGCTCAACACGAATGTCTACGACCCGAGCGTCCACTATCATCAAGTGCGCGACAGCTGGACTGGCGTGCGTACGCCGGACGGTCGCTGAGGCGTTCGATCGTTACGTCATCGCTACTGCTTCAAAGGGCCGCCGCAACGCGGCCCTTTCGTTTTTCGCCTTTGCTTGCAATCGTTTGATGCAATGACGTAGCGTTCAACGACGTAGCAACGCGATTCGGAATGCATCACGCAGGATCTTTCGCGACATCTCTTGGTCAAGCATCGCTTGATCTGGGGACAAGTCAGGCTGGCGCAATGAATGGGCAGTCTGATGCAACGGGGCGCCGTCTCATTCAGTCCCGCCTGGTGTAAGATATTGACGATAGATTTTTCGATGCGGAGTCGGACATGACGCAACCTGCAAAGGTCCAGGAACCCTCCATGGAGGAGATTCTGGCGTCGATCCGTCGGATCATCGCAGATGACGAGGCGAAGCCTGCCGAAACGGCTCCGGCGCCTGCCGCCCCGCCGCCGAAGCCAGCCGTCGTCGCCAGTGCGCCGTCGCCGGCCCCAAAGCCCGAGCCTGCACCGGCGCCCAAGGTTGCTGAAAAGCCCCCTGAGAAAGCGCCGGAGCCCGCGGCAGTGAGCAATAGCCAAGACGATATCGACGCGATGCTCGCGAGCCTCGACGCAGCCACGTCCGAACCGGAGGTTCGTGCGGCGCCGCCCGCGGATGATGTCTTCGAATTGACGGATGAGATGGTGGTGGCTGAGGAGCCGGAGCCCGCTTTCAGGCGTGTGGATCCCGCGGACGACATCGAATTTGCAGAAGCCGCAGCAGGCACGCAGCCGCCGCGTTTCGATCCGCCCACGTATGATTCGATGCCCCGTGAGCAAGCGACTGCTGCGCCACCAATGATGTCCCACAATACGGCGTCTGCAGTGGAATCCGCATTCCACTCGCTGGCCAATACCGTGCTCAGCAACAACGCCCGCACGCTGGAAGATCTCGTCAAGGAGATGCTGCGGCCGATGCTGAAGACCTGGCTCGACGACAATCTGCCGGGCCTGGTCGAGCGCATCGTAAAAGCCGAGATCGAGCGCGTCTCGCGTGGTGGCGGGCGTTAAGCGCCGTTAGCCCTGACCTTCGGAAACGGGCCTTCGTTTGGCCCATTCCGGGCTTATATACCGTCCATCTGTTGACTTGCGCGTGTCCTGCGGGTTTCTAACCGCAGGCACATTTGCGGCCGTTTTCGCGGCCGAACACTCCTGATTGATTGCATCCGTCATGATCGAAAAGACCTATCAGCCCGCCGATATCGAAACCCGCATCGCGGCGGCGTGGGACAGCGAAGGCGCTTTCAAAGCCGGCCGGCCGGACCGCAAGGATGCCGAGCCCTATACGATCGTGATTCCGCCGCCGAACGTGACCGGTTCGCTGCATATGGGCCACGCCCTCAACAACACGCTGCAGGACATCCTGTGCCGCTTCGAGCGCATGCGCGGCCGCGACGTGTTGTGGCAGCCCGGCACCGACCATGCAGGTATCGCGACCCAGATGGTTGTCGAGCGCCAGCTGATGGAGCGCAAGGAGCCCGGCCGTCGCGAGATGGGGCGTGATGCCTTCCTCGATCGCGTCTGGACATGGAAGGCCGAGAGCGGCGGCACCATCGTCAACCAGCTGAAACGCCTTGGCGCCTCCTGCGACTGGTCGCGCGAGCGCTTCACCATGGATGAGGGCCTGTCCGAGGCCGTCATCAAGGTGTTCGTCCAGCTTTATCGCGAAGGCCTGATCTACAAGGACAAGCGCTTGGTCAACTGGGACCCGAAGCTGCTGACCGCGATCTCCGATCTCGAAGTGCAGCAGGTCGAGGTCAAGGGCAATCTCTGGCATCTGCGCTATCCGATCGAAGGCAAGACCTTTGATCCGGAAGACCCGTCGAGCTTTATCGTCGTCGCCACCACGCGTCCCGAAACGATGCTGGGCGACAGCGGCGTCGCGGTGAATCCGGACGACGAGCGCTACACGCATCTGATCGGCAAGAACGTCGTGCTGCCGTTGGTCGGCCGTCTGATCCCGATCGTCGGCGACGAATATTCGGATCCGGAAAAGGGCTCGGGCGCGGTCAAGATTACGCCGGCGCATGACTTCAACGATTTCGAAGTCGGCAACCGCCACGGCTTCGCGCGCATCAGCATTCTCGACATCGAAGGCAAACTCGCGCTCGCCGACAACGAGGACTATGCCCGTGGCCTGCCGGAAGGGTCGTCGCAACTGATCGAAGAACTCCACGGCATGGAGCGCTTCGCCGCGCGAAAGGCGATCGTTCAGCGCCTGGAAGATTTCGGCTTCCTCGAAAAGATCGAGCCGAATGTCCACATGGTCCCGCATGGCGATCGTTCGAATGTCGTCATCGAACCGTTCCTTACCGACCAGTGGTATGTCGACGCCCACACCATGGCGCAGCCGGCGATCGCTGCCGTGCGCACAGGCGCGACCGAATTCGTGCCGAAGAACTGGGAGAAAACCTATTACGAGTGGATGGAAAACATCCAGCCGTGGTGTATCTCGCGCCAGCTGTGGTGGGGCCATCAGATTCCCGCGTGGTATGGTCCGGACGGCAAGGTGTTCGTCGCCGAGACCGAGGACGAGGCGGTCGGCGCCGCGCTCGGCTATTACGTCGAGCAGGGCCACATCAGCGAAGATCAAGCGCGCGAGATGGCAGAAGATGCCGACAAGCGCGGCAGCTTCATCACGCGCGACGAAGACGTGCTCGACACCTGGTTCTCATCGGCGCTTTGGCCATTCTCGACGCTCGGCTGGCCGCAGACCGATGAGGATGTGAAGCGTTACTATCCGACCAACGTCCTCGTCACCGGCTTCGACATCATCTTCTTCTGGGTCGCCCGGATGATGATGATGGGCATGCACTTCATGAAGGATGTGCCGTTCCCGACCGTCTACATCCACGCCCTCGTCCGCGACGAGAAGGGCGCCAAGATGTCGAAGTCGAAGGGCAATGTCATCGATCCGCTGAATTTGATCGATCAGTTCGGTGCCGACGCGCTGCGCTTCACGCTGGCCGCCATGGCCGCGCAGGGCCGTGACATCAAGCTCGCGACCTCGCGCGTCGAAGGCTATCGCAATTTCGCGACCAAGCTGTGGAACGCGTGCCGTTTCGCCGAAATGAACGAGTGCGCGCTGCCGGTCGGTTTCGATCCGACCGCGGCGAAGGAAGTGCTCAATCGCTGGATTGCGCATGAAACCGTGAAGGCCACGCGGGAAGTCACCGAGGCGATCGAAGCGTATCGTTTCAACGATGCTGCCGGCGCTGCCTATCGGTTCGTCTGGAACGTGTATTGCGACTGGTATCTCGAACTCGCAAAACCCTTCATGATGGGCGAGGACGGCCAGGCCAAGGCCGAAACCCGCGCCATGGTCGCCTGGGCGCGCGACGAGATCCTGAAGCTCTTGCATCCGTTCATGCCCTTCATCACCGAAGAGCTGTGGGCCGTGACGGCAAAGCGTGAAGGCCTGCTGGTGCTGACACCGTGGTCGCGCAAGGCGACGGGCATCACGCGTGAGCAGGAAGCGCTGATCGTTGCGACCGCCGCAAGCGATCCGATCGTCGCGCCGATCTTGCTCGGCGATCCCGCGCCGGCACCTGCCGATTTCACCGACGATGCTGCCGAGGCAGAAATCGGCTGGGTGGTCGATCTCATCACCGCGGTGCGCTCGCTCCGCGCCGAGATGAATATCGTGCCGGCCACGCTGACGCCGCTGGTGTTGGTCGCTGCGTCCACCGAGATGCAGGCCCGCGCGCAGCGCTGGAGCGATGTCATCAAGCGCCTCGCGCGCATCGACAACATCACCTTTGCAGACAAGGCGCCGGAAGGCACCGTGCAATTGATCGTGCGCGATGAAGTGGCAGGCTTGCCGCTGAAGGGCCTGATCGATGTCGCCGCTGAACAGGCGCGGCTTGAAAAGGAACTCGCCAAGGCCGAAGGTGACATCAAGCGCGCGGATGCAAAACTCTCGAACGAGAAGTTTGTGGCGAATGCGGCGGAGGAAGTTGTCGAGGAAGAACGCGAGAAGCGCGCCAACGCCGAAGCGCGCAAGGCGAAGGTGCTGGAAGCGCTGGAGCGGCTGAAGGGGATGAGCTGATCTGTAGGTTGGGCAAAGCGTAAGCGTGCCCACCTTCACCAGCCGTGCACTTGAAGGTGGGCACAGCGCTTCGCGCCTTTGCCCACCCTACATTTTCGCAAACGGCTTGCTCAAATACTTCGATCCCCGCATGCCATAGCGCCACGGATACTCCACCGCCTTGCTGATCCCGATCCGGATGCCGGCTATTACGTCTGGCACTTCGGTCCGCGCAAACATTTCAATCGGCGGCTGATCAAGTGCCAATCCGTTATGGGCGAGGCCAATGCCAAGCGCCTGACACAGCCGACCTGGGCCAGAACACAGCAGTCGCTCATCTTCCAGGCCGCGTCGCGCCCGCATCTCGTCCAGCCCGAATGTCGGCTGCAGCGCCCTTATCAGCACCGCGCTCGCCGAGCCCTCGGCCTCGCAGACCGCATTCACGCAATAGACCTGATGGATGCGATACACATAGGCAAAGCCAGCCGGGCCGAACATGACCCGGGTGCGCGGGGTCTCGCCGTTGAAGGAATGCGCGGCCGGGTCGGTGTGATGATAGGCCTCCACCTCTACGATCGTCCCGCCGACGCCGTCCACCAGCAATGTGGCACCGATCAGTTCCGGTGCCACCTCATGGACACTGCGATCGAAGAATTTGCGATTCAGTACTTTGCCCAGTTTGTGGGTGGTTTGGTCAGGTTTTCGGGCCATTCTCGGTGATATGCCTGTGAGAGCGAGCAGGGCGGGTTGCGAGCGGGCGCCCGGCGGATTACCTAGAGCGTTGCACAGAACGGACAATTCATGGTCACCGTCCTCGATACTGTATCATCGACCCAGGTTCGCCCGCGCCACCCGGAAAAGGTGAATCGGCCGGATAATTTTTCGCCGCAGAAGCCGGATTGGATCCGCGTGCGTGCGCCGACCAGCCGTGGCTATGGCGACACCCGCAAGATCGTCAAGGAAAACGGCCTCGTCACCGTATGCGAGGAAGCCGGTTGCCCGAATATCGGCGAGTGCTGGCAGAAGAAACACGCCACCTTCATGATCATGGGTGACACCTGCACCCGCGCCTGTGCGTTCTGCAACGTCAAGACCGGCATGCCGAACGCGCTGGATGCGAACGAGCCCGCGCATGTCGCCGAAGCCGTGCGAAAACTGGGCCTCGAACATGTGGTCATCACCTCGGTGGACCGCGACGATCTCAAGGACGGCGGTGCCGATCATTTCGCGCAGGTCATTCGCGCCATTCGTGCGGCATGCCCGACCACCACGATCGAGATTCTGACACCGGACTTCCTCCGAAAGCCCGGCGCGCTCGAAGTCGTCGTGGCGGCGAAGCCCGACGTGTTCAACCACAATCTCGAAACCGTACCGTCGCGCTATCTCACGGTTCGTCCGGGCGCGCGTTACTTCCATTCGCTACGCCTGCTGCAGCGTGTGAAGGAGCTCGACCCGACGATCTTCACGAAGTCCGGCATCATGGTTGGCCTCGGCGAGGAGCGGCCCGAAGTGCTGCAGGTGATGGACGACATGCGCTCGGCCGAGATCGACTTCCTCACCATCGGCCAATATCTGCAGCCGACGCGCAAACATCACGTGGTGTCGCGCTACGTGACGCCGGATGAATTCAAGGGCTATGAGAAGGTCGCCTACACCAAGGGCTTTCTGATGGTGTCGGCCAGCCCGCTGACGCGCTCGTCGCATCATGCCGGCGAGGATTTTGCCAAGCTCAAGGCAGCGCGCGAAGCCATCGCGCGCTGAGAGATCGATGCCGAGATTTGCCAACAAGCGCCGGGTGCGCCACAGCGCGCCGCAAATGTTCGACCTCGTGGCCGATGTGGAGCGCTATCCGCAATTCGTCCCGCTCTGCAAGGCGCTGAAGATCCGCCAGCGCACGCAGAATGACGACGGCACCGAGGTGATCGTGGCCGACATGACGGTCTCGTTCAAGCTTGTGCAGGAGAGCTTTACGAGCAAGGTCACGCTCGACCGCGCCAACCTGAAGATCATCGTCGAATATCTGCGTGGGCCGTTTAGCAATCTCGAGAACCGCTGGACATTCGAGCCGAAGAGCGAGACCGAATGCGATGTCGGTTTCTTCATCAACTACGAATTCAAGAGCCGCATGCTGGCGATGCTGATGGGCTCGATGTTCGACGCGGCGTTTCAGCGGTTTGCTGCAGCGTTCGAAAAGCGCGCGGACGAAGTGTATCGGGTGAAGCCCGCCTAACACTCCGTCCCTCATGGTGAGGAGGCGCGAAGCGCCGTCTCGAACCATGAGTTCGCCGGGCTGTAGTGGTTGTGGCCATCCTTCGAGACGCCGCTGCACGGCTCCTCAGGATGAGGGCGGAGTATGCGCTAGTCCCCCTTCGGCTTCGGCTTCACCGGTTTCTTCACCGGCCTTGTCGTAGCCTTCCGCCGTGGTGATCGCGCCACGCGTGCGCGTGCCGGGCTCGCCAATGCCCGCTTCTTCGCCGGTGCCTGCGGGCCACGCGCCAGTTCCATCAACAACCGCAGCGCTTCCAACACCGAGCGCTGACGCACGGCTGAGCGCCCGATCGCACCGAACCGGAATTCCTTATCAACGATCCGTCCATCGCGCGCAGCCACGGCAAAATGCACGAGGCCAACGGGCTTGCCCGGCACGGCACCGCCGGGGCCGGCGATGCCTGTGATCGACACTGCGAGATCCACATCGGCTTCTTCCAGCGCGCCGACCGCCATCTGGATCGCGGTCTCCTTGCTGACCGCGCCAAAACTCTCCAGCGTCGTCGCCTTGACGCCCAGCATTTTTCGCTTGGCGTCATTGGAATAGGTGACGAAGCCGCGGTCGATCACATCGGACGAGCCGGGGATTTCCGTCAGTGCACCGGCGACGAGGCCGCCGGTGCAGGACTCCGCTGTCGCAATGGTGAGCTTGCGGCTGCGGCAAAGGTCGAGCAGCGCGCGGGAGAGGGCTCTTGCGTCGCTGCCAGCCATGTTAGTCCACCCAGGGCAAACGAATTGTAGCAGCGGCGGTGGCTGCGATGCCTTCTTCGCGGCCAGTGAAGCCGAGGCGCTCACTGGTCGTCGCCTTCACGGCCACGCGCGACACCGGCACGCCGGAGATCTCGCTGATGCGCGTGCGCATGGCGTCGCGCAGCGGACCGATCTTCGGCCGCTCGCAGATCAGCGTGACTTCGAGATTGGCGATCTTGCCGCCACGCGCGGTGACGCGACCGACGGCATATTCGAGAAACTTGTCGGACGCTGCGCCCTTCCATTGCGGGTCGCTCGGCGGGAAGTGCGAGCCGATATCGCCATCGGCCAGCGCGCCCAGGATCGCATCCACCAACGCATGTAGGCCGACGTCACCATCAGAGTGGGCCAGGAAGCCACGCGTATGCGGCACACGGACGCCGCAGATCATCAGGTGATCGCCTTCGCCAAAGGCGTGCACGTCATAGCCCGTGCCCATGCGGATATCGCCGAGCGAGGCGGCGAGGCGGGCTTCTTCGCGGGAAAAGTCTTCGGGAGTCGTCAGCTTCATATTTGCAGGATCGCCTTCAAAGGTTGCCACGGTCAATCCCGCCCATTCGGCGAGTGCGGCATCGTCGGTGAAATCGTCACGTCCCTCGGCTGCGGCACGACGATGCGCCGCGAGGATGACATCGAAACGAAAGGCCTGTGGCGTCTGTGCGATGCGCAGTTTTGCGCGCTCGGGCGTCGCTTCCACATGGCCGTCGCCATTGACCACCTTGATCGTATCGACCACAGGCGCTGTCGGCACCGCGGCGCCGGTGGCCTGCGCGGCCGCGATGGCGCGCGCGATGACGCCGGGCGTGACGAAGGGGCGGGCGGCGTCGTGGATCAGAACGATCTCCGGCGCCTGATCGGCCAGCGCCTCCAGCCCGGCATGGACCGAGGCCTGGCGCGTCGCACCGCCATTGGCGGGAACCCGGTAGTCAAGACCAGCTACCGCCTCATTGAACAAGGCGACATCGTCGGGATTCGTGATCGGTTGCACAGCGAACACCTCCGGATGATCGCAAAATGGCTCCATGGCGCGCGCGATCACCGGCCTGCCGCCGATGGTGCGGTATTGCTTTGGGCCACCGCCTCCGGCGCGCAGGCCACGGCCGGCAGCAACGATGATGGCAGCGGTTTTCGGTGAATTTGTCATCAGGCTCAGGTGATTAAGGGGTAAGCGTTGGTCGCACAGCCCTTAGCACGGCCGCGCCGAAAAACAGTAGATTTGCTTTCGCGTTTGGTGGGCATGACGCATAAACGTGCATTGCTGCACTGCACTTGCAAAACCATTGGCTTTGGCTAATGTGTAGGCATGACAATTGACTGCACAACAAATGTGCGCATACTGCGCCCCGTCACCGCAACGATGCGGAGACGAGCATGATGAGCGGGCCTGTGAATTCGGACGCATCTTACAGCAAGACGTTGAAGATTGGTGACGTTGAAATCGCCAACCGGGTCGTCCTTGCGCCGATGTCAGGCATCACCGATGCCCCGTTCCGCCGCTTGACCGGCGAGCTCGGCGCCGGCCTCGTGGTCTCCGAAATGACCGCCAGCGACGACCTCGTGAATGGCCGCCCGATGTCGGTTCTCCGCTGTGAGGCCACCGGGATCGGCCCCCACGTGGTGCAGCTCGCCGGCTGCGAGCCGCACTGGATGGCCGAGGGCGCGCGTATCGCTGAAGGCGGCGGCGCCGACATCATCGACATCAATATGGGATGCCCTGCGCGCCATGTGACCGGCGGCCAGTCCGGCTCCGCGCTGATGCGCGATCTCGATCACGCGCTGACGCTGATCGAAGCCACGATCTCTGCCGTCAAAGTCCCGGTGACGCTGAAGATGCGTCTCGGCTGGGACGATCGCTCGATGAACGCACCCGAACTCGCGCGCCGCGCGGAGGAGGCGGGCGTGCAGCTCATCACCGTCCACGGCCGCACCCGCTGCCAGTTCTACAAGGGCAACGCCAAGTGGGACGCGGTGCGTCCGGTGAAAGCCGCGGTGAGCGTGCCGGTCGTCGTCAATGGTGACATCACCTCTTACGACAAGGCCGTCAGCGCGCTCGAAGCCTCTGGCGCTGATGCCGTGATGGTCGGGCGTGGCGCTTACGGACAGCCCTGGCTGCCCGGCCAGATCGGCCGTCAGCTTGCGACCGGTATCGCAGAAGCCGCGCCGACGCTGGAGCAGCAACTCGGTTATGTCGTCGCTCTCTATGATCACGTCTGCCGCCACTACGGCCTGCGCGTCGGTCTGCGCCACGCGCGAAAGCATCTCGGCTGGGCGCTCGATACCGCCGCGGCTACGTCAGGCGCGTCGGCTGAGAAGCTGAAGGCCTGGCGCGGCAAAATCCTCACCTCCGAAGACCCGAACAGCGTCCACCGCGCGCTGAATGAGGCCTTCGACGATTTCGCATGGAGTGCCGCCGCATGAGCGCCGCAGACTATCGCCGGCCAGCCCCGGCCGACAGCGAGGCCATCCTCAACGCGCTGCCGCATCCGATCATCGTGATCGCGCCGGACGGCAAGATCGTCGATGCCAATATGGCGGCGGAATCCTTCTTCGACATTTCGGCGCAGTTTCTGCGCCGGCAGTCGCTGAAGGAGCTGGTGCCGTTCGGCAGCCCGCTGCTGGCGCTGATCGATCAGGTGCGCGCGGTGAATTCGCCGGTCAACGAATACAAGGTCGATCTCGGCACGCCACGCATCGGCGGCGATCGCCAGGTCGATCTGCATGTTGCGCCGCTCACCGAGCGCCCCGGCCATATCGTTGTCATGCTGCAGGAACGCACCATCGCCGACAAGATGGACCGCCAGCTCACCCATCGCAGTGCTGCGCGGTCGGTGACGGCGCTGGCCGCCATGCTCGCGCATGAGATCAAGAATCCGCTCTCGGGCATCCGCGGCGCCGCGCAATTGCTGGAACAGCAGGCCTCCGCCGAAGACCGCATGCTCACCCGCCTGATCACCGACGAGGCCGATCGCATCGTCACTTTGGTCGATCGCATGGAAGTCTTCGGCGACGAGCGCCCGGTCGCGCGCGGCCCGGTGAACATCCATTCCGTGCTCGACCACGTGAAGCGTCTCGCGCAGTCCGGCTTCGCGCGAAACATCCGTTTCATCGAGGATTATGACCCGTCGCTGCCGCCGGTGCTGGCCAATCAGGATCAGCTCATTCAGGTCTTCCTCAATCTGGTGAAGAACGCTGCCGAAGCGATCGTCGATCTCGGCTCCGATGGTGAGATCCAACTCACCACCGCGTTCCGGCCGGGCGTGCGGCTGTCGGTACCCGGCAAGAAGTCGCGCGTGTCGCTGCCGCTGGAATTTTGCGTCAAGGACAACGGCCCCGGTGTTCCCGAAGACCTGCTGCCAAATCTGTTCGATCCCTTCGTGACGACCAAACCGACCGGAAGCGGCCTGGGTCTTGCATTGGTTGCGAAGATCATCGGCGATCACGGCGGGATCATCGAGTGTGAGTCCCAACCACGAAAAACGACCTTCCGCGTGCTTTTGCCGATGTTCAATCCAGCAAAGACCAATGATCCGGGCAGCGACGGTGCGAGCGCATCGTCCGGCTCGCAGACTTAAGTAGAGGACTGACGATGCCTGCAGGAAGTATTCTGGTTGCGGATGACGATACGGCGATCCGCACGGTCCTCAATCAGGCGCTATCGCGCGCGGGATACGAGGTGCGCCTCACCGGCAACGCCGCCACGCTATGGCGCTGGGTGAGCCAGGGCGAGGGCGATCTCGTCATCACCGACGTGGTGATGCCGGACGAAAACGCATTCGATCTGCTCCCGCGGATCAAGAAGATGCGGCCCAATCTTCCGGTCATCGTAATGAGCGCGCAGAACACGTTCATGACGGCGATCCGCGCGT
This sequence comes from Pseudomonadota bacterium, assembly GCA_023451825.1. Taxonomy (GTDB): domain Bacteria; phylum Pseudomonadota; class Alphaproteobacteria; order Rhizobiales; family Xanthobacteraceae; genus Tardiphaga. The sequence goes on from JAEXYA010000059.1 coordinate 16,298, forward strand.
CGGAGAAGGGCGCTTACGAGTATCTGCCGAAACCGTTCGACCTGAAGGAGCTGATCGCCATTGTCGGCCGCGCGCTGGCCGAGCCGAAAGAGCGGGTAGCCAGCAATGACGACGACGGCGAATTCGACTCCATCCCGCTGGTCGGCCGTTCGCCGGCAATGCAGGAAATCTACCGCGTGCTCGCCCGCCTGATGCAGACCGATCTCACGGTCATGATCTCCGGCGAGAGCGGTACCGGTAAGGAACTGGTCGCCCGCGCGCTGCATGATTACGGCAAGCGCCGCAATGGCCCGTTCGTTGCGGTGAACATGGCGGCGATTCCGCGCGATCTCATCGAGTCCGAACTGTTCGGCCATGAGCGCGGCGCCTTTACCGGCGCCAATGCCCGCGCCACCGGCCGTTTCGAACAGGCTGAAGGCGGCACGCTGTTTCTCGACGAAATCGGCGACATGCCGATGGAAGCCCAGACCCGTTTGCTGCGCGTCCTGCAGCAGGGTGAATACACCACCGTCGGCGGCCGCACCCCGATCAAGACCGACGTCCGCATCGTCGCTGCGTCGAACAAGGATCTCCGCATCCTGATCCAGCAGGGCCTGTTCCGCGAAGACTTGTTCTTCCGCCTGAACGTGGTGCCGCTACGTCTGCCGCCGCTGCGCGAGCGCATCGAGGATCTGCCGGATCTGATCCGCCATTTCTTCGCACTGGCAGAGAAGGACGGGCTGCCACCGAAGAAGCTCGATGCCCTCGCGCTCGAGCGCATGAAGCAGCATCGCTGGCCGGGCAATGTCCGCGAGCTCGAAAACCTCGCCCGCCGACTGGCTGCGCTGTATCCGCAGGACGTCATCACCGGACCGGTGATCGATGGCGAACTGGCGCCGCCCGCTGTGGTCTCGGGTGGTAACGCGCCGACCACCGTGGATAATCTGGGTGGGGCCGTGGAGGTCTATCTGTCCTCGCACTTCTCCAGCTTCCCGAATGGCGTGCCGCCGCCGGGCCTCTATCACCGCATTCTCCGCGAGATCGAGGTGCCGTTGCTCACGGCCGCACTGGCGGCCACCCGCGGCAACCAGATTCGCGCCGCCGATCTCCTCGGCCTCAACCGCAACACGCTGCGGAAGAAGATTCGCGATCTCGACATCCAGGTGTATCGAACGGGGGTCTGAGCACGACTCAGTCCCTCATGGCGAGGAGGCGCCCTTGCGCCGTCTCGAACTATGAGATGACCTGCCTTCGGTGTTTCCGGCCATCTTCCGAGACGTGGCCACGTGAGCCCTCCTCGGGATGAGGTCTGGAAAACTGAATTTTCACCGATCAAACGGTGAAATTGAGCGACTTGCGCAATCCGCGGCTGTTCTACGCCGCGGATTTGTCGTAATTGAGCAACATTGTTGTATGATTGCATCAGTGCGCGGTAGGTAGCGACCCAACCCGCGTAGCGCCTCGCTCAGCAAAAATCCCGGAATGACGAACGCAGAGACGTCGGCACCAGTATTTGAACCGTCGGTATTCGAGTCGCGCAGGCCACTGCGGCGGCTTTTTGTGCCGTTGGCTGTCGGTATGGCGCTGCTCTCGGCGTGCCTCACCTTTCTCGTCCTCAATGGCCTGACGCCGCTGGCGCCGACCCATCTGGTGGTCGTCTCCTTCCTGCTCATCAACGCCGCCACGATCCTGCTGCTGGTGCTGATCATCGCCCGCGAGATCTGGAAAGTCGTGCAGGCGCGGCGCCGGGGCAGGGCGGCGGCGCGTCTGCATGTGCAGGTGGTCAGCCTGTTCTCGGTCATCGCCGTGCTGCCCGCGGTGCTGGTCTCCATCGTCGCCAATGTGACCCTCGACCGCGGCCTCGACCGGCTATTTTCCGGCCCGACCAAGGCGGTGATCGGTAATTCCATGACCGTCGCGCGCGCTTACGTGAACGAGCATGCGCAACTGATCGGCGGCGACATTCTCGGCATGGCCGACGATCTCGCGCGTATCCAGCCTTTGTTCTATCAGGACCGCGGCACGTTTCGCTCGCTGATGCTGGCCAATGCCAAGGCGCGTAACTTGCCGGGCGCCATGCTGATCGACAAGGATCGTAATGTCGTCGAGCCCGACCAGCCCGGCGTGAAACCTGAATTCGAGCCGCCGCCGGCTGACTTCCTCGTCAATGTCGGCAATAGCGAGCCGGCGATCACGATCATTCCCGATGGCAATTATGTGGCCGCCGTCATCAAGCTGCGGGTATTTGACAACCTGTATCTCTATGTCGCGCGAAAGCTGGACCCGCGCGTGGTCGCACAGATGGCGCAGACTCAGGCCAGCGTCGCCGATTACACCGAGTTGGAATCGCGCCGCCTCGGCATCCAGATCGCGTTCGGACTGATGTTCACCGTCATCGCGCTCACCGTGCTGATGTCCGCGGTGTTGATCGGCCTCAATTTCTCGAACTGGTTGGTAGCCCCGATCCGCCGTCTCGTCAGCGCGGCCAATATGGTCTCGACTGGTGACCTCCATGTGCAGGTGCCGGTGATCCAGTCCGAAGGCGATCTCGCCCATCTCGGCGAGACGTTTAACAAGATGACCTCCGAGCTGAAGAGCCAGCGCGACGAGCTGGTCTCGGCCTCCGACGTCATCGACAGCCGCCGCCGTTTCATCGAGGCCGTGTTGTCTTCCGCCTCCGCCGGCATCATCGGTGTCGATGGCTCAAATGTCATCGGCATCCTCAACCGCTCTGCCGAGAAGCTGGTCGGCCACTCCGAGTCCGAAGTGCTCGGCCATCCCTTGCATGAAATCATCCCCGAACTCGACGAGCTCATGCAGAATGCCCGCGAGAGCTCGCAGCGCCTGGTGCAAGGCCAGATCACGATTGATCGCGAGGGGCGCGAGCGCAATCTCTCTGTCCGCATCTCCGCCGAGCAAACCAGCCAGTCGCGCGACAGCTACATCATCACGCTTGACGACATCACCGACCTCGTTTCCGCCCAGCGCACCTCTGCATGGGCCGACGTGGCGCGCCGCATCGCCCATGAGATCAAGAACCCGCTGACGCCGATCCAACTCTCCGCCGAGCGCATCAAGCGCAAATTCGGCAAAGTCATCACCGACGACAAGCAGATCTTCGAACAGTGCACCGACACCATCGTGCGCCAGGTGGAAGACATCCGCCGCATGGTGGACGAATTCTCGCGCTTCGCACGGATGCCGAAGCCTGTCATCGAAGGCGAGGACGTCGCCGACACCGTGCGCCAGGCCGTGTTCCTGATGCGTGTCGGCCATCCCGAACTCGAACTCACGGCCGAGATCAAGGAAGAGCCGCTAAAAGCGCAGTTCGATCGCCGGCTGATCTCGCAGGCACTCACCAACATCATCAAGAATGCGGCCGAAGCCATCGAGGCTGTCCCGCCGGAAGAACTCGGCAAAGGCCGCATTGACGTCACAGCCTTCAGCGAGAACGGCCAGATCGTGATCGACGTCGTGGATAACGGCATCGGCCTGCCGACGAGCAACCGCTCGCGCCTGCTTGAGCCTTATGTGACGACGCGCGAAAAGGGCACCGGCCTCGGTCTCGCCATCGTCGGCAAAGTGCTCGAGGATCACGGCGGCGGCATCGAACTCGGCGACGCATCGAGCATCAAGCCGGGCCAGCGCGGCGCCTGGATGCGTTTGCGTTTCGCCATCTCCGGTCAGAAGCCCGATGCGGAGAAGGGGGACGCGAAAGCGTCCTCCGACAACGAACCGAAGATCGAAGCCGTCACCGGCAGTTGAACAGAAGAAACGTGACCAGGATTTTTTGAGCCATGGCAAATGACATTCTGATCGTCGACGACGAAGCCGATATCCGCGATCTCGTTGCGGGCATTCTGGAAGACGAGGGCTTTACGACACGCACCGCGCGCGACAGCGACAGTGCGCTCAACGAGATCTCCAACCGGCGTCCCAACCTGGTGTTCCTCGACATCTGGCTGCAGGGCAGCAAGCTGGACGGATTGCAACTGCTGGAGCAGGTGAAGAAGGACAATCCGGATTTGCCGGTGGTCATGATTTCCGGCCACGGCAATATCGAAACCGCCGTCGCCGCCATCAAGCGCGGAGCCTATGATTTCATCGAAAAACCGTTCAAGGCCGATCGCCTGATCCTTGTTGCGACCCGCGCGCTGGAGACCTCGCGTCTCAAACGCGAGGTGCGCGAACTCAAGCAGATTTCGCCCATCGCCAGCAAGGTCACCGGCCGCTCGGCCGCGATGAACCAGCTGCGCCAGACCATCGACCGCGCCGCCAAGGCCAATAGCCGTATCCTTATCGTCGGCCCATCCGGATCCGGCAAGGAGCTGGCTGCACGCACGCTGCACGCGTCATCCTCCCGCGCCAACGGTCCGTTCGTCGTCATCAACGCGGCTGCTATCACGCCCGAGCGCATGGAGCTTGAGCTGTTCGGCACAGAACAAAGCAATGGCGAGCAACAGCGCAAGGCCGGTGCGCTGGAAGAAGCCCATGGCGGCACGCTGTTCATCGACGAGATCGGCGATCTCCCGCGCGAGACCCAGAACAAGATTTTGCGCGTGCTGGTCGATCAGACATTTATGCGGGCAGGGGGCACCACCAAGGTCAGCGTCGATGTCCGCATCATCTCATCCACCGCGCGAAACCTGGAAGAGGAAATCGCCGCTGGTACGTTTCGTGAAGACCTCTATCACCGCCTCTCGGTGGTGCCGATCCGCGTCCCGCCGCTGTCCGAGCATCGCGAGGATATCCCGGAGCTGATCGAGTTCTTCATGGAGCAGATCTCCGCCAATACCGGCCTGCCCAAGCGGCAGATCGGCCAGGACGCCATGGCCGTGCTGCAGTCCCATGTCTGGCCCGGCAATGTCCGCCAGCTTCGCAACAATGTGGAGCGCGTGATGATTTTGGCCGGCGGCGGGCCGGAGGTGATCATCACCGCGGACATGCTGCCGCAGGATGTCGGCTCGATGGTGCCGTCGATGCCGACGTCCAACAATGGCGAGCACATCATGGGCCTGCCGCTGCGCGAAGCGCGCGAGGTGTTCGAGCGTGATTATCTGATTGCGCAGATCAGCCGTTTCTCAGGCAATATCTCGCGTACCGCCGAATTCGTCGGCATGGAGCGCTCGGCCCTGCATCGCAAATTGAAGGCGCTCGGCGTGGGGTAAAAGCGCCGGCCCGTAGGATGGGTTGAGCGTCTTCGCGAAAACCCATCACCGCGCGCTCCGGTGCTTGTTGTGATGGGTTTTCGCTACGCTCAACCCATCCTACGGCATCGCGTTTGTGTTATCGTGCTCAGGAAACAACCAACCGGAATCCATCATGTCGCGTATCGCCTACGTCAACGGTCTCTACCAGAACCTCAGCGACGCCGCCGTGAATGTGGAAGACCGCGGCTATCAATTCGCCGACGGTGTCTACGAGGTGTGCGAAATCGTCGGCGGCAAGATGGTCGATTTCCCGCGTCATATGGCGCGGCTCGAACGCTCGTTGCGTGAACTGCGCATCGCCATGCCGATGGCGCTGACCTCGCTGAAAGTCATCATGCAGGAAGTGGTCCGCCGCAACCGCATCAATTACGGCATCGTCTATCTGCAGGTCACCCGCGGCGTCGCCCATCGCGATCACGGCTTTCCGTCGCCCGAGGTGAAGCCGAGCGTCGTGGTCACCGCGAAATCGCTGAATTTTGCCAAGAACCAGGCCTCCGCCGAACGCGGCGTGAAGGTCATCACCACAGCCGAGAACCGCTGGCCGCGCGTGGATATCAAGAGCGTCGGCCTGCTGCCGAATGTGCTGGCCCGTCAGGAGGCGCGCGACAAGGGCGCCTATGAGGCATGGTATGTGGATGACAAGGGTTTTGTCACCGAAGGCGCATCCTGCAACGCCTGGATCATCACCAAGGACGGCAAGGTGATCACCAAGAGTGCCGAGCGCGGCATCCTGTCGGGCATCACCCGCGCCGTGCTGGTCGAGGTGCTGGCCTCGCTCCAGCTCAAGCTGGAGGAGCGGAATTTCACCCCGGAGGAGGCCGCCAACGCCGCCGAGGCCTTCGTGTCGTCCGCGAGTCAGATCGTGATGCCGGTCATCGCCATCGACGGGAACCCGATCGGCGACGGTAAACCGGGCCCCACGGCGCTCCGTTTGCGCCAGGAATTCCATAAATTTGCGGACATTGCGTAAGCTTTGCCGCATTTCCAGGCACGATTTCCGTGTGGCGGCTTGCCTTCACACGCGGTCTGCCGTCTAATCGTTCTGTTTCGCGCCCCGAGGGGGATCTTTGGGCGGCGGGACGGTCAGGCGACGTCCCAAAGAGGACGGGCCAGGCACAATAAAAGCAACAACAGACACAACAGACTTCGGGATTAAGAAAAATGGCGGCAGACCGCGCTCAGAACCTACAGGACACCTTCCTCAACCATGTCCGCAAAACCAAGACACCCCTGACGATCTTTCTCGTAAACGGCGTCAAACTGCAGGGAATCGTCACTTGGTTCGATAATTTCTGTCTTTTGCTCCGTCGCGACGGGCACTCGCAGCTAGTGTATAAGCATGCGATCTCGACCATCATGCCAGGCGCGCCGATCCAGTTGTTCGAAGGCGGCGAAGAAGCCTGAGCGAACACTGAAAGACCTCTGATTGGAATTTCGTAGCTTTGAAGGCAATGCTGCCGACCGCCCCGCGGCCGGCGGCGAATCCACCGGCCGCGTTCTCGTGGTCGGCCCTTATTTGCGCGAACGCCGCGGCGATGCCGAGGCCAGCGCTTACGCCCATGTCCGCGACACCGAAGCCCGCCTCGAAGAAGCGACCGGTCTCGCCCGGGCGATTGATCTCGACGTGGTTGAGTCTATCGCAGCCCCGCTGAGCCAGATCCGTCCCGCCACCTATCTCGGCAAGGGCAAGGTCGAGGAAATCGCCGGCGTCATCGCGGCGAACGAGATCGGCATCGTGGTGATGGACTGCGCGCTGTCGCCGATCCAGCAGCGCAATCTCGAAAAGGAATTGAAGGCCAAGGTGCTCGACCGCACCGGTCTCATCCTGGAAATTTTCGGCCGCCGTGCGAAGACCAAGGAAGGCACGCTGCAGGTCGAGCTCGCGCATCTCAACTATCAGCGCAGCCGCCTGGTGCGCTCATGGACCCATCTGGAGCGCCAGCGCGGCGGCTTCGGCTTCATGGGCGGCCCCGGCGAAACCCAGATCGAAGCGGATCGCCGCATGATCGGCGATCGCATCGGCCGGCTGGAGGCCGACCTCAAGAAAGTGCAGGCCACGCGCCGCCTGCACCGCGCTGGCCGCCAGCGCGTGCCGTATCGCGTCGTGGCGCTGGTCGGCTACACCAATGCCGGTAAGTCCACGCTGTTCAACCGCCTCACGCGGGCGGATGTGCAGGCCGAAGACATGCTGTTCGCGACCCTCGATCCGACGCTGCGTGCGCTGACGCTGCCCCATGGCGGCAAAGCGATGCTGTCCGACACCGTGGGCTTCATCTCCAACCTGCCGACCCAGCTCGTGGCCGCGTTCCGCGCCACGCTGGAAGAAGTGCTGGAAGCCGACATCATTTTGCACGTGCGCGACATCAGCCACGAAGATGCGGAAGCGCAGCAGAGCGACGTCGACAATGTGCTGCGCCAACTCGGTATCGACACCGAAGGCGGCGCGCGCATTCTCGAAGTCTGGAACAAGATCGATCGGTTCTCGGACGAAGAGCGCGAAAACCTCGCGAATATCGCTGCGCGGCGGCCGACGGAAAGCCCGGTCTTCATGGTCTCGGCCGTGACAGGCGAGGGCGTCACCGAACTTCTCACCAGCATCGAGGATCGCCTCGCAGCGACGCGTATCACCCTCGATCTCACCATCGACGCATCCGACGGCGCCGGCATCAGCTGGCTGCATCGCAATGCCGAGGTACTGGTGAAGGAGCTGCACGAAGGCCATTTCGATATGACCGTGCGCGTGGATGAAACGAAGCGCGACGTGGTGATCGGCAAGTTCGGCGCGGTGCTGCACGCGGACCCGTAGCCCGGATGGAGCGAAGCGCAATCCGGGGACCGGCGCTTCGATCAGTTCTGCTGTCCCTGGATTTCGCTTCGCTCCATCCAGGCTACTTCTTCTTCGCCTCGTTCCACAGCGCATCCATCTCCTCGAGCGACGCATCCTGCAGCGTCCGCCCCTTGGCCAGCAGCGCCTGCTCGATATAAGCGAACCGCTTTTCGAATTTCACATTGGTCCCGCGCAGCGCCATTTCCGGATCGGCCTTCACGTGCCGCGCGAGGTTCACCAGTGCGAACATCAGGTCGCCGGTCTCTTCTGCGATGTGATCGGCGTCGCCGCGTTCCAGGGCCGCCTCGATCTCGTCCGCTTCCTCGCGGATTTTGGCCAGCACTGCGCGCGGATCGTTCCAGTCGAAGCCGACCGTGGACGCTTTGGCCTGCAGCGCCAGGGCTTGCGCCAGCGCCGGCTGGCTGGCCTTGACGCTCGCCAGCAGCGATTTAGGCGCAGCGACGTCCTCGCCGCGTCGCGCCGCGCGCTCACGCTTCTCCTCGGCCTTGATGCGATCCCAAACGCCCTTCACATGGCCCGAAGTGACATTGCCGTCCGCATCGGCAAACACATGCGGATGCCGGCGGATCATCTTCTTGGTGATCGCCGTCACCACATCGCCGAAATCGAACCGGCCTTGCTCGGATGCCATCTGGGCATGGAACACGACCTGCAGCAGCAAGTCGCCGAGCTCCTCGCAGAGATCGTCGAGATCGTTGCGCGCGATCGCGTCTACGACCTCATAGGCCTCCTCGATCGTATAGGGCGCAATCGACGCAAAATCCTGTTCCAGGTCCCACGGGCAGCCCGTCACCGGCGTCCGCAGCGCGGCCATGATTTCGAGCAGGCGGGTGATATCGCGGGAAGGGGTCATGGGGGCGGGCTCCGGGGTTGTCCCGGTATGCCGGATGCGGAGCGCGATGTGTAGCCTGCATGGAGCGAAGCGCAATGCAGGGACAGCAGAGCGAGCTGAAACGCCGGTCCCCGGATTGCGCTTCGCTCCATCCGGGCTACAACAGCGGCATGACCGACACCTCCACAGCCCTTGTCCTGTTCTCCGGCGGCCAGGATTCCGCCACCTGCCTTGCCTGGGCCCTCGACCGCTTTGCCCGCGTTGAGACGCTCGGCTTCGCCTATGGCCAGCGCCACGCCGTCGAGCTCGACAGCCGCGCCAAGCTGATCGACGGCATGAAGGCGATCAAGCCGGATTGGGCCGCCAGGATCGGCGACAGCCACACACTCGACATTCCCACGCTGGCAGCCATCTCCGACACCGCGCTGACCCGCGACGTCGCCATCGAGATGGGCGCCGACGGCCTGCCCAATACATTTGTGCCCGGCCGCAATCTCGTCTTCCTGACTTTTGCGGCCGCCTTGGCCTATCGGCGCGGGATCACCGACATTGTCGGCGGCATGTGCGAGACGGATTACTCCGGCTATCCCGACTGCCGCGACGACACCATCAAGGCGCTCAACGGCGCGCTCAATCTCGGCATGGCAAAAGACTTTACGCTGCATACCCCGCTGATGTGGCTCGACAAGGCCGCGACCTGGGGGCTGGCCGACAAGCTCGGCGGCGAGGCGCTGACGGACCTGATCCGCGAGCATTCCCACACCTGCTATCTCGGAGAACGCGGCGCGTTGCACGACTGGGGCTATGGCTGCGGCAAATGCCCCGCCTGCGAATTACGCGCGAAGGGCTGGCGGGAGTTCAAGGCCAGCGCCGTCGCGTAGGATGGGTTGAGCGTCTTCGCGAAAACCCATCTCTTCCACCTGCTGCAAGCTCGGCTGATGGGTTTTGCTCCGGCGCTGACGCGCCTTCGCTCAACCCATCCTACGAGTGCGGCGTTTTACGCCGCGAACGACTTTCGCACCGCTTCGGCCTCAGCGGCGCTCAGCCCCACCAGCGGCGGACGAACCCGCATCCAGCCGTCGTTGCCATATTGTCGCGCCAGCAGCACCTTCAGCGACGGCAGCTGCGCGTAGCTCGACACCGCATTGCGGCCCGCCACGATCCGCTCCTGCGCGGCCGCAACCTCCGCCGCCTTCGACGGATCGTTGAACCCATTGAACACCGTGGCAAGATCGCCGCCGACCAGATTTGACGTGGCGGTGATGCAGCCGGCGCCGCCCATGGGCAGCAGCTTGATCATCAGCGGATCGGCACCGACCAACACCGAGAATCCCGGGAAGCGCTCGACGATCGCGCTCATATTGGCGAAATCGCCCGACGAGTCCTTGATGCCCACGACAGTATCCGGGAAACGCTTGATCAGCCGGTCGATGACATCGAGCGAGATCGGCACCGACGACATCTGCGGAATGTGATAGAGGACCACGCGCAGGCGCGGATCGTTCACGCGCTCGATGATCGCGCTATAGGCATCGACGATGCCGTCGTCGGAGACGCCCTTGTAGTAATAGGGCGGCAGCATCACGACGGTGTTCACGCCATGCTCCAGCGCATGCTTGGTCAGCTCCACCGTTTCCATGATGGAAGCGACGCCGGTGCCCGGCAGCAGCTTTTTCGGCGCGATACCGGACTTCACCACGGCTTCCAGCAACGACTTGCGTTCCGCGACCGACAGCGAGTTGGCTTCGCCGGTGGTGCCCAGCATGGCGATGCCGGTGCAGCCGTCATCCAGCAGGCGCTGGCAATGCGCGGTGTACAGGCCCTGATCGACAGAGAGGTCGGCATTGAAGGGCGTCGTCGCGGCGCAGAACACGCCGGTGGGGAAGGTGGAGGGCATTGGCGTCTCTCTCGTTTGTGTGTTGCAGGAATTCTTGTTTTGTGCGGCCAGCAAAAGGAGCGTCACACCATCATGGTTCGAGAGGCGGCCAAGGGGCCGCTCCTCACCATGAGGGGCTTGTTTCATGGCCCCAAACTCAGCCCTCATCCTGAGGAGCCGCGCAGCGGCGTCTCGAAGGATGGCCGCGAACTCAAAGCCCGGCCAACTCATGGTTCGAGACGGCGCGCAAGAGCGCGCCTCCCCACCATGAGGGCCTGAGCCTTACGGCATGATCTGGCCGCCATTCACCTCGATCACCTGGCCGGTGATATAACCGCTCATGCTTTCATCCGCCAGGAACTGATAGGCGCCGACGCATTCCTCCGGGGTGCCGATGCGGCCGAGCGGGATGGTCTGGCGCGAGGCTTCGAGCTGTTCCGCATTGGAATAGCGCTGATGGAATGGGGTCATGATCACGCCCGGCGCCACCGCATTGGCACGCACGCCGAACGGCGCCAGTTCCTTCGCGAGCACGCGGGTGATGGTGCTCACGAACCCCTTGGCCGAGCCATACAGGCCGGCACCGCCGCCGCCGCCATTGCGCGCGGCCACCGAGGTCGTGTTGATGATCGAACCCGAGCGCTGCGCTTCCATGATCTTCGCGGCCTTGCGGCAGGCGAAGAAGACCGAGCCGATATTGAGGTCGATCACGTCGTCATACTGCTCGTCGGTGGCATTGGCGATCGCCGTGCGGCCGAACATAGCGCCGGCATTGTTGATCAGTACGTCGATACGGCCGAGTTTGGCATGCGCTTCCTCGATCACACGTGCAGCTTCCGTGCGCTCCGACACGTCGCCACGCAGCAAGTCCGCCTTACCGCCGCCCTTGCGGATCGTTGCCACGACTTCCTCGGCCCCATCGGCATTGCCGTTGTAGTGCACGATGAGGTTGGCGCCGAGTGCGCCGAATTTGGTCGCGACCGCAGCGCCGATGCCGGAGCTTGCGCCGATGATCACGATGGCCTTGCCGTTCAATCCGTTGGTCACGCTGGAAGTCCTTTCGAATGCTGCCAGCCTTCGACCATGATTTTTGCAACCTGACAAGTTGTCATGTTTTGTGCGCTGCAATACGACTATTGATCAAGTCAGGAAAATTACCGTCCTAAAATCATATAGATAACCGCTTCGTCACATCCGCTACCCGGACTTGACATGTTGACAAGTTGAATGTGCGCCCGCATGTTCGCCGCAACCTGGCGAGGAACTGTTGCAAGAGAAAGCCGATCGGGATCGATCGGAATTTCGAATGAAACCCGCGCCGCCCTTGTGAGCCGCGGTTTGACTGATCATGAAGCCGATCGATTCCAGCGAACAGTCTGATGCGCCACGCGCGCGCAATGCCGGCGCGTCGCTCGTCGACAAGGTCTATGGCGAGCTCGCGCAGCGTATCGCCAATGGCGACTACGCAGCGGACCAGAAACTGCCCGGTGAACACGAACTCGCAAGCATTTTTGATGTCTCGCGCCCGGTGCTGCGCGATGCCCTCGGCCGTTTGCGCGACGACGGGCTGATCTATTCGCGCCAAGGCTCCGGCAGTTTCGTGCAAGCACGCGCGCCGCAAAAGCCGTTCGGCTATGCCCGTGTCGAAACCATCGCCGACATTCAGCGCTGCTTCGAATTCCGCATCAGCATGGAAAGCGAGGCCGCGCATTTCGCAGCGCTTCGGCGCAGCGACGACAATCTCGTGCAAATGGAAGCGGCGCTCGGCCTGCTGCGCGAGGCGACGAAGAACCGCAAGCATCGCGAGGACGCCGACTATGCGTTTCATCTCGCGATCTCGGAAGCGACCAACAACCACTATTTCGCGACCTCGCTGAACGCCTTGAAGGATCATGTCGCCGTCGGCATGAAGCTGCATGGCCAGTCGCTGATGGGCCCGCAGCCGGGGCTCGAGGCGGTGTTCGAGGAACACAGCCACATTTTCGAAGCGATCCGTGACCGCAATGCCGAGGCAGCGCGCACGGCCATGCGCCTGCATCTCGAGACCTCGCGCGACCGCCTGTTCGAAGGCCGTCTGCTCGATCTCTCGTTCCGGTAGGCGAGGAGACTGATTTGACCGACCCCACGACATTCCTCACCACGCTCACCGCCATCGTCGGCGAGCGTTACATCATCGGCCCCGGCGGCGATTTCGAGCCTTACGTGACAGACTGGCGCGGCCGCTATCACGGCAGCGCACTGGCCGTGGTCAAGCCCGGCTCCACGCAAGAAGTCTCCGACGTCGTGAAGGCGTGCTCGGCCGCCGGCATCGCCATCGTGCCGCAGGGCGGCAACACCGGCATGTGCGGCGCCGCCACGCCGCTTGGCGATCGCCCGATGATCGTTTTGCGCCTCGACCGCCTCAACAAGATCCGCCATGTCAGCCGTCTCGGCGACAGCATCGCCGTCGATGCCGGCTGCATCCTGGCCGACATCCAGAAGGCCGCCGACGATATCGATCGGCTGTTTCCGCTCAGCCTCGGCGCCGAAGGCTCTTGCCAGATCGGTGGCAATCTCTCCACCAATGCCGGCGGCACCGCGGTGCTGCGCTACGGCACCACGCGCGAGTTGTGCCTCGGCCTCGAAGTGGTGATGCCCGATGGCGAAATCCTCGACGGCATGACGGCGCTGCGCAAGGACTCGACGAGTTTTGATACCAAGCAGCTCTTCATCGGCGCCGAAGGCACGCTCGGCATCATCACCGGTGCGGTGCTCAAGCTTTTCCCGAAGCCGCGGGCGAGGGCAGTGGCCTTCGTCAAGCTGAACGGCATCGATGCCGTTCTCGATTTGCTGGCGCAGGCACGCACCGATCTCGGTGACCGCCTCGGCGCCTTCGAAGTGATGTCGCGCGGCCAGATCGATGTGATCGCCGAGAACCTGCCGCTGGTGACCATCCCGTTCGAACTGGATACGCCCTGGTATGTGTTGATCGAACTCGTCGATACGCTGCTGACCGTCGATCTCAACGAAGCCATGGAGACCATGCTCGCCAACGCCTATGAGCGCGAACTGGTCGCCGATGCGCTAGTCGCCTCCAGCGAGACCCAGGCCGCAACATTCTGGAAAATCCGCCACAGCGTTTCCGAAGGCAGCAAGGCTGCCGGCTATGTCATCTCGCACGATAGCGCGGTGCCGCTGTCGGAGCAGGCGACTTTCGTGAAGCAGGTGGAGAAGCGGATCGCCGCCTATCGCCCGGATGCGCGCATTGTGATGCATGGGCATATCGGTGACGGCAACATCCATGTGCTGGCGATCATTCCCGGCTTCAAGCAGGACCAGAAGAACCTGATTGCAGACACGGTCCTCGCCATCAACACCATCGTCGATGAGGAAACCGCCGCACTCGGCGGCAGCATCAGCGCCGAGCATGGCATCGGCATCGCCAATCGCGAGCGGCTCGGCCGCGTCGCCAAACCGGTCGAGCTCAAGCTGTTGCGCAGCGTCAAGGCGATGCTCGATCCCCACGACATCATGAACCCCGGAAAGGTGCTGCCGGCGCAGTGAGCGCCGCGGCTTCGACTGCTGAACTAAAAATCAAATTCGAGAAGAGGACTCCCATGACAATCAAATCCATCCTGATGGCCGCCGCCGTTGCGCTCAGCGCCGTCGGTTCTGCCCATGCGCAGGACGCAAAGTACCCGACCAAGCCGATCACCATCGTCGTGCCGTTTGCGGCCGGCGGCACCGTGGACATCATTGCCCGCATGGTCGGCGAGCACCTGCAGAAGAAGCTCGGCGCCACCGTGGTGGTCGAGAACATGGGCGGTGCCGGCGGCAATATCGGCGTCAACCGCGTCGCCAAGGCGCAGCCCGATGGCTACACGATCGGTCTCGCCTCGACCTCGCCGCTGGCGATCGCGCCGTCGCTCTATGGCAGCAAGCTCCAGTTCCAGCCGGAGAAGGATCTCGTCGCTTTCACCCAGGTCAGCATCGTGCCGAACGTGCTTGTCGTGAATCCGGACCGCATCAAGGCCCGCGCCGTTCCGGAGCTGATCGCCTACATCAAGGCCAACGAGGGCAAGGTCACCTTCGGTTCGTCGGGCCCCGGCACTTCGCAGCATCTCGCCGGTGAACTGTTCCAGCAGATGACCGGCACCAAGATGATCCACGTGCCTTACAAGGGCTCGAGCCAGATGGTCACCGACCTGATTTCGGGCCAGATCGACATCGCCTTCGACAACGTGCCGCTGCTGCTGCCGCATGTCGCCGGCGGCAAGCTGGCTCTGCTCGCCACCGCCACGCCGAAACGCGCCGAATTCGATCCGAATGTGCCGGCCGTTGCCGAATTCCTGCCGGGCTTTGAAGCCGTCGCCTGGCACGGTTTCATCGCGCCTAGCGCGACGCCGAAGCCGATCGTCGACAAACTGTCGGCGGAAGTGCGTGAATTCATGAGCCTGCCGGAAACGAAGAAGAAGATGAGCGAACTCGGCGCCACTGCCGTCGCCATCCCGCAGGATGAATTCACGAAGTACATCGCCAGCGAGACCGCGCGCTGGAAGACCGTGATGGAAAAGGCCAACGTCACGATGAACTAAACCCAAACTCCGCCCTCATCCTGCGGAGCCGCGCAGCGGCGTCTCGAAGGATGGCGGCGGAGCTCCGCTAACTCATGGTTCGAGACGCGCGCAACAGCGCGCTCCTCACCATGAGGGACGGAGAGGTGCGGATACCAACACGATGCATCACGCCCCCGGCGTGATGCATCACCCCACGATCGAGCACCCGCAAACGGGGCCGATCATCAACCCACTGGAGGAACGACCATGAGACTGCTCTCAGGCCTGACGGCTGCCTGCATCACACTCGGCATGCTTGCGCCTGCATCCGCGCAGGATGCGAATTATCCCAATCGCGCCATCACCACCATCGTCCCATTCTCGGCGGGCGGCACCGCGGATATTCTCGGCCGCATGGTGGCCGAACATCTGCAGAAGAAGATGGGCGCGACCATCGTGGTGGAAAATGTCGGCGGTGCCGGCAGCATCATTGGCGTCACCCGTGTCGCCAAGGCGCAGCCGGATGGCTACACCATCGGCGTGGCCAGCACCTCGGCGATGTCGATCAATCCGACGATCTATGGCGCCAAGCTGAGCTATAATCCCGAGAAAGATCTCGTGCCGATCGCCCAGGTCAGCATGGTGCCCAATGTGCTGGTGGTAAATCCGAACAAGATCGCCGCGCGCACCGTGCCCGATCTCATCGCTTACCTCAAAGCCAATCCCGGCAAGGTGACCTTCGGCTCGGCCGGGCCGGGGACCTCGCAACATCTCGCCGGCGAACTGTTTCAGCAGATGACGGGCACCAAGATGGTCCACGTGCCCTACAAAGGCTCGAGCCAGATGATGCCCGACTTGCTCAGCGGCCAGATCGATCTGTCCTTCGACAACGTGCCCTTGCTGCTTCCGCACGTCACCGGCGGCAAGCTGGCGATGCTCGCCACCGCCACGCCAAAGCGCGCCGACTTCGATCCGAACCTGCCGGCGGTCGCCGAATTCCTGCCGGGTTTTGAAGCCGTCGCCTGGCACGGCTTCATCGCGCCGACCGGGACACCGAAGGCAATCACCGACAAGCTCTCGGCCGAGATCCGTGCCTTCATGCAGCAACCCGAGACCAAGAAGAAGATCTCCGAACTCGGTGCGGTCGCGATGGATGTCGATGGTCCCGCCTTCGGCAAATATATCGCCAGCGAGACGTCGCGCTGGAAGGGCGTCATCGAGAAGGCGAATATCACGATGAACTGAGGTTTACCTGTAGGGTGGGCAAAGGCGCTCTTGCGCCGTGCCCACCTTCACCAGCCGCGCACTTGAAGGTGGGCACGCTGCGCTTTGCCCACCCTACAGCTTATTCTCTGTCCCTCATCCTGAGGAGCCGCGCAGCGGCGTCTCGAAGGATGGCTGCAGAGCTCCACATCTCATGGTTCGAGACGGCGCGCGAGAGCGCGCCTCCTCACCATGAGGGGCGGAGTTACTTCTTCACCGAGGCCAAAAACCGCGACAGCATATCCGCTTCCGGCGCGTGATAGCTGTGGCGATCGCGCAGCTCAGCCGGTGCGCTCCAGCCCGGTTCGATGCCCGTCATGTCCGGCAGCTCATGGGCGATGCCCTTGTGGCAATCGATACAGGTGCGCTCCTTGGTGACCAGGAATTTCGCATGGATCGCTGCGGCACGCGGCGCCTGCTTGGTAAAGTCCATCGCAATCGCCGAGTGGCAGTTGCGGCATTCCAGCGAGTCATTCGCCTTCAGCCGCGCCCATTCGTGCTTGGCCAATTCCAGCCGCTTCTCCTGAAATTTTTCGCGCGTGTTGATGGTGCCGAAGATCTTGCCCCAGACCTCTTTCGACGCCTGCATCTTGCGGGCGATCTTGTCGGTCCAGTTATGCGGCACGTGGCAGTCCGGGCAGGTGGCCCGTACGCCGGAGCGGTTGGCGAAATGCGGCGTGCGCTGCAGTTCCTGATACACGTTGTCATGCATCTCGTGACAGCCGGTGCAGAACTTCTCGGTATTGGTCACTTCCAGCGCGGTGTTGAAACCGCCCCAGAAGATCACGCCGCCGAGAAAACCGCCGAGCGCCAGCACGCCGAGACTGATATGCGTGGCCGGCCGGCTGGCAATCCGCCAGAACCACAGCAGTTTCGCGATGAACCATCTCACGATGCTCATCGGCCGAGTTCCTTCATGTCGATGAAGGTGTTCGGGACGAGCGGTCGCGCATCGGTCTGCGGCACGTGGCAGGCCGTGCAGAAGTAGCGCCGCGGCGTCACGTCGGCGAGCATCTGGCCATCACGATCCATGAAATGCGTCACGCTGATCATCGGCGCGCCCGAGCTTTCGGTATATTCGCGGCGATGGCATTCGAGGCAACGATTGGCCTTCAGCGTGAGCTGATAGTTGTCGATGGAATGCGGGATCACCGGCGGCTGCTCCGGATAATTCCGCATCACCCGCTTGTCGTCGGTGATGGCGCGCGGCAGCGGCGGAGCAGGGACCTCGCCCATCGGCTTTGCCGCGCCGGTGACGCGCGGCACGATCTGCACCGGCGACTGCGCCGTCTGCGCATAGATGGCACCAGAGACGAGCACCGTGGCTCCGGCAATAAGTGCTGCGACAAAGGCTTTCATGGCGCTTACACCGAAACGATCTTGACCGCGCATTTCTTGAAGTCCGCTTGTTTGGAGATCGGGTCGGTCGCATCCAGCGTCACCTTGTTGATGAGCTGGCTGGCATCGAACCACGGCACGAACACCACGCCGCGCGGCGGCCGGTTACGCCCGTTGATGTCGACGCGTGTACGGATGTCGCCGCGTCGCGACGCGAGACGGATTTCGGCGCCCTGGTTTAGGCCGCGGGCGCGGGCGTCCTCGGGATGCATGAAGCAGCGGGCGCCGGGGAACGCCTTGTAGAGCTCAGGCACGCGCATGGTCATCGATCCGGAATGCCAGTGTTCCAGCACGCGGCCGGTCACCAGCCAGAGATCGAACTCATTGTCCGGCGATTCCGCCGGCGGTTCATAAGGCACGGCGAGGATGCGTGCGCGGCCATCCTTGTTGCCGTAGAACTCGACCTTCTTGCCGGGCTTCACATAGGGGTCGAGACCCTCGCGATAGCGCCACTTGGTTTCCTTGCCGTCGACCACGGGCCAGCGCAGGCCGCGTACCTGGTGATAGGTGTCCCACGGCGCGAGGTCGTGGCCATGGCCGCGGCCGAAGGCGGCATATTCCTCGAACAGGCCCTTCTGGACATAGAAGCCGAAATCCTTGGACTCGTGGTTGTTGTAGTCGGACGGGATCTCGCTGACGGGGAATTTGTCGACATTGCCGTTGCGATACAGAACGTCGAACAGCGTCTTGCCCTTGTAGGCGGGATTGGCCTCGAGCAGCGCCGCCGGCCACACTTCATCGGTGGTGAAGCGCTTGGAGAATTCCATCAGCTGCCACAGATCGGACCGTGCCAGGCCGGGCGCATCGACGAGTTGGCGCCAGACATGGGTGCGCCGCTCGGCATTGCCGTAGGCGCCTTCCTTCTCCACCCACATGGCGGCGGGCAGCACACAGTCGGCCGACATCGCAGTCACTGTCGGGTAGGCGTCGGACACCACGATGAAATTGTCGGGATTGCGGTAGCCGGGATAGGTCTCGCCCGAACTGTTGGGCGCCGCCTGCATGTTGTTGTTCACCTGAACCCAGTAGAAGTTCAGTTTGCCATCATGGAGCATGCGGTCCTGCTCGACCGCGTGATAGCCGATCTTGTCCGGCAGGAGGCCATGCGGCACCCGCCAGATCTCTTCGGCGTGCTTGCGATGTTCCGGATTGGTCACGACCATGTCGGCAGGCAGGCGATGCGCGAAGGTGCCGACCTCGCGCGCGGTGCCGCAGGCCGAGGGCTGGCCGGTGAGCGAGAACGGCGAATTGCCGGGCTCGGAGATCTTTCCGGTCAAGAGATGGATATTGTAGACGAGCTGATTGGCCCAGACGCCGCGGACATGCTGGTTGAACCCCATGGTCCAGAGCGACATCACCTTGCGCTTGGGATCGGCATAAAGTTCGGCCAGTTCGAGCAGATAGTTCTGATCGACGCCGGTCAGCTTCGAGACTTTCTCCAGCGTGTAGTCCTTCACGAAAGCGGCATAGGCCGCAAAGTCGATCGGCGTGGTGGCGCCGGCATTGGCTGCGCCCGTAGCCTTTTTCTCCAGCGGATGCTCGGGACGCAGTCCGTAGCCGATATCCGTCGCGCCCTTCACGAAGGTCGTATAGTTGTTGACGAATTCGGTGTTCACGCGCCCGGTCGTGATGATGTGGTTGGCGATGTAGTTGAGGATCGCCAGATCGGTGCCCGGCTTGAACACGATGGGAATGTCGGCGAGATCCGAGCTGCGATGGGTGAAGGTCGAGAGTACCGCGACTTTCACATGGTCGTGGCCAAGGCGGCGATCGGTGAGGCGCGTCCACAGGATTGGATGCATCTCCGCCATGTTGGAGCCCCACAGCACGAAGGCATCGGCGGCTTCAAAATCGTCATAGCAGCCCATCGGCTCGTCCATGCCGAAGGTACGCATGAAGCCGACCGCGGCGGAGGCCATGCAGTGCCGTGCATTGGGATCGAGATTGTTGGTCCGAAATCCCGCGCGCATCAGTTTGGTCGCGGCATACCCTTCGAGAATGGTCCACTGACCGGAGCCGAACATCGCCAGCGCATTCGGGCCCTTTGCCTTGAGCGTCGCCTTGGCTTTTGCAGCCATGGTGTCGAAGGCTTCGTCCCAACTCACCGGGGTGAGGTCGCCGGTCTTGTCATAGACGCCGTTCTTCTTGCGCAGCAGCGGCGTGGTCAGGCGATCGGCGCCGTACATGATCTTGGAGAGGAAATAGCCCTTGATGCAGTTGAGGCCGCGATTCACCTCCGCCAGCGTATCGCCGTGGGTGGCCACCACCTTGTTGTCCTTGACGCCGACCATGACGCCGCAGCCGGTGCCGCAGAAACGACACGGCGCCTTCGACCATTTGATCGCGAGCGAGCCGACGCCGCCGGCGACCGATTGCGCGACGGCTGGGACGTTGATGCCGGCCGCAGCAGCAGCGACGGCTGCAGCCTGCGCCTTGAGGAGATCACGTCGCGAGAGAGTCATTGTCGGCCTTCCTGATCGAGACGTTGTTCGAACACCATGTTGGCGGACAGCACGCCCGGCCATGATGAGATGTCGGCGAGCATCGCGCCGAGCGCGCCGCTGCCCGGGCCTTCGAGCACGGCAACGAGTTTCGATGCCGAGCGGTGATGGATCTCGGCACCGGGAAGGGCGCGCAGCCGCGCCGCGACCGCTTCGATCTGCGCTGGCAGCACCGACACGACAGCGCTGGAGATGTGATCGTGCGCAGACGCGTCATCACTCGCGCCCGTGAACATGGCGCGCCTCGTCAATTTGTTCGTCATGTGCGTGTCCTAGTGAATCGGAGGCGGGCCGGGCGGACCGAAGATCATCTGAAGGATCCAGACCGAAAATCCGTAAGCGCCGACGACGCCGACCGCGACGACGGGCCAGATGAAAACAATGATCGTGAGAAAGACGAGCAGCTCCGACATCCGGCCGTTGCGCGTGGGTGCCTTGTCAGGCTGAGCAATATTCTGGTCCATCACCATGTGCTCACCCTTCGGTTTGCGGCCATATGCCTGGAGAAGAGGCGAGGATCGCCTAGAGCTTGGGCAATATGGCGGGAATGCCGCGGGTCTTCCTTGCGCCAAGTCAAAGGTTGCACCAACGGCCTGTCATGCAACCGAGTCAGCGTGCTGCCTCCGTGTTGCCGCAACAAACACGGCGATGCGCGCGACAAACGCGACATCTTGAATCCGTCCGATTTTTACAAGCTGTTGAAATATCTCGGTGTTAGACTCGGGGGAGCTTGAGGCAAACCAGAGGCAAACTTGCGTAAATCCTGCGAATGGCTGGCGATCATAGCTATTGCCGTAAAGCTTATCAGCCCGGCCACGGCTGCCAGCAATCTGCTCACGGAAGTGCCTGATCTCACGGGTTTTTCGCAGGCCGGCCTCGACCGCGTCACCGAAATGCTCGACCGCGAAGTCGGCCAGGGCCATCTCGCCGGCGCCATCATGCTGATCCAGCGCCACGGCAAACCCGTTTATTACCAAGGCTTTGGTACCCGCGACCCCGCCACCATGGCGCCGATGACGCGGGACACGATCTTCCGGCTTTATTCGATGACCAAGCCCGTCACCTCGGCCGCCGCCATGGTCTTGGTGGAGCAGGGCAAATTGAAGCTCGACGATCCCGTGTCGAGATACATTCCGGCCTATGCGAGCCCGCAGGTCGCGACCGAGAAGACCGATGCCAAGGGCCAGAAATATCTCGACTTTTCGCCAGCGTTGAAGCCGATCACCGTGCGCGATCTGATGCGGCAATCCTCCGGAATCAGTTCGGCCTTCACCGATCTCGGCTTGATCACACAGCTTTATCTGAAAGCCGGATTGTTCGACGGTGATTTCGACAATCGCGATTTCGCCGACCGCCTGGCCAGGCTGCCGCTTGCTTACCAGCCTGCAACCGTCTGGGATTACGGCCATTCCACCGATGTACTCGGCCGTGTCATCGAAGTCGCATCCGGCATGTCGCTCTACGATTTCGAGAAGCAGTATCTGCTCGATCCGCTCGGCATGGCCGATACCAGCTACTACGTCCTCGATCCCGCAAAAGCTCCGCGCATCGCGCAGCCCTTGCCGAGTGATCGCATCATTGGCAACGAGACCATCAGCGATCCCACGATCAAGCGCAGATGGGAATCCGGAGGCGGGGGCCTTGTCGGCACCACGGGCGATTATGCGCGCTTCCTGCAGATGCTGCTGAATGGCGGCGAGATCGACGGCACGCGCGTTCTCAAACCGGAAAGCGTCGCAGTGATGCGCAAGAACGAGGTCTCGCCTGCGACGGACGTGAAGCCCTGGGCCTATTACTATCCCGGCGCGGGCTTCGGTTACGGCCTCGGCTTCGGTGTCCGCACCGGACCGGGCGAAGATGGCGTGCCGGGCTTTGTCGGTGAAATGGCCTGGGGCGGCGCGGCCGGCACCTACTTCTGGACCTATCCCGACCATGACATGGTGATGATCTTCATGGTGCAGACGCCAACCCAGCGCGGCCGTATCCAACCGATTTTGAAGACGCTGGTCTATGAAGCGATCGTCAAATAGCCACGGCAGAGCGCGTCGTCATGCGCGCGATCTCCATAAAAGCACGCGCTGCCGCGGTCTGATAGCGATGCGCATCCCACAGGATTGCCGCCGAACGACGGATCCATGGCGGGCCGATCGGGACCATCACGAGTTCCTTTCGGCCGGTCAGGCTGCGGTCCGCGAGAATAGTCGGCAGGCCGCCTGATCTCGCAAGCTCGATGAGAGCTTCGACGGAATCCATTTCGACCTGGATGTTGAGATTCAAGCCCGCCGGCAACGACGCATCGAGGATCCGCCGCGTGGCGTAGTTCGGGGTCAGCAGCGCAAGAGGGCGATCCGCCAGCGACGCCAGCGAGATCGACTCCTGCGGCGGCTTCCCGGATGACGTCGCTGACAACAGCACCAGACGCTCGTCGAACAGGCGGTCGGTGCCGAGATCAGGGTTTTGCGGCGGATCGAATGCGATGGCGAGATCGAGATTGCCCGCAAGGATGCGCTGTTCGAGACCCACGGCGCTGCCAACTTCCACATTGAGCCGGACGCCCGGATATTTCTGGCTGAAGCTGGCGATCATCCCCGGCAGGAAGGCTGTGCTGTAAGTGTTGATGATCCCGACGCGCAGAACGCCCCGCATGCCGCCTTCGAGTTCGGCAATCGCTGTCCGGGCCGCTTCGGTCTGAACCATCAGCCGCAAAGCATGTTCGCGCAACGCCCGCCCGGTCTCGGTCAGTTGCATGCCATGGGACGTCCGGTCGAACAGCACCGTTCCGAGATCCTGCTCGAGTGCGCGAATCTGCTGCGACAGGGTCGGCTGAGCCACGCCAAGCACCTCGGCCGCCTTCGCCATCCGGCTGTGAGCAGCGACTGCGAGGAAATAGGTGAGGCGGCGGGGATCCATGATCCGATTACAATCTCCTATTGAATTGATAGTTTCAAGTGGCTTGGCCTATTACCTGTTTCATGGCAAAGAATGCCCGAAATGGCACGACGCAGCGCGGGTTGCTGCTGCCTGAACCAATTCGATGGGAGGTTTCCTGCTCATGTTGTCCCGACGTCTTTTCGTCTCCGGCGCTGCTCGTGCCGCACTGATCGCCGGTCTCGCTGTCGCGGCCGCATCTCCGCTCGCCGCACAGGATTATCCGACCAAGCCGATCCAGCTGATCGTGCCATTCGCCGCTGGAGGCGCCGCCGACATCATCGGCCGCACCATCGCCGAGAAGCTCGGCCAGATTTACGGCCAGCAGGTCGTGGTGGAGAATCGCGGCGGAGCAGGGTCGAATATCGGCATCGGCGCTGCGGCCAAGGCCGCGCCCGATGGCTACACGCTGGTGCTCGGCTCGATCGCCGTGGCCGTGAATCCATGGCTTTTCAAGTCGATGCCCTATGATCCGATGAAGGATCTCACGCCGCTGACGCTGGCGCTGGAAACACCGAATGTCGTGCTGGTCGCGCCATCGTCGCCGATCAAGAACATCCGTGACCTCATCGCTTATGCGAAGGAAAAGGAGAAATCCGGCGGCGCGACCTATGGCTCGGCCGGCATTGGTTCGTCGCTGCATCTGGCGGCGGAACTGTTTCGTCAGAAGGCAAAGATCGAGCTGACCCACGTGCCGTATCGCGGCTCATCGCCGGCGCTGACCGATCTGATGTCCGGCCGCATCGACATGATGTTCGACAACGCCTCGACGGCGCTGCCGCAGGTGCAGGGCGGCAGCCTCCGCGCCATCGCCGTGACCACCAAGAACCGCATCGCCGCGCTGCCGGATATCCCGACCATCGATGAGTCCGGCGTGGCCGGATTCGAACTCGGTAACTGGTGGGCGATCTTCGGCCCCGGCAATATGCCGCCTGCACTCGCGGACCGGATCAGCGCTGATCTGCGCAAGGTGTTGGCCGATCCGGACGTTCAGCGCCGCTTTGCCGACGTCAGCGGCCGCGTGATCGCGTCGTCACGCCAGGAACTGGCTGATCGTCTGGCGAAGGAGAACGCCGAGTGGAAGCAGATCGTGGAAGCCGCCGGCATCCGTGGCAGCCAGTGACACTTATCCGTCCCGCATAATCCCGACCGAGACAACAGGATCACACGAGCAATGACAGCAGACGTGCAGGCGCGGATCGACGGCGTCGAAACCATCCTGGTCGATGTTCCGACCATCCGCCCGCACAAACTGTCCATGCACACGATGAACAGCCAGACGCTGATGCTCGTCGTGATCCGTTGCTCGGACGGAACGGTGGGCGTGGGTGAGGGCACCACCATCGGCGGCCTCAGCTATGGCGAGGAAAGCCCCGAAGGCATCAAGCTCACCGTCGATACCTATATCGCGCCGGCCATCATGGGGGCCGATGCCTCGCGCGTCGCAGCTGTCATGGCCGACGTGAAGAAGCGGGTTAAGGGCAACCGTTTTGCCAAATGCGCCGTCGAGACGGCGCTGCTGGACGCGCTCGGCAAGCGGCTCGGGCTTCCCGTCTCCGAACTACTCGGCGGACGGCAGCATGCGACGCTGCCGGTCGCCTGGACGCTGGCCAGCGGCGACACCTCGCGCGATATCGCCGAAGCCGAGCAGATGCTCGAGGCACGCCGGCACAATATCTTCAAGCTCAAGATCGGCCTACGGCCCGTGAATGACGACGTGGCACATGTGGCAGCGATCAAGCGTGCGCTCGGCGATCGCGCCAGCGTGCGCGTGGACGTCAACCAGGCCTGGAGCGAGACTGACGCGCGGCGCGGAATCCCGGCCCTGGAAGCCGCCGGCGTCGATCTGATCGAGCAGCCGCTGTCGCGCGACGATCGCGGGGCGCAGGCGCGGCTCAGCGGCCGCTTCGGCGTGGCCATCATGGCTGACGAAGCGCTGCATGGCGTGAGGGATGCGTTCGACATTGCATCGCGCGGCGCGGCCGACGTGTTCGCACTCAAGATCAACCAGGCGGGCGGATTGTTCGATGCCGCAAAAATGGCGGCGGTGGGCGAGGCGGCTGGGATCGGGATGTATGGCGGCACCATGCTCGAAGGCGGCGTCGGCACAGCCGCATCGGCGCAGGTGTTCTCGACGCTGCCCAAGCTCGCATGGGGCACCGAACTGTTCGGCCCATTGCTGCTGACTGAGGAAATCCTGGCAACGCCGCTGCAGTATCGTGACTTCGGCCTCGAAATCCCCACCGGTCCGGGCATCGGTGTCGAACTCGATATGGACCGCGTTTCGTTCTTCAAACACGACGGTTTCACGCCGAAGGCTCGCTAGTCGAAAAGCCCCTCATCCCAGTACGGTTTTGGGCCGAAGCGCGCGACAAGCCAATCGACGAAGACACGCACCTTCGGCGCAAGTTCGCGCGAACTGGGATATAGAGCCCAGAGGGTCTGCGTCGATACCAGCCGGTGATCGGCCAGGACCGGGACAAGCTTCCCGGATCTCAATTCATCAGCGGCACACCAGGTCGCCATCAAGGCAATGCCCAAGCCTGCGCTGGCCGCATCCCGAACGGCTTCACCATCGTTGATGCGCAGAGTGGGCGTCACGCGCTTTGCGATGGGTTCCCCGCGCGCGTCCGTAAATGTCCAGACGTCGAGAGTGCCAACGACCAGACAGGCATGGGCATCAAGATCGTCAGGATGTTCAGGGCGACCATTGCGCGCGAGATAGTCCGGGGAGGCCACGACAACACGCTGATCAGGGGCGAGGCGACGTGCCACGAACGATGAGTCACTAAGCTCGGCATATCGAACGGCAACATCGAATGCCCCTTCGACAAGATCGACAACGCTGTCGGAGATGCGCATGTCGAGCTTGAGGTCCGGATATCGTGCCGTGAATTCCGGCAAGCCTGGCACGATGTGCATGCGCGCGAATGAGGAGGGGGCGGCGACCCGCAGCGTCCCGCATGGTGACGCCTGCTCGCGCCCCAGAGCTGCGCGCGCTGACGCTGCCGCGTCCAAGACGTTCTCTGCATGAGGCAGGAACGCCCGGCCATCCTCCGTCAGCGTCGCCTGCCGGGTCGTACGATGCAACAGGCGTGCGCCAAGGCGCTTCTCGAAAGCTGACAGTCTCGCGCTCGCCGTGGCTGGCGTGATGTTGAGATCGCGTGCGGCGGCGCTGATGCTGCCTAACCGGGCAATGCGCACGAAGAGATTGAGATCGTCGAGATCCATTTTTGTCCGCTGAGGCCTCGGTTCGAGACCTACGCGGGGCGGAGATGCCGCGGCAGGTCGCTTTCAAAAATCCATTGAAGAAGATTCCGTTTTCGACCATGTACCACTTCCAATCTTTGCAAGCCAGATGGACTCCAGCAAATAAGGAGTTTTGAGATGGGCGGCAAAATGAAAGCTGCAGTTCTCGGCCGGTTCGGAGACAGCGGCGCATTCGACCTGCGGGAAGTTCCGGTCCCAGCAGTCGGTCCTCGCGAGGTCCGCGTACGGGTCCATGCGACGGCCATCAATCCGCTCGACTACCAGATCCGTCGCGGCGATTACGCGGACTATGTCCCGCTTCCCGCGATTATCGGGCACGACATCTCTGGCGTCGTCGAAGACGTCGGGTCTCACGTCACGGAGTTCGCCGTTGGCAACGAGGTCTATTACACGCCCAAGATCTTCGGCGCTGCCGGCTCTTATGCGGAGCAGCACGTCGCGGATGTATCCCTGGTGGCGCGGAAGCCAAAGAACATCACCCATCTGGAAGCAGCGAGTTTGACGCTCGTAGGCGGCACGGTCTGGGAGGCCTTTGTCACGCGGGCTCAGCTTGGCGTCGGCGAGACGGCTTTGATCCATGGCGGCGCGGGCGGCGTCGGAAGCATCGCGATCCAGGTTGCGAAGGCGATGGGGGCGAGGGTGATCACGACAGCGCGCCCCCATAACGACGACTTCGTACGTGGTTTGGGGGCAGATGACGTGGTCCACTATGGCTCAGAAGACTATGTGGACGCCGTCTCGAAGCTAACGCAAGGACGTGGGGTGGACGTCGTGCTCGATACGATCGGCGGTGACGCTCTGACGCGAAGCCCGCTGGTCCTTGCTGACCTCGGACGTGTCGTCAGCATCGTGGATATCAAGCAACCGCAAAACCTTATCGAAGCCTGGGGCAAGAACGCTGCCTACCACTTTGTCTTCACACGCCAGAACCGAGGCAAGCTTGATGCTCTCACCAATCTTGTTGAACGTAGCCTCGTAAAGCCCGTGGTCGGAGCGGTGCTGCCACTGGCGCGCATCGGCGAGGCGCATGACTTGTTGGAGAACGGAAGCTCTAGCGGATTGCGCGGCAAGGTGGCGATCGACATCGTCGGTGAAACAGTCTCGCTTCCTTGGCAACGCTAAAATCTATCAGGTGGGTGCCCATCTGGTAGCGCTCATGCTCTGGAGCGGGCAGCCGGAACCGCTGATCCTGTCGATCAACGGACGCGCCAACAAAAGACAAGCGCGAACGAACCCCGGACCCGTTGCCCGCACGCCCATCTCCATTATTCGCATAAGGTATATTATGGAATGTTCTGTGGATATCGTTGCGGCTACATCAGCTTGTCAGATACTCCATAGAACCATTTGTAATTGCTTATGAACCTCCCATGACGCGCGATCGCTGGATATCCTAGTCGATCGCGTATGCTCAGCCTGCGAGCCCACATTACGAGCGTTCTCACGGCATCCCGAGCACCAGTTTAGGCAGCGCGGTGCTAAGCGCCGGAATGTAGGTCACCAGCACCAGGACGGCCAGCGCGACCAGGAATGGCGGCCACACGCCTCGCGCCAGCTGGTCGAGCTTCAGTCCGGACATGCCCGATGTGACGAACAGCACGGCGCCCACCGGCGGCGTGATCAGGCCCAGCACCAGATTGAAGCAGACCACGACCCCGAGATGCAGCGGATCGATCCCGAGCTGTAGCGCGATCGGCGCCAGCACCGGCGTCACGATGGTGATGGCCGGCGCCGTTTCGAGCGGAATGCCGATCAGGATCAGGACAAGGTTGATGAGCAGCAGCACCACCCATGGCGAGGTACTGATCGCCGTCAGCCCCTCGATGACGAATTTCGGGATCTGCTCGGCGGCGATCACCCAGGCGAACGGCTCCGATAGTCCGAGCAGCAGCATGACCATCGCGGCCTCCAGCCCGGTCGCCAGCAAGAGCCTTGGAACGGCACTGAGTTTAAGCTGCTTCTTGACGAACATGCCCGCCAGGAACGCATAAAGCACCACCACGCCAGCAGCTTCGGTCGGCGTGAACACGCCGCCGAGAATGCCGCCCATGATGATGACGGGCATCAGCAGCGCCGGCAGCGCCTCCCAGCCGCCAACGAGAACCTCGCGCAGCGACGCCCGCGCCTCGCGCGGATAGCCGCGCGATTTCGCAACGAAATACATGTAGATCATCAGACCTGCGCCGAGCATCAGGCCAGGCACGGCCCCGGCCAGGAACAGCGCGCTGATGGAGACATTGGCCATCACGGCATACATGATGAACGGGATGCTGGGCGGAATGATCGGCCCCATGCACGACGCCGTCGCGGTGACGCCCGCTGC
Source organism: Pseudomonadota bacterium (assembly GCA_023451825.1). GTDB lineage: Bacteria > Pseudomonadota > Alphaproteobacteria > Rhizobiales > Xanthobacteraceae > Tardiphaga. The sequence goes on from JAEXYA010000059.1 coordinate 45,261, forward strand.
GACTTCCGACTGGTAACCGGCCTCCTTCATCGCCGGAATCATGACCATGCCGATAGCCACCGCAGTCGCCACAGCGCTGCCGGCGATGGCCGCGAAAACCGCGCTGGCCAGGATCGTCGCGAGACCGAGGCCGCCCCAGACATGGCCGAGCAGGCGGCGCGTGAAGCCGACCAGATCCTTGGTCAGACCGCCCTCGCTCATCAGGTTACCGGCCAGGATGAACAGCGGAATGGCCAGCAGCGGATATGACGTCATGCCGCCAAAGGTGCTCTGGACCAGCATTGTGGGCGACAGATCGCCGATCAGGAACACATAGGCCATGGCCGCACCGCCAAGCCCGATGGAGATCGGCACGCCGATTGCCAGCAGCGCCACGAAGGCAAATCCGAATCCGGTAAGCGCCATGTCACACGCCTCCGACCGCTGCCTGGACCTGCCGGCGGCCGGCGCGAAGTTCGGCGAGCTGCGCCAGGGTAACGACGGTCATTATGGCGAAGCCCAGCGGCATCGACGCATAGGGAATGCTCATGGAGATGCCCATGGTCGACGATGTCTGCATCCAGTTCGCCGCCATCTGCAAGGCACTGTACCAGGTCATGATCGCGCAGAAGACAATCACGATGCCGAACACGATGCCCTGCAGAATCTCCGCCTGCACGTCCGTCAGTTTGTCCATCACGGTGGTGATGCCGACCTGATAGCCCTTCCGCAAGCCTGCCGCAGCACCCATCATCGATGCGCAGACCAGGCAGTACTGGCAGAATTCGCTCGACCAGACCGCCATACTGTCGAAAATGTAGCGGCTGAAAACCTCCCACGGCACGATGATGGCGATCGCACCGAGCGAGCAGATGGTCAGCCACTCCGCGAGGCGCACCAATGCGTCGCTCAATCTGGTAATTATGCTCATTAAGACCGTCCGGACAATTTATATACGAGGCGCTCCACTGCCCGGCTCCATGGCCGGACAGCAGAGCCGTGACAACGCGGCCTCGCTGCGCGGCTATCGCGTATCGCGGATCGCCTCGATCTTCTCCTTGCCGAACTGCTTGTCGAACTGCGCCATGGCTGGCGCCATCGCCTTGCGCCACGCTTCCTGATCCACATCGGCGACGATCGTGAATCCTTTGCTCTGCATATCCTTGATGCGGCCGGCCTCCTGGTCGCGGTTGAGCTGGCGCTGGAACTGCGCGATTTCCTGCGCCGTCGCGAGGATGACGGCCTGGTCCGCTTTCGGAATACGCTGCCATTTCTGCAGGCTCATGATGAGCGGCGCGGGCGAATAGACGTGATTGGTCAGTGTCAGATACTTCTGCACTTCATAGATCTTGGAGGCATGGATCACGGCCACCGGATTTTCCTGGGCGTCGATGACCTTCTGCTGAAGCGCCGAATACACCTCGCCCCAAGCCATCGGCGTCGGATTGAGCCCGGCATCCTTGAAAGCTGTCATGTGCACCTTGTTCTCCATCGTCCGGAGCTTGATGCCCTTGACGTCGTCAGGCGTCTTCGCTGGGCCCCGGTTGTTGGTCAGGTTGCGAAACCCGTTCTCCCAGAAGGCGAGGCCTTTCATGCCGTGTTTTTCGAGGTCGGTCAGCAGGCTCTGGCCGAACGCGCCGTCCAGCACCTTGTCGACATGCGCGGTGTCCCGGAACAGGAACGGAATGTCGAGAATGCCCATCGATGGACTGAAGTTGCCGACGGGGCCGGTGGAGCCGACATAGACGTCGATGGTGCCTTGCTGCAGCGCCTCGATCATCTCGCGCTCGCCCTTGGCGAGCTGGCTGTCGGTGAAGACCGTCGCCGTGATGCGGCCGTTGGTCCGTTCCTTCACGAGGTCAGCGAATTTTTGCGCGCCGACGCCGTAAGGGTGGGTGGCTGATTGCGTTGTCGAGATCTTGTATTTGGCGGTGAATTCCTGGGCCGACGCGGATGCGCTTACAACCGCCGCGCAGAGCACCGCCACTGACATCAGTGCCTTCATGATCAATCCTCCCCTTTGTTCGATTGCCGGCGCTTGTCGCCGGATGCTCGCTTGCAGGCTTTGCCGCCCGTCTTGAGCTTGTTGTCGAACGACCGACGCCCGATCCGCTAGGTGATGCGCCGAACGCTTGCGATGATCTCTTCGGGCTCGAACAGGCTCTTCCAGCCCGGTCTCAAAATGGTCTCCTTGCCGAACACGATCGCCTTGTTGCAGGCATCCGAGAACACGCCGTTGACTTCCTCGAACGTCACCGCGGCCAGAATATTGAGATGACCGAGCAGGAAGTCGCGGGCGGCGACCCGCGGTACGCCGCGGGAGACCGCCTCGTCCATCGCCTCGCGCATAGCGTCGAGCAGCGTGGCGCACACCGTTTCTGACAGGCCCGGTTCAAGGATCGCCATCTGCTCAACGCTGACGCGATGCGAGCGCATCACCGGCGCCCACATCGCCCGCGCCACGCGCTCGCCGACGTCGTAATGCGCCTCGGGTCCTTGCATCAGCGCATTGACGATGTGCTGCTTGGCCGCGATCCCGCCGAAATGGTCCGCCTTGGCTGCGGGATCCACCTCGTCATTGAAGATTGGCGGATGGCACGGATGGGTCACGAAATAGGTGATGTCGTCACGTTGCGGCAGATGCCCGGCATAGGGCGCCGCTGCGTCGAGGATGACGACGATGGTTCCGGGCGCGAGTTGCGGCAACAGGTCCCGCGCCACAGCCCCAACCGCCGTGTCTGGGACCGCGAGGATCACGACGTCGGCGCCGTCGATGGCAGCGCCCTGCTCAAGACACGCTGCGCCGAGCACTTCCTGGACGCGCGCACGGCCGGCCTCGCTCACTTCGACATAGCGCATGTCGAATTCCGTGGTGGCGAGATTGCGGCCTACCCGAATGCCCATTTTGCCGCCGGCACCAATCAGCGCAATGCGCGTCATCTCACCCTCCCGAATTAACTGGTATGATGAGTTGACCATGGCGCCACTTTGGGTGTCAAATTAATTCAAGAACCAGCCGAAGGTGATTTGATTGATGTCGACATCCACGCGTATCGAAGCTGACTATTGGCTGGAGACGCCCGGCGATCCGCGCCGGACGGCAGAGGTCATGGCCGGCGAGCAGTCCAGCGGCACGTTCCTCGCCGTTCCCGGCGAGACGCCGGAACTGATGCAGCGCGCGGCGGCGCGAGTGGAGCGGCTCGACCTGCTGGACAGTTCGGCGCAGCCGTCCCTGCCCGGCGCTGCGGCCAGGTCGTCCGGCCAGGTTTATCGACGCGCCCATGTCACGCTGTCCTGGCCCATTGATACAATCGGCCCATCCCTGCCGAACCTAGTCGCGACCGTGGCGGGCAATCTTTTCGAGCTAGCGCAGGTGAGTGGCTTGCGCATTCTGGATATCCGGATGCCCGGCATATTCGCCGACGCCTATCCGGGGCCGGCCTTCGGCATCGCCGGCACGCGCCGTCTGGCCGGCGTCCCCGACGGTCCGCTGATCGGAACTATCGTCAAGCCCAGCGTCGGCTTCGGTGCTGCGGAAACCGCGGCGCTGGTGGAGACGCTCTGCCAGGCCGGCATCGATTTCATCAAGGACGACGAACTGCAATCCGACGGACCGCTCTGCCCGTTCGAGGACCGTGTCGATGCTGTCATGCGCGTGATCAATGCGGCGGCCGACAAGACCGGCCGCAAGACCATGTTCGCATTCAATCTCACGGGCGAGCTGGACCAGATGCGCCGGCGGCACGACTACGTTTTGCGGGCGGGCGGCACCTGCGTGATGGCCAGTCTCAATTCAGTTGGCCTGGTCGGCATGATCGAATTGCGCCGGTTCAGCCAGTTGCCCATTCACGGTCACCGCAATGGCTGGGGCTATCTGTCGCGCAGTCCGGCACTCGGGTGGGAATTCACGGCCTGGCACAAATTATGGCGGCTGGCCGGCGCGGATCATCTGCATGTCAACGGACTCGCCAACAAGTTCAGCGAAGCCGACGCCAGCGTGATCGCCTCGGCAAAGGCCTGCCTGGCGCCATTATTCGCGGACCGGAGCTTGCCGATCATGCCCGTATTCTCGTCGGGACAGACGATCCGCCAGCCCCATGACACCTACCGCGCGATCGGGACCACCGACCTCATCTACGCCGCGGGCGGCGGCATCATTGCCCATCCGGATGGGCCGTCCGCAGGCGTCACGGCACTGCGCGAGGCATGGTCGGCGGCCGTCGCGGGCGTCTCGCTCGACGAGCACGCCAAACAACATCCCGCGCTCGCGGCAGCCATGGCGCGCTATCCATGAGCGCGCTCCCGACCGGGCCGCTTGTGGCCTATTACGGCGACGACTTCACCGGATCGGCCGCCGTCATGGAGGTCATGACCTGCGCCGGACTGGACTCGGTGATGTTTCTCGACGTGCCGACGCCCGAGCGGCTTGCGGCTTTCCGGGATCGGCGCTGCATCGGCATCGCTGGCGTTGCCCGCTCGAAGTCGCCGGACTGGATGGCCGACCACCTGCCCCGGATCTATGCCGCGCTGCTGGCGATCGATGCACCACTGCTGCACTACAAGGTCTGCTCCACATTCGATTCCGCGCCTCATATCGGTTCGATCGGCAAGGCGATCGATTTGGGAGCCGAAGCCATTCCCGCGCGCTTCGTACCGCTAGTGGTCGCGGCGCCGGCGCTGCATCGCTATCAGCTATTCGGCAACCTGTTTGCAGCTGCTGACGGTGCCGGACACCGGCTGGACCGGCATCCCACGATGTCCCGCCATCCGGTGACGCCGATGGATGAAGCCGACATCACCCGTCATCTCGCCAAGCAGACGAGGCGACCGGTCCGCCTCGTGGACCTGATGGCCCTGCGGCGAACGGATGATCCGCTGCCGCTGGCCGGCGCCGAGTCTCTTGCGCCCGTTCTTGCCATCGACGTCGTCGATGACAGCAGCCAGGCTGCAGCCGGGCGCCTGATTTGGCGCAACCGATCGGATTGCCGTTTTGTCGCGGGATCGCAGGGCGTCGAATATGCGTTGGTCGCGCATTGGCGAGCGGACGGGCTGCTATCCGAAACCTCGATCAGCCCGCGCGCGGCGCCTGTCGATCGCATCGCCGTGGTGTCCGGATCGTGCTCGCCTGTCACGGCGGAGCAGATTGCTCATGCCGAGACGCGGGGATTTGCAGCACTCGCGCTCGATGTCGTCCGCGCGGTCGATCCGGACGCATGGCAGCGCGAATGCATGCGGGTCGCGGCGGCAGCTGTCGATCTGATCGATCAGGGCCATTCGCCCCTGGTCCATACCGCTCGCGGCCCCAACGATGCCGCGGTGGCCGCCCTCGGCAATGCATGCCGGAGCGCAGGACGCGATATGGCAGCGGTCAATGAGGCGATCGGTGCAGGGCTCGGCAGTATCCTCGATCATATCCTGGCGCGCACGCGGATCTCGCGCGCGCTGATCGCCGGTGGCGATACGTCCGGTCATGCCACCCTCATGCTCGGCGTCGATGCTCTGTCGGTCATCGCAGAAATTGCACCCGGCTCACCGCTGTGCCGCGCTTACGCGGAAGACAGCGCGCGCGACGGCTTGGAACTGGCGCTCAAGGGTGGGCAGATCGGCAATCCCGATTACTTCTCGGCCGTGCGGGCCGGCGGCTCACTTGCATCGGCCTGATGCACCGCTATTTGCGTTTCTTCACTGGCGTTGCCCCGATCTGCGCATACAGCTTGTTGGCGCGATTGAGATGCGCCGTCATCGCCTTCGCCGCACGTTTGGGATCATGCTTGCGGATTGCCTTGCAGATCTCGCGATGCTCGGAAATCGTGAGGTGCTCGACGCCGGGCGCCCTGACCAGATCGCGATAGAACTTCGACAGCCATTCCAGCATCGCCTGCGACACCGCTACGTAGATGGGATTTCCCGACATGGCGGCGATGGTGCGGTGAAAGATCATGTCCTTGGCGAGAAACATCTCGACGTCGTCGAGATGCGCGGCCTGATCGTCGATCGCAGCGTCGAGGCGTTCGATATCCGCGGCCGTGGCATTGCGGGCGGCCATCTCGACCATTCCCACCTCGAAAAACAGCCGGGCCTGTTTCAAGTCCTCGAGCGTTTGCGGCGACGTGACGAGAACATGCTGCGCGGTCACGCCGATCTGGTCGATCACGGTGCGCGCGGTCGGCTTGGCGACGCTGGCGCGCTCGCCATGGGCGATGGTGATGACGCCCATGCGCTGCAGGGTCTGCAACGCTTCGCGGATGGCGGACCGGCCGACGCCGAATCGATCGGTCAATGCGCGTTCCGAAGGGAGCTTGCTATCGGGCGGGTATACACCGCTCCGGATCTCGCTCAGCAACCGCTCGACGATTGAATCAGCTAGCTTGCGGCGAGGTATCTCTTCGCGATGCTCCATATCGGCCATGTTGCCTCCCTCGAAGCGCCACCGTTACCAGCCCACTTCAACGAAATGAAGCGTCCGGTTCTGCATGTTCTGCATGCGAGGTGCGGGTTCAAGCCGGATATTTCGGCAGCAATCCATGCGCAGCAAAGCCGCCGTCTACGTTCAGCACGTGACCGGTCACGAAGCTCGACTTGCTGTCATCCAGCAGGAACATCGCGGCGCCCGCGACCTCGGCCGGCTCGGCATAACGCCGCTGCGGCACCACCTGCATCCAGGCTGCGCGGGTCTCGGCGGTGTGCATTTCCTGGACCATGGGCGTCTCGAACGGTCCGGGCGCGATGGCGTTGACGCGGATTTTCAGCGGCGCCAGTTCGGCGGCCATCACCTGGGTCAGCGTGATGACGCCGCCCTTGGACGCGCCATAGGCCGAGCGCTCGATATTGCCGCGAATGCCGGATACCGACGCCACATTGACGATGGCGCCGCCGCCGTGAGCCTTCATCATGCGCGCGGCTTCCTTGGCCACGGCGAAGGTGCCGACCAGATTGATGTCCAGGATCTCGCGGAACAGCTTCACGGAGGTCTCGAAGAACGGCACCTGGCGGCCGATTCCCGCAGAATTCACGAGGCCGCGGACCGGGCCGAACCCAGTCTCGCAGTCCTTCAGACCGGCGATTACGGCGTCCTCATCGGCGACGTCCATCACGACCGTGCGGGTCACGCCGGGCTTGATGGCATCAACCTGGGCTTTGGCGGCATTCAGGGCGGGCTGGGTGAGGTCGGCGAGGAGGACCTTCCACCCCTCACCTACGGCTGCTTTCGCGATCGCCAGCCCGATTCCCGACGCGCCGCCGGTGATGATGGCGACGCCCAAGTCCTTATTTTGGTCCTTGTTCATGGGTGTTTTCCTCACTTTTCGTGCGGCAGACTTGCGGCCGCGCAGCGTCATTCTTGCGGCACTGCTTTCCACGACAGCCGGATGAAGTCGAGCCCGTCACAGGTCCATCCGCCTTTGGTCTGAACCGAAAAGGCTTGACCGGACTGCTGCGACATGTTGACCAAACAACGGGCTCTTCGACATCACAAAAGCAAACGAAGACGCGGCAGGGAGAAACAAAATGACGATTTCACGCCGGACATTGTTGAAGGCATCGGCCGCTGCGACCGCCATGGGCGGCATCGGCATGCCGCTGGTGGCGCGCGCGCAGCAGGCCGAGTTTGTCTACAAATATGCGAACAATCTGCCGGATACGCATCCGCTCAATGTTCGCGCCCGCGAAATGTCGGCGGCGATCAAGACGGAGACGGGTGGCAAGGTCGATCTGCAGGTGTTTCCGAACAACCAACTCGGCTCGGACACCGATATGCTCAGCCAGATCCGTTCGGGCGGCGTCGAGTTCTTCACGCTGTCGGGCCTGATCCTCGCGACGTTGGTGCCGGCGGCATCGATCAACGGCATCGGCTTCGCGTTCCCGGATTACGAGACCGTGTGGAAGGCCATGGATGGCGATCTCGGCGCCTATGTGCGCGGCGAGATCACCAAGGCCAATCTCGTGGTCATGGACAAGATCTGGGACAACGGATTCCGCCAGACCACCTCGTCCACGCGGCCGATCAACGGGCCTGAGGATCTCAAAGGCTTCAAGATACGCGTGCCGGTCTCGCCGCTGTGGACCTCGATGTACAAGGCGTTCGACTCGGCGCCCGCTTCGATCAATTTCAGCGAAGTCTATTCGGCGCTGCAGACCCGGGTGGTCGAGGGCCAGGAGAATCCGCTGGCGCTGATCTCCACGGCAAAACTGTATGAAGTGCAAAAATACTGCTCGATGACCAACCACATGTGGGACGGCTTCTGGTTCCTGGCCAATCGCCGCGCCTGGGAGCGCCTGCCCGCCAATCTGCGCGAGATCGTTGCGAAGAACATCAACGCCGCCGCCGTCAAGGAGCGCGAGGACACCGCCAAGCTGAACGCCACCGTACGTGAGGAGCTGCTGGCCAAGGGCCTGATCTTCAATCAGCCGAAGGTCGAGCCGTTCCGCGACAAGCTGCGTTCGGCCGGTTTCTACGCGGAATGGAAGGGCAAATATGGCGACCAGGCGTGGTCGCTGCTCGAAAAGTCCGTCGGCAAGCTGGCCTAAGCGCGCGCCATGGCCCATGCCGAACTCGCACAGCCGCCGGGCGGAGCGTCTGCGGACGCCCGCCCGAAGAACTGGCTGACATCGCTGGAGCGCATCCTCGGCACACTGGTGGAAATCCCGGTGGCGATTTTGGTCGTCGCCGAGATCGCCATCCTGTTCGCCGGCGTGGTCGCGCGTTACGGCCTGCACCGGCCGCTGGTGTGGTCGGACGAACTGGCGTCGATCCTGTTCCTGTGGCTGGCGATGCTCGGCTCAGTCGTCGCGTTCCGGCGCGGCGAGCATATGCGCATGACCGCGCTGGTCGCGACCGCCGGCCCGCGCATGTGGGCCTTTCTCGACGTGGTGGCGACCTGTGCGGCACTGGCCTTCCTGCTGATGGTCGTCGCGCCGTCCTACGAATACGCGTACGAAGAGAGTTACATCACGACCCCGGCGCTGCAGATTGCCAACAGTTTTCGCGCCGCCGCATTGCCGGTCGGCATCTCGTTGATGATCGTGTTCGCTTTCCTGCGCCTGCTCCGCTACGGCCAGCCAAAAACCGTGCTGATGGCGATCGGCACCGTAGTCGTCATCATGGGCGTGTTCTGGCTCGCCGAGCCGTTCTTGCGGACGCTGGGCAATCTCAACCTGATCATCTTCTTCGTCGGCGTCGTCGGCCTCTGCGTCTTCGCCGGCGTGCCGATCGCGTTCGGTTTCGGCCTCGCCATCTTCGGCTATATGGCGCTGACTACGCGGACCCCGATCATGGTCTTGATTGGCCGCATGGACGAGGGCATGAGCCACCTGATCCTGCTGTCGGTGCCACTGTTTGTTTTCTTGGGCCTGCTGATCGAGATGACAGGCATGGCCCGCGCCATGGTGGCGTTCCTCGCCAGCCTGCTCGGCCATGTCCGCGGCGGGCTCCATTACGTGCTGATCGGCGCCATGTATCTCGTGTCCGGCATCTCCGGCTCCAAGGCTGCCGACATGGCCGCCGTGGCGCCGGTGCTGTTCCCGGAAATGAAGGCACGCGGCGCCAAGCCGGGCGATCTCGTCGCCCTGCTCTCGGCCACCGGCGCGCAGACCGAAACCATTCCGCCGAGCCTGGTGCTGATCACCATCGGTTCGGTCACAGGCGTCTCCATCGCCGCTTTGTTCACCGGCGGCTTGCTGCCCGGCGTGGTGCTGGCCATCACCCTCGGCTTGCTGGTCTGGTGGCGCTACCGCCATGAGGACCTCAGCCATGTGAAGCGGGCGACCGGTTCCGAGATCGGCAAGGCGTTCATCATTTCGCTGCCGGCCATCGCGCTGCCATTCGTCATCCGCGCCGCGGTTGTCGAGGGCATCGCCACGGCCACCGAGGTCTCCACCATCGGCATCGTCTATGCCGTGCTGGCGGGCCTCCTGATCTATCGCCAGTTCGACTGGTCGCGCCTGCAGAAGATGCTGGTGGACACCGCCTGCCTGTCCGGCGCCATCCTGCTGATCATCGGAACCGCCACCGGCATGGCCTGGGGCCTGACCCAGTCCGGCTTCTCGCGCGCGCTGGCGGCCGCCATGACCGGCCTGCCCGGCGGCGCCGCCACCTTCATCGCCGTTTCCATCGTGGCCTTCATCATCCTCGGCAGCGTGCTGGAGGGCATCCCGGCCATCGTGCTGTTCGGCCCCCTGCTGTTCCCGATCGCCCGGCTGGTCGGCGTCCACGAGGTCCACTATGCGATGATCGTGATCCTCGCGATGGGTATCGGGCTCTTCGCACCGCCGTTCGGTGTAGGCTACTATGCCGCCTGCGCGATCGGGCGGGTCGATCCGGCAGAAGGCATAAAGCCGATCCTCGGCTATCTGCTCGCCCTGCTGGCCGGCCTGATCATCGTGGCAATCTTCCCCTGGATTTCAATCGGATTCTTGTAATTCGTTGGAAATCAGATGGTTATGATCGTTTATCGATCTAATTTTGTAAGAAAGATCCGTCGCTCATCTGTTAGATGAGATATCTACGACATCTCACTGAAATATATAAAAGAGTGCAAAATGATACCGGATCAAGGCGCCTATAGCATTGGCCTCGACAAGAACGCCGCTAACTTCGTGGCGCTGTCGCCGATCAGCTTCCTCACCCGCAGCGCAGCGGTCTATCCGAACCATCTCAGCACGATCTATGAAGACCGCCGCTTCACCTGGTCGGAGACCCTGGACCGCTGCCGGCGCTTTGCATCCTTCCTGACCGGTCGGGGCATCGGCCGTGGCGACACGGTCGCGACCATGCTGCCGAATGTGCCGGCGATGAACGAAGCCCATTTCGCGATCCCGATGGCGGGCGCTGTCATCCACGCCATCAATGTCCGGCTCGACGCCGCCGCCGTCGCGTTCCAGCTCGATCATGGCGCCGCGAAAATCCTGCTGGTCGATCCGGAATTCGCCGGCGTGATCACCGAGGCGCTGGGCTTGATGAATGGCCCTAAGCCGGTGGTCATCGATGTCGACGACATCGCCTTTTCAGAACCGAAGCGCATCGGGGAACTGGAATATGAAGCCGCGCTGGCCGAGGGCAGCCCGGATTTCACCTCCGCCTTCCCGCTCGACGAATGGGACGCCATCGCACTCGGCTACACGTCGGGCACCACGGGCAATCCCAAGGGCGTGGTCACCCATCACCGCGGCGCCTATCTCAATGCCATCGGCAATGTGATGGCCACCGATCTCGGCCGGCACCCCGCTTATCTCTGGACGCTGCCGATGTTCCACTGCAACGGCTGGTGCCTGCCCTGGGCCGTGGCCGCGACGGCCGGCATCAATGTCTGCCTGCGCAAGGTCGAGCCGACCAAGATCTTTGCGCTGATACGCGAGCATGGCGTCACCCACATGTCGGGCGCGCCGATCGTCTACAACACGCTGATCAACGCGCCTGACGCCCCCGCCTACAACGGCGGCCCGGTGATCCGCGGCTCCATCGCGGGCGCGCCGCCGCCCATGGCGGTGCTGGCCGGCGCGGAGCGGATCGGCATCAAGCTGACCCATGTCTACGGCCTGACCGAAACCTATGGCCCGGCCTCGGTCTGCGAGGAACAGCCCGGCTGGGACGACCTTCCCGCCGACGAGCGCGCGCGGATGAAGCGCCGCCAGGGCGTCGCCTATCCCTCGCAGGAAGGGATCGCCGTGATGGACCCGGAAAGCATGCAGCCGGTGCCGGCCGACGGCGAGACCATTGGCGAGATCATGTTCCGCGGCAATATCGTGATGAAGGGCTATCTCAAGAACGAGAAAGCCACGCAGGAATCCTTTGCCGGCGGCTGGTATCACACCGGCGATCTCGGCGTGATGGATGCTGCGGGCTATGTGACCATCAAGGACCGCTCCAAGGACATCATCATTTCCGGCGGCGAGAACGTCTCGTCGGTGGAGGTCGAGGATGTGCTCTACAAGCATCCGGCGGTGCTGTTCGCGTCCGTCGTGGCCAAGCCCGATCCGAAATGGGGCGAAGTGCCGTGCGCCTTCGTGGAGCTGAAGCCGAATGCGCAGGCGACGGAGGCCGAGATCATCGCCTTCTGCCGCGACCAGCTGCCGGGCTTCAAGACGCCGAAGGTCGTGACCTTCGGGGAGATCCCGAAGACGTCCACGGGCAAGATCCAGAAGTTCATGCTGCGCGACCGGGTGAAATCGACGGACGCGATCAATAGCTGATTGGCCGCGTCTCGAAGGATGGCGGCAAGCGCGGGGAGCCCAGCCAGTTCATGGTTCGAGACGCGCGCAAGATGCGCGCTCCTCACCATGAGGGCTGAGTTTGGGGTGAGTGAACCTTGGTCGCCGCCCTCTCTACCCTCATCCTGAGGAGCCGCGTAGCGGCGTCTCGAAGGATGGCAGCGGGCGCGGCGCCCGGCTAGCTCATGGTTCGAGACGGAGCTGTCGGCGGCGCAATTGCGCCGCCAGACCTCCTCACCATGAGGGACAGAGTGTGGAGCCACGAAGAAAAATGCGGCCCCCAAGCGACTGGGGGCCGGCAATGAAAATGCCAAAAGAATACGACCTAAAGGGATTAATTGAGTCGCAAAGCCAACATTGCGAGACTGATGACAGCAGAACACGCGAAGCGTGTCATCCGGACGCGCAGGGAACTCACCGATTATTAAATCTGCGGTTGCGGGTTTTACGTGCCGGCCCGCATGCGTCCTCCGCCCTTCGGCGAAGTTATTCGATCACCAGCCGCATGCCGTCGAAACCTGGCACCACGCCTGCCGGCACGGCCACCCGCACCGCCTCGTAATCGAGGTCCGCATGCATATTGGTGATCACGGCCTGCTTCGGCTTGAAGCGTTTGATCCATGACAGCGCGTCGCTGAGGCTGAAATGGCTCGAGTGCTGCGCGTAGCGCAGGCCGTCCACGATCCAGAGATCGAGGCCTTCCAGCGCTGGCCAGCTTTGCTCCGGGATGTCGTTGAGATCCGGCGAATAGGCCGTGTTATCGATGCGATAACCGAGCGCGGGGATGTTGCCGTGCTGGACCAGGAACGGGGTCAGCGTGAGGTCGCCGCCCTTCCCCGTGATGGTGCGGCTCTCGCCGGCCTCGATATCGAGGCGATCGAGGATCGGCGGATAGTCGCTGCCCGGTGGCGACTGGAAACAGTACCCGAAGCGCAGCATGATATCGGTCGCCGTCGAGGCGTTCATATAGACCGGGATGCGCTTGCGGCGCTTGAGCACGACGGAGCGCAGGTCGTCCATGCCATGGGTCTGGTCGGCATGTTCGTGGGTCAGGAACACCGCATCGATGTCATCGACCTCGGCGTCGATGAGTTGCTCGCGCAGGTCCGGCGAGGTGTCGATGATCACGCGCGTGACGCCGTCCTGGCCGATGCGCTCGGCCATCATGGAGCAGCGGCGGCGGCGGTTCTTCGGATTTTTGGGATCACAGGCGCCCCATCCGAGCGCCGGGCGCGGCACGCCTGCGGACGATCCGGAGCCGAGAATGGTGAGCGCCAGGGTCATGCGGTGACACTCTCGGATGCCTTGCTGAACAGGCGGAAGAAATTGTCCGTGGTCTGCCGGGCCAGTTCGTCATAGGTGACGCCGCGCGTCTCGGCGAGCACCTTGGCCGTCTCCACCACATAAGACGGCTCGTTGCGCTTGCCGCGCCATTTGCCGGGCGCCAGATACGGCGCGTCGGTCTCTACCATGATGCGGTCGGCCGGCAGTTCGGCGGCGAGGTCGCGGAGCTCCTGCGACTTCTTGAAGGTGATGATGCCGGTGAAGGAGATCGACAGGCCCATGGCGATGGCCTTCATGGCCAGCTCGCGGCCGCCGGTGTAGCAATGCAGGACGGCCTTGAAGGCGCCCTTGGCCATCTCGTCTTCGAGGATGGCGCCGCAATGCTCGTCGGCTTCGCGGGTGTGGATCACCAGCGGCAGGCCGGTGGCGCGGGCCGCCGCGATATGGGCGCGAAAGCCGCGCTCCTGCGCAGCGCTGGAGCCGTGTTCGTAAAAGTTATCGAGGCCGGCTTCGCCGAGCGCGATGACTTTGGGATGCTTTGTGAGTTCGATCAGTTCGTCGGCGGAAATGCCGTCTTCCTCATCGGCATTGTGCGGATGCGTGCCGACTGAGCAGTAGACATTCGGAAACCGCTCGGCGATGGCCAGCAGCGCCGGCAGCCGGCGCACGCGGGTGGAGATCGTCACCAGCTTGCCGACGCCGGCCGCTTCCGCGCGGGCGACGATGCCGTCGAGATCGTCGGCAAAATCCGGGAAGTCGAGATGGCAGTGACTATCGACCAGCATTCCAAAACTCTGAGAGCGAATTGCGTTTCGTGGCATCTTGTCCCGGACGCGATGTGGCATGCTGATGCCGCTTCGCAGAGCCGGGACCGTATCAAACACCGGCGTTTTGTACGGTCCCGGCTCTGCGGAGCAGCGCAAGAGCGCTGCGCCGCGTCCGGGACAAAGTTCTAACTAGCTCGCCGCTGCCGGCTCGACATAGCGCGGGAACACGCCGGTCGGCGTCGGCAGCTGCGTGCCCGGCTTGATGCGCGTCGGAATCGCCGCGAAGTCGCGTTCTCCTTCGGGGATGCCGAGCACGTCGAGCAGTTTTGCGCAGGAGGCTGGCATGACAGGCTGCGCGAGGATCGCGACCTGACGCACGACTTCCGCCGTGGTGTAGAGCACGGTGGCCTGCTTGGCCGGATCGGTCTTGGCCAGCGCCCATGGCGCCTCGCCCGCAAAGTAGCGGTTGGCTTCGGCGACCACGGCCCAGATGGCATCCAGCGCCTTGTTGATCTGTTGCTTCGACATGGCGGCGCGCGCCGCTTCGAGCATGCCGTCGGCCTGCGCCAGGATCGCCTTATCGTTGTCGCTGAATTCGCCCGGCGTCGGCAGCACGCCGCCATATTGCTTGCCGATCATCGACAGCGAGCGCTGGGCGAGATTACCGAGGTCGTTGGCAAGATCCGCATTGGTGCGGTTGACGATGGCCTCATGGCTGTAGCTGCCGTCCTGCCCGAACGAGACCTCGCGGAGGAAGAAGTAGCGCATCTGGTCGACGCCATATTGCGCGGCCATGCCGGAGGGATCGACCACATTGCCGGCCGACTTCGACATCTTCTCACCGCTGTTGTTGAGAAGAAAACCGTGGCTGAAGATGCGTTGCGGCACCTCGATGCCGGCGGCCATCAGGAAGGCCGGCCAGTACACGGCATGGAAGCGCACGATGTCCTTGCCGATGACATGCAGGTTCGCCGGCCACAGCCGCTTGAAGTCCTCGCCGTCGATATCGGGATAGCCGGCGGCGGTGATGTAGTTGGTGAGCGCGTCGATCCAGACATACATCACATGGCCGGGCGCGTTCGGCACCTTGATGCCCCAGTCGAAGGTGGTGCGTGAGATCGAGAGATCCTTCAGGCCGCCTTTGACGAAGCTCGCCACCTCGTTGAGGCGCTCGCGCGGCAGCACGAAATCCGGCACGCGGGCGTACAGGTCGAGCAGCTTGTCCTGATAGGCCGAGAGGCGGAAAAAGTAGGTCTCCTCCTCGGTCCACTCCACCGGAGAGCCCAGCGGCTCGCGGCGGATGCCGTCGGGGCCGACGGTGGTTTCGGCTTCATCGAAATAGGCTTCCTGGCGCACCGAGTACCAGCCGGCATATTTGTCGGTATAGATCGCGCCGGCTTCTTCCAGCTTCACCCACAGCGCCTGCACCGAACGCTCGTGGCGCGTCTCGGTGGTGCGGATGTAGTCGTCAAAGGAGATGTTGAGCGCACCCATCATCTCGCGGAAAACCGCGGAATTGCGGGTCGCCAGTTCGAGCGGCGTGACGCCTTCCTTCACCGCGGTCTGCTGCATCTTGAGACCATGCTCGTCGGTGCCGGTCAGGAAGCGGACATCATAGCCATCAAGGCGCTGGAAGCGCGCGATCGCATCGGTCGCCATGCAGGTATAGGCGTGACCGATATGCGGCACGCCGTTCGGATAGAAGATCGGCGTGGTGAGGAAATAGCTCGGTCGGGTGGTCGCGTTCGCCATCGGCGCGAAAGCCTTTCAAATGATCGATCTTGCCGCGTTATATGGTGTCAGCGCGTCGCGTCTGCGAGCAGGCTAAACACCGAGAAAACCAGCGGTTTTCGCTCGAGATTGTAGGATTCGGTCTCGCGCGCGGCTTTGTTGATCTTTTCCCATACCTCCGCAAGGCGTGCAAGGCGGGGCAGATTGGCGTTCAGATTGCCCTCGTCGCCGCGCATTTGCTCGCCGATCCAGCGATCGACGCTGTCGGTGAAGGCGCCGAGTGCGACCCGGTCGCTGATGCCAAGGGCGTCGCCAAGCGCATGCAGTTCGCGGGGATCCACATGGGGGAGCGTGTTGAGCAGCGAGGCGGTGCGCTGGTGCAGTTTCAACGCCCCGCCGCCGAGCAGGTTGATGGCGCGGGACACGCTGCCTTCGGAGGCGTCCGCGACCTCGCGCAAAGCGGGGTCGCCCGCCTCGCCTTCAGTGGCCAGCGCGATGGCGGACAGCACGTCATCCGTGGACAGCGCCCGCAGCGGCAGCTTGCGGCAGCGCGACTGGATGGTCGGCAGCACGCGCGCCTGGGCGTGGGTGATGAGCAGAAACAGCGAGCGCTGCGGCGGCTCCTCGAGCACCTTCAGCAGTGCATTGGCGGCATTGGTGTTGAGCTCGTCCACGGTATCGACGATGCAGACGCGCCAGCCATCGACGGCGGCGGTCGCGCCGTAGAAGCCGACGGTCTTGCGCACATCGTCCACGGTGATGACGGTGCGCATGACGCCCTTGTCATTGGCCGTGCGATGGATCTCGAGCAGCCCGCCATGGGCCTCGGCCGCGACCTGACGGACGACGGGATGAGCCTCGTCCAGATCGAGCGTCTCGGCCGCCTGCACCTGCGATGATGCGGGATCGCGATGCGCCAGCACGAAGCGCGCCATGCGATAGGCCAGCGTCGCCTTGCCGATGCCCTGCGGGCCCGAGATCAGCCAGGCATGCGGAATGCGACCGCCGCGATAGGCGCCAAGCAGCGTCTGCTCGGCCTCGTGATGGCCGAACAAAGCGGTGGTCTCGCGCGGATGCGGGACGGCGATCTCGGGATCGTTCTTGCTCATGCGTCCGCCGTCTCATGCAGCAGGCGCTTGCGCATCACGCCCCAGATATTGTTGGCGACAGCCTTTGGCGGCAACGTGGCATCCAGCAACACGCAGCGCACAGGCTCTTCCATGGCGATCTGGCGGAACGCCTCGCGGAGACCCTGATGGAAGGCGATGCCTTCGGCCTCGAAGCGATCGGGCACGCCGGTGCCGCGGCGGGTGGCGGCGCGGGCCATGCCGACTTCGACCGGGAGATCGAGGATCACCGTGAGATCGGGCTTCAGCCCGCCGATGGTGACGCGCTCCAGCGCTTTCAGAAGCTCCGGCGCGACATTGCCCTGGCGGCCTTGATAGGCACGGGTGGAATCCGAGAAACGGTCGCACAGCACCCAGATGCCCTGGTCGAGCGCCGGCTTGATGACTGCATGGACGTGATCATCGCGCGCGGCCGCGAACAGCAGCGTCTCCGCTTCGGCGCCGAGCAGCTTGCCCATACCGGACAAGACGACGTGGCGGATGATCTCGGCGCCGGGCGAACCGCCGGGCTCGCGCGTGACGATGGCGGGAATGCCGGCGTCGTTGAGGCGATCGGCCAGCAATTTAATCTGCGTGGATTTCCCCGCGCCCTCGCCGCCTTCGAATGTGATGAAGCAGCCGCGCTCGGGGCCTGTGGTGTTCGCGTCAGTCATGATCACAGCTTCGCAGCGCCGGCGCGGAACAGGCCGATTGCCAATTCGCTGGCGCCATCGACGGCGCGTTGCATGGTGGTGCCGGTGCCGATGGCATCAGCGGCATAGAGCGGCGCTTCCACGGCAATCTGCTGGCCGCGCCAAACCTTCACCACACCAACCGGCTGCCCGGCCTTCACGGGCGCATGGACCGGTCCGCTATAGAGGATGCGCGCGATCAGCTTGTCATTGCCATTCTTCTGCACCATCACCTTGACCGGCTCCTTGCTGACAAGCGCCACCGAGCCCTTGTCGCCGCCGAAGACTTTGGCGTAACCGACGGGCTGGTCGCCGGCGAAGACCGGGCGGACTTCAAAGTTCTTGAACCCCCATTCGAGCAGCTTCTTGGCGGCAGAGGCGCGATCGTCGGAATCCTCGAGGCCATTCACGACAACGATCAGGCGGGTGTCGTTCTGCACGGCCGATCCGACCATGCCGTAGCCGCCCTCTTTCGTGAAACCGGTCTTGAAACCGTCGGCGCCCTCCAGCGTCGCGAGCAGCGGATTGCGGTTCTGCTGGCGGATCTTGTTCCAGGTGAATTCGCGCTCGCCGAAGATTTTGTAGAAGTCCGGATAGGTGCGGATGATGTGGCGCGCGAGCGTGCTGAGTTCGCGCACGGTCATCTTGTTGCCGGGGTCCGGCAGGCCGCTGGAATTGGCGAAGGTGGACTTCGGCATGCCGAGTGTTCGCGCGCGCTTGGTCATGCGCTCGGCGAAAGCGGCCTCATTGCCTTCCATGGCTTCGGCCATGATCATGCAGCTGTCATTGCCGCTCTGGATGATGGCGCCGCGCAGCAGATCGGACACGGCAATGCGGCTGTTGAGCGCCGCGAACATGGTGGAAGCACCAGCCGGCGCACCGCCTTTGCGCCAGGAGTTCTCACTCGTCCGGTATTCGTCGGTGAGCTTGATGTCGCCGCGGGTCAGCGCGTCGAACACGACTTCTACGGTCATCAGCTTCATCATGCTGGAAGGCGCGCGCAGCTCGTCGGCATTCTTCTCGAACAGCACGGCGCCGGAGGAAGCCTCGATCAGGATCGCGGTCGGCGCATCGGTGTCGTAGCCGCCCTCCTCGACCACCTTCTTGGCGCCCTGCACGCTCTGATTGGCGGCATAGGCCATCGGCTGTAGCGCAAATGCCGCCGTCAGCAGGCCGGCAACAAGCTGCCGCCCAAGCGAGGTTTTCAGTCTGTGGAAGCCAGATGTCATGCCGTGTCCCGAATGGTCCGGTCTTAACAGCATCACCTTGCCTGAACAACGCGAACCCGGCTGGGCCGGGTGCTGGAGCATGATCGTTTCTGATCGAATCGTGTCCCGGACGCGATGCGGCGCGAAGTGCCGCCTCGCAGAGCCGGGACCGTAGCAAGCGCTGGAGTTCGTTGCGGTCCCGGCTCTGCGAAGCGGCATGAAGGATGCCGCATCGCGTCCGGGACAAGTTTCATCATCAAAACGGCTTTAAGAGGCGGATATCCGGATCAAATCTTGCTCAATACAGGCCGCGGCCGGACAGGATCGCAGCGGCGCCACGGGCGTCCACGGTGCCGTTGTCGGCAGCGGCCGGCTCGGCCGGTGCCGCGTAGTCTGCATTGCCTTCATACGAAACCGCACGCGGGTTCTGCGCGGGATAGGCCGAGGCCGAGCGATAGCGGCTGGAGGACGAGATTTCCGAGGTCTGGCGATCCGCAGCGGTGTTGCCGAGCGAATATGGGCGCCCTTCCGGCATCGGAACGTCGCGCGAGACCACGCGACCACCCTGCATGTCCGGTACGAACGAGCGCGCCGAGGCGACGCGGACGACCGATGGCGACGGCGCCGGCTCGCCGGTGCGCAAGGTCGCCATCAACTGGCGATCATCTGAGCCTTCGAGCGGTGCACGGCCGACATATTCGACGCGCACGCGCGCGATGCCGTTGCCCTTGAAATCCAGGAGTTCAGCCGCCTTGTTCGACACGTCGATCAGGCGGTTGCCGTGATACGGGCCGCGGTCATTCACGCGCACGATCAACGACTTGCCGTTCTTCACATTGGTGACGCGGGCATAGCTTGGAATTGGGAGCGTCGGATGCGCCGCGGTCAGCGACGCCATGTCGAACACTTCGCCATTGGCGGTCAGGCGGCCATGGAAGGCGTCGCCATACCAGGAGGCCATGCCCTCGGCGCGATAATTGACATTCTCTTCGGGGACATAGGTTTTACCGGCGACCACATAGGGCTTGCCGACGCGATAGGTGCCGCCGCCCTTGGGAACCGGTTCACCGGCGCCGACGACGCGCGGGCTGCTGGAGACGCCATATTTCGGATCGAGACGGCTGAAGCCTGCAGTCTGGGAGTTGCAATTGGCCAGCGCCAGGCAGGCGCCCATGGCCGCCGCTGCGCTCGCAGCACGACCGATGCGGTGTGACCGAAGAATCCCCATGCGCCCCAATACCATTCCGGCGGTCATCTGCCCAACGGCAACACGCGACCGCAAAATTACGATGTTCCCCACTTCCACATCGCGTGGTGAATATATCGTAGCTAGATCAGGGCGAAAATGGGGAGAGCCGGGTTATGGTAAACACAAAGCTGTCGCAGACGGGCTGCGATGCAACCTCACGTCAAACCCTTTGACGGCGCGTAACCTGAGGGCTTGTGGGGTCCGCCTATTTTACCGTCGTGAGTTCGGTAGTTATTTACGCGCGATTCATGCGGGACACGTAGCGTCCGCGTCATGACATTGATCAAACGTTTCATTGCCGACGAGTCGGGCGCGACCGCCATTGAATATGGCCTGATTGCAGCCGGCATCGCGCTCGCCATCATCGCCGTGGTCAACGGCACGGGCAGCAGCCTCAAAGGCAAGTTCACGACCATCAATACATCGCTCAAATAACGACGTCTCGGTCAGCTGAACAGGTGCCCGCCCCGCTCCTCGCGGCGGATATACGGGCCCCACAGCACATCCTGCCGCCACAGATAGATCTGAACGCCCAGGCAGATGATTCCGGCAATAGCCGCCAGCACTAACAGAGTCTCGGTCACGATCGCCCCCGATTGTGTTTGGGACGAATGTACCGGCCGGAACTTAAAATGACGGCGCAGAAATGCCTCGCATTGCCGCGCCGCTGCTAACGCAGGTTAATTGGTGTCGATCCTGGCCAGCCGCGCTAGCGGGGCGGCAGGAAGGTCGCCGCGTTGATCACTGCAACGGCGGCAAAGGTCATCATCCATAACGGCCATACCGGCGCATCTGCCGGATTGTTGAACCGCCGTCCAACGCCAAAATTTCGCGCCATAGGTTGCTCCTTCTGTCCGATCCAGAATGCGCAACAGTTTGCATTTCAAAGTGATCGAAATACGTCGCGGTGTTGGCAACAGCTTGCAATTGCGTGCGACACCGCGCGGCAGCTCGACGCAGTCCATGCGCGAGACGACGCCCAAAATAAAACCGCGCCATCCCGAAGGATGACGCGGCCGGCCGTTCTGTTGCTAGGTGGACCAACCCCGAACGGTTACGCCGCGAGGCGCACTTCGTTCATGCTAACGTTATCGTTGGCATTTAGGTTTTTGACCCGATAACGGCGGTATCATGCCGAGCACAATTCGCGACTTCTTCGCAGCCATCGATCCTGTTTCGCCCCCGCCTGAGCAGCCCTGAGTTTTTCAATCCAGAAGCTGCTGAGGTGGAGGCGCCGGGTACTGCCCCCGGGTCTGCCTGCGGTCCATCGTGAGGTTCAGCGCCATCGTCTTGCGACAGAACCAATATAGGTGGACTGGTCGGCGAAATCCAGCGGCGCGGTCGATCGGCCGTGCTGGAACCACAGATCAGTTCTGCGACATTCGGGTTTGCATCTGGTCGCAGAATCTCCAGAAATGGCGCTGTTTTGCTGAACCGTCCTCATGATGGAGCGGTCGCAAGGCCGGTATAGCCTGCGCGTCACGCGTGTCGTCCGCCCGAGCGACCGAATCTGGGGGGACGAAAATTGCTTTACCTCGCTTGGGCGCTACCCGCGCTTGCCGTGATCGGCGTCATCGCCAGCGGACTTGGTGGCGCATTGCCGGCGTCACTGATCGGCCTCGCCACGGCCTTCGCAGTCGCAATGACGACAGCGCCACATGTGTTCGGAATCGCCGATGCCAGCACGGCGTTGCTGCGTGGGGCGTGGATCGGTTGGATCGTCGTTCCCTATATCCTTGGTGGCCTGCTGTTCTGGCAGATGGCGATCCGGACTGGCAACGCCGCCATGCCGGTCGAGGAGACGCTGCCCGACGCCCGCGCGCGACGGCGTCTACTGTTCACCGCCTGCTATCTGATCGGCCCCTTTGCGGAGTCCGCCACGGGCTTCGGCATCGGCATTATGGGGACGATGGTGCTGATCCGTCGCCTCGGCCTGAAGCCCATCGAACTGCTCGCTTTTTCGCTGATCAGCCAGACCATGATCGTCTGGGGCGCCATGGGCAGCGGCGCGGTGGTTGGTGCGGCTTTCGCACGCATGGACCCAACCGCCCTCGCGCTGCGCACCAGCGCGATCTACATGATCTTCAATGTGCTGTGGCTGCCGATCTATTGGCGGATGGCCGACCGTGCCGGGATCGGCGCCGACTGGCGCGAGCGGATCAGCGAAATGCTCTGGCTGGTCGGCAGCCTGGGATCGGCCATTGTCGCGACCGCCTATCTCGGGCCGGAGCCGGCGATGCTGGCGGCCTTCGGCCCGGCCATCGTGTTGCGCTACCTCATCGATGAACGACCGGATCGGGCAAAGCTCATCGTCGCGGCGCGACGGATGCTGCCGTTCACGCTGTTGATCGGTTGGCTGGCCGCAACGCGGCTGCTACCG
The DNA here is from genome assembly GCA_023451825.1 of Pseudomonadota bacterium. Taxonomy (GTDB): domain Bacteria; phylum Pseudomonadota; class Alphaproteobacteria; order Rhizobiales; family Xanthobacteraceae; genus Tardiphaga. The sequence continues at coordinate 67,861 of JAEXYA010000059.1, forward strand.
CCGGTCAATCAGGGCCTGCAGGCGGCGTGGCGCATCCAGCCCTTTGAGGGCGTGCCCATCTGGGCACCGCTCTTTCATGCCGGCACATGGCTCGTGCTTGCGGCGCTCCTGACCGGCATTTTGCGCGGCCATCGGCAGGCTCTCACGACCGAGATCGGCTCGGCGTGGAAAACCGGACGGCTCGCCGTCATGACCATCGTCATCTTCTCGATGATGGCCGAACTGCTGTCGCGCTCCGGCATTGCCGATGGTCTTGCGCGCGGCATGTATAGCACATTCGGCGTCTGGTCGGTGACCGTCACGCCGATGATCTCGGCTGTCTTTGGCGCGCTCGCCAATAGCGGCAATGCCGCCAATGGCCTTTTCATGCCATCGCAACTCAGTCTGGCGACCGAAGCGGGGCTCGACGTCGCGGCAGTTGTGGCTCTCCAGCACGCGGCGGCCCTGTCGCTCAACATGGTCTCGCCGGTGCGGATGTCGATCGTCTGCAATTTAGCGGGCACGCCGGGACACGAACGCGACGCCTATCGCGCGATGTTGCCCTTCATCGTGGTGATCATCGCTGTGCTGCTATCGATCTCGATCCTGATCGCAACCAGGATCATCTAGCGCCCGATCGTTTTGATTTGAGCCATCAGCCGTCATTGCGAGCGAAGCGAAGCAATCCAGGAGCAACAAGCGAAGACTGGATTGCTTCGTCGCAAGTGCTCCTCGCAATGACGACCAAGAGATACTGTTTCAACCTCTCGAAATCGTGCCTTAGCGCAGATGCGTGCCGCCATTGATGTCGAAGATGGCGCCGGTGGCGTAGCCGCTGCCGGGGCTGCACAGGAACACCGCGGTGGCCGCGATCTCCTCCGCCTTCGCCATGCGCTTTAGCGGATAAAGCGAGGTGTCGTAGCCCTTGCCGTCCGTCATGGCGGTCTCGACCGGACCGGGCGCGATGCCGTTGACCAGCACATTGCACGGCGCGGATTTGCTGGCGAGCCAGCGGGTGAATGAATGTATGCCGCCTTTGGCAAAGGCGTAATGCGGGCCGGTGCGCAAGCCGCCCATCCAGCCCGCGACCGAGCCGCACAACACCACCCGGCCCTCGCCGGCCTCCATCATCCCCGCCACGAAAGCGCGGGTGAGATTGATCGGGCCTTTCACATTAGCGCGGATGACGCGATCGAGGGACTCCTCCCAATCGGGCGACATCCAGTCGTCATGCGGCGCGATGGCCGCGGTATCGACGAGGCCATAGACCGGGCCGACCTGTTTGGCGACGGCTTCGACATCGGCGCGGACGCCGGTATCGAGGCTGAAGATCTCGGAGCGATCGGCAAGCTCCGCACCGACGCGCTCGCGGATACGATCCTTGCCGACGATATCGATCAACACGAGCTCGGCGCCCTGCTGCGCGGCGAGCTTTGCCGTGGCGCTGCCAATGCCGCCGGCGGCGCCTGCGATCACGATGCGGCGTCCGCTCAGGTCGAAGGGAGATGTCATGATGCGTTTTCCGTTCTTGTTGTTGCTGGCTGTGCGGATCAGCGCGCCGCTGGCAGGCCGCCATAGGTGGTGAGATGCGAGCCGGCGAGCCAGCCGGCATCGACGGGCAGATTGATGCCGGTGATGGCGGAGGCATCATCCGATAGCAGGAACGCCACGCCGCGGCCGATCTCCTCGGGATCGACCATGCGGCCGAGCGCCGAACCTTCGGTCAGCAGGCGCTTGTCGCGGGTGCCGCGCTCGATATTGGCAAGCAATGGCGGTGTGCCGACATAGCCCGGCGACACCGCATTGACGCGCACGCCGGAGCGGCCCCAGTCAGCGGCGAGGCACGCGGCCATATGCACGGCGGCGGCCTTCGACGGCGCATAGGCATGCAGCGGTGCGGTGCGCGACGCTGTGACCGAGCCAGTGATGACGATGCCGCCGCGGCCACGCCTGGTCATGCGCTTGCCGGCGGTGATGCAGGACACATAGACGCCGCGCAGATTGGCGGCGATGACCTTGTCGAACTCGGCGAGCGGCAGATCTTCAGAACGACCGCCGGACTGGATCACGCCGGCATTGGCGAACAGCGCCTCGATCGGGCCGAGACGGGTTTCGATATCCGCGAAGGCCGTTTCAGCGCCGTGTTCGTCGGTGACATCGAACGGAACTGATTCTGCGCCGATTGTCGCTGCGGACTCCTGGCAGGCCTTTGCATTGATGTCGGAGATCACGACGCGCCAGCCGCGCTCGATCAGCACGGTGGCGGTGGCGAGGCCAATGCCGCTGGCACCGCCGGTAACCACGGCGATGCGGCCGCGTCCTTCGTCTCGTTTCATCGTCTTACTCCCGTTTCTTGTCGGCGCTACACTGCGAGATAGCGTTGCTTGATTTCTTCGTTGTGGCGGAGCTCATCGATGGTGGCGCGATAGACGATCTGGCCCTTGTCGATCACCGTGGCATGCGTGGCGATGCCGAGGCAGAAATGCATGTTCTGCTCCGCCAGCAGGATGGTCACGCCCATGCCGCGCAGCGTCTTGATGAGATCGCCGATGGCCTGCACGATGATCGGCGCCAGACCTTCACTCGGCTCGTCCAGCAGCAGCACGTCGGGATTTCCCATCAAGGTCCGCGCGATGGTGAGCATCTGCTGCTCGCCGCCGGAGAGACGGCCGGCCATGCGCTCCTTCATGGTGGCGAGGATCGGGAACACCTCATAGATGCGGTCGCGATTCCAGTGCTGGTCGCCGCGCGGCCCCTTCTTGGCGGCGACGATGAGATTGTCATCGACCGTGTGTTCCGGAAACACCTGCCGGTTTTCCGGCACATAGCCGATGCCAGCCCGCGCGATCCGATAGGACGGGCGCCCCTCCAGCCCCTGCCCGGCCAGCGCGACCTTGCCACTGCGGGGCGGCGCGAGGCCGGCGATCATCTTGAAGGTCGTGGACTTGCCGGCGCCGTTGCGGCCGAGCAGCGCCATCGTCTGGCCCTGCTCGACGGTGATATCGACGCCGAACAGGATCTGGCTGGCGCCATAATAGACATCTGCGCCTTCGACATGGAGAAACGGCTCGGCCATCATGCCTCTCCCACGGCTTCGGACAGATGATGGTCGGTCCCGAGATAGGCGTCGATGACATCCCGGTTGCGACGGATCTCGTCGGCCGTGCCGGTGGCCAGCACGGCGCCGTATTTCAGCACGTGGATCTTCTGCGCGATCTTGAAGACGATATCCATGTCATGCTCGATAAAGAGCACGGTCATCTTCTTCACCTGCCAGAGATTGTGCACCTTGCCGATCATGCGCCAGCGCTCGTCGGGTCCCATGCCCGCGGTCGGCTCGTCGAGCAGCAGCACCTTTGGCTGCATGGCCAACGCGAGGCCGATATCGAGCAGCTTCTGGTCGCCATGGGACAGGTTGCGCGACAATGTGTGCGCCTTGTCGCCGAGGCCGAGCAGTTCGATGATCTCGTCGGTCTGCGCCTTGGCTTCAGGCACCGGAAACCGGCTGAGCAAGGTCCATGACTTGCGCTGATGCGAGATCACCGCCGCGGTGATCGCCTCGCTCACCGTCAGGCTCGGAAAGATCTCCGCGACCTGAAACGCCCGCATCATACCCAGCCGCACCACTTCCAGGCTCGATTTGCCGACGATGTCCTGGCCGTCGAAGATCACCTTGCCGGAATTCGGCCGGAAAGCTCCCGAGATCAGGTTGAAGAAGGTGGTCTTCCCTGCCCCGTTCGGTCCGATGATCGCGGTCAGCGATCCTTCCGGGAAGTCGATGGAGACATCGCGCGTAGCATGGACGCCGCCGAATTTCTTGTCGAGGTTCTGGACCGAGAGCATCAGGCCGTCCTCTCTTTCAAAGACTTCTTCTGCTCGGATACAGCAACTGACGCCTTCGCTTCCTTGCGCTCGTTGAAGAAATCGACGACGAAATCCGCAATGCCCTTCCGCAGCCCGAGCACGATGGCCAGGATGACGAGGCCCAGCACCAGACCGTGATGCTCGGTATAGATCGAGACGAAATGCTCGAGCAGGCGCAGCAGGATGGCGCCGATGATCGGTCCGATGAAGAGCTGCGAACTGCCGAGCATGATCATGAAGATTGCTTCGCCCGAGGTGGTCCAGAAACCGAATTCCGGATAGGCGCCCGAGACGAACAGCGACAGCAGGATGCCGGCGACGCTGGCCATGGAGCCAGCGAGGACGAAGATGCCGAGCTTCATGCGGATGATATCCACGCCGAGATAGTTGGCGCGGTTCGGATTGTCGCGGATCAGGCGCAGCGTATAGCCGAATGGCGACTGCCAGACCTGGCGCATGATCAGGATGCAAATGACGAACACGACCGCGCAGAACATGTACAGCGCGACGCTGTTGCTGAGATCGATGCCGAGGAATGGCGGCCGCGGAATGCCGCCGCGCAGCCCCTGGTCGCCGCCGGTGAGGCTCACCCAGGTCAGGATGATCGAATGGATGAACATCTGGAAGGCGAGCGTGATGAAGGAGAAGTAGATCTCCTTCAGCCGCACGCAGATGGCACCGATGGCGAGTGCCAGCACGGCCGTGCCGAAAACGGTGACAAGCATCGCCAGCGGGATCGAGATACGGCCAGTCTGCATCAACAGTCCGAACATATAGGCGCCAGAAACGAAATAGGCCGCATGGCCGAACGACACCTGCCCGGTGAGGCCCACCAGCAGGTTCAGCGACATGGCCAAGAGGCCATAGGCCATCACATAGATCAGGAAGTCACGCAGCGACGGCTTTGTGAAGATGAACGGGATCGCCACCAGGACGATGAGGGTTATGACGGCGATGGCAACATCGCGGAGGGTGCCTGAGCGCATCATCGCGGCACCGCCCGGCCGAGCAGGCCGCTGGGTTTGACGATCAGCACGATGGCCATCATGCCGAACATGATGCCGTCCACGAACAGCGGAAATCCGATGGCGCCGAACGCTCGCGTGAAGCCGATGAGCAATGCTGCGATCAGCGCGCCCACGATCGAGCCCATACCGCCGATCACGGTGACGATGAAGCTCTCGATCAGGATCGACAGGCCCATGCCCGGCGTCAGCGTGCGCGTTGGCGCGGCCAGCGCGCCGGCAATGCCGGCCAGCACGCTGCCGACGCCGAACACCGCGGCGTAGAGCAGCGTGGTGTTGATGCCGAGCGCGCCGACCATCTGCGGATTGATCGCCAGAGCGCGGATGATCTTGCCGATCCGCGTCTTCTCAATGGCGAGCCAGAGGATGGCGCCGATGGCGAGGCTGGTGACGATCATGAAGACATAATAGGCCGGCACGAAGCCGCCGAGCAGTTCGAGCGGCGGCAATGCGAAGACTTCCGGCATGCCCATCATCTTGTATTCGGGACCGGCGATGATTTTCACCAGATCGTCGAAAATCAGGATCACGGCGTAGCAGACGAGCAGCTGCATCAGGATGTCCTTGCCATACACCCTGCTGATGATGAAGCGCTCGAAGATGATGCCGATCAGGCCGACGCCTGCGGCGCCCGCGAGGAAGGCGAGCAGGAAGCTCGATGTGGCCATATAGGTGGCGTAGGCGATATAGGCGCCGGCCATGTAGAACGCGCCATGGGCGAAATTGATCACGCCGAGCACGCCGAAGATCAGCGATAAGCCGGACGCCACCATGAACAGCAACATGCCGATGATCAGCGCCGTCGAGACCTGTGTCACGGCGCAGGCCGACGACGACAGACAGGAGAAAAGAGCTTCGAGATTCACAGAGGTGGTCCTTCGATCTGAGCGCGCCTGCTCCGGTCGCCGATGGCGGCGAACCGGACTGTTGATGGTTCGGCAGATCGGCCGTCAGGCCGACCGCGCCGTCACGCACACAGCGTGACGACGGACCGAAGCGAGCTCAGGCAAAACCCTTCTCTTTCTTCCACTGCTTCTCGATCTCGAGGATCTTCGACCACTCGGTATCGACATAATCGTTGACCCATGGCGACTTGCTGAGGGTCTTGCCCCATGCGACGGGGTAATTGATGATGGTGTGATCACTCTCGCGCATGGTGATGCCGCTGCCGCCGAAGGGCAGCTTTACCGTCATGCCGGCGATTTCCTTCGCCAGTGCCGAGCTGTCGGTATTGCCATTGGTCCGGCGCACCGCCTCGATGATGAATTGCGACGCGGCATAGTTCTGCCAGGCCCAGTTGGTCGGCTCTTGCGACGCGACCTTCACATAGGCATCGTTGAACGCAACATTCTCCGGCGCCTCCGGGAAAGCCTTGTTGTAGCGATAGGCCGTATTCAGGCCTGCCGGCAGGTTCTTGATCGCGGCGAGAACCGGAGGATCACCGATACCGCCTGCCGAGAAGTAAGCGGTGTTCGCGAACAGGCGATAGAGGTTGGACTGTTCGATAAAGGCCACGACATCGCCGCCCCACAAGGCGGAATAGACAGCCTGCGGCTTGATCTGCATCAGTTTTGTGATGCTTTCGGTGTAATCGGGCGCGAACAGTTTCGGCCACAGCTGATCGACCACTTCGATCGACGGCTCGAATAGTTTGAAATATTGCAGGAACTCGGCGGTGTTGTCGCGGCCATAAGCGTAGTCGGGCGAACAGGTCGCCCACTTCTTGAGCCCCTTCTCCTTGGCGATCTTCGCCGCATAGCTGCCGCCGGCGACGGCATCGTGGATGCCCTGCCGCGCCGAGCGGAACACGTTCTTGCCGAACTGCTTTGGATCGGCCGTCAGCGACGACGTTTCGCTGCAAGTGTGGATGCAGAGGATCCCGAGATCGCGCACCACTTCATGGACCGCGAAGCTACCCGACGATGCTTCGCCGTCGATGATGATGTCGCAACCGTCATTGTTGATGAGGTCGCGCGTGACCTTGGCAGCTTCGTCGGGGCGTCCCTTGGAGTCGCGATCGACCACCTCGAACTTGCGACCGTTGATACCGCCTGCCTCATTGATCTGGTTGAAGGCGAGTTGCACGGCATATCGACTGGACGTGCCGAGAATGGCCACGCGTCCGGACAGGATTGTCGGCAGGCCGATCTTGATCACCTTGGCTTGCGCCCCAGCGATATGCGGCGTGCTGAATGCGGCCATGCCCGCCAGAGCGCCTGCGCCCTTGAGGACGCGTCGGCGTGAAATGCCCTTGGTCGTTGTCGTCATTGAACCCTCCCTGATTTTATGTCCGGCTTTGCCGATACGAATTTATTATGTGCAAATCAGCGTCGTCTGCAGATCGCTCCTTTCTGCCTGTGTTCCTCCAATCAACCCGCTGTCCGAGATCGTGCAGCAGGAACAGCGCTCTGTCCAACGGACTCTGCAAAAGTCTCTCGCAAATCCGCAACAATAGAGTCGCAGGCGCTGGCGTCAGCTCAGCGCAAAACCGCGATAGCCGCTCGCCGCAATATCGTTGCAGATCGCCGTATAGCGCGCGAAACCACCCGCATAGGGCATGAAGACGCGCGGCTTGCCGGGCACATTGGCGCCGAGATACCAGGACGAACTGGCCATCGGCAGCAGTGTTGCGTCCGCAGCCTCGTTGACATGCGCGACCCACTTCTCGGCGCTGTCGGTATCAGCCTCGATGCGCTTCAATCCTTTGGCGCGCATCTCGCGAATGCAATCGGTGATCCAGTCCACGTGCTGTTCGATGGCGATAGGCATGTTGCACAACACGGACGGACTGCCCGGTCCGGTGATGGTGAACAAGTTCGGGAATTTCGGCGATTGCAGACCGAGATAGGTCCGTGGTCCGGCGGACCATTCATCCTTCAACGTCGCGCCATGGCTGCCGCTGATATTGAGGTTGACCAGCGGCCCCGTCAGTGCGTCGAAGCCGGTGGCGAAGACGATGATGTCGAGCTCGTATTTTTGCTTCGTGGTGCGGATGCCCTTCGGTGTCACTTCGACGATCGGCTCCGCCTTGATATCCACCAGCAGGACATTGTCGCGGTTGAAGGTCTCGAAATAGCCGCTGTCGATGGGCGGGCGCTTGGTGGCAAAGCCGTGATCGCGCGGCGTCAGCATCTCCGCCACATCCGGGTTCTTCACGACGGTCTTGATCTTGTCCCGCAGGAAGTCGGACGCGGTCAGATTGGCATCGGCGTTCTGCAGAATGTCCGAGAAGGATGCACGGAAACGCAGTCCACCACGCTCCCAAGCCTTCTCATAAATCCCCGTACGATCAGCCTCGGAGACCGACAAGGCGGACTGCGTCGAGATGGAGAAAGGATGGCCGTTGGTGCCGGCACGCGCGAGTTTCCAGATGTCGTCATAGGTCTCGCGGGTGTGCTTGACATCTTCCGCGCTCACCGGACCATTGCGCGCCGGGATGCTGTAATTGGCTGTGCGTTGGAACACCGTGAGGTGCTTGGATTGCTCCGCGATCACTGGTGCAGCCTGGATGCCGGTCGATCCCGTGCCAATCTGGCCAACGCGCTTGCCGGTGAAATCGACGCCGTCATGTGGCCACAGACCGGTGTGGTACCACTGACCCGCAAAACTCTCGAGCCCCTTCATCTGAGGAACATTCGCCGTCGAGAGGCAGCCCACGGCCGTGATCAAAAACGGCGCCGACAGGACCTGACCGTCCTTCGTGCGCACCGTCCAGCTATTGGCGGCATCGTCGAATGCGGCCGATGTCACTTCGGTGTTCAACCGGATGTCGCGCTTCAGGTCGAGTTTGTCGGCCACGAAATTCAGATACTTCCTGATTTCGGGGTGCTCGGGATAGCGCTCGCTCCAGCTCCACTCCTGCTCGATCTCCTTGTTGAAGGAGTAGCAGTAGTAGTAGCTCTCGGAGTCGCACCGTGCGCCCGGGTAGCGGTTCCAGTACCAGGTCCCCCCGACACCATCGGCCTTTTCGAGAATGACGGCGTTGAGACCGAGGTCGTCACGCAACTTGTGCAGCTGGTAGAGGCCGGAAAACCCGGCGCCGATGATGATCGCGTCAAACTGGCGCGATGCGCCATTCACCGCAGACGCGGTGCTCTCCTTGGTGGCCAACGGACATCTCCCGTTCGTTTTTCGTGTGGCGGCATGCGCCGCGCTCGCTTGAATCGAAGGCTAGAGATTTGCCCGAAGGCTTTCCATACTCTATCGTTCAAACCTGATGTGAATTTTGGTCACAAGAGAAAAACGTGAACCGCTACACCGAGATGCTGGTTTTCGTCCGGGCTGCGGAAGACGGTAGCTTCTCCGCCGCGGCCCGCAATCTCGCGATCACGCCGTCCGCGGTGAGCAAGCTCGTCAGCCGCCTGGAAGAGCGGGTGGGCGCGCTGCTGTTTCGCCGCGCGCACCGCAACATCGTGATGACGCCGGAAGGTGAAGTCTTCTATCAGGCCGCCCTCGCCGCCATCGAGGCCGTTGAGGCGGCCGATGCCACCGTTTTCACCGGCATGCTGGGCCGCGAAACGCTGCGCATCCGCTCGATGCCGATTTTCGGGCAAACGGTGCTGGCCGAGAAGCTACCCGATTTCTGCCGCGCGCATCCCGAATTACAGGTCGAGCTGCAATTGCGCATCGATCCCGGCCCGCTGCTCGACGAAGGCACGGATGTCACGATCCATGTCGGACATCTCAGCGACTCCTCGCTGGTGGCAACGCGCTTCACCAGTACCCGCTGGATCATCTGTGCATCGCCGAGCTATGTGGCGGAACACGGCGCCCCGTCGCATCCCAGCGAACTGACACACCACGCCTGCCTCAATTTCCATTCATCGATTGCTGCCAGCATCTGGACCGTGCGCGGCGAAGACGGACAGTCGGCGCCGCTCTCCGTGAAAAGCCGGATTCGCTCGAACCAGGCGTCGGTCCTTATCCAGTTCGCGCGCGCGGGTCTCGGCATCGTGCGCCTGATCGAGACGCAAATCGCTGACGATCTCGCCCAAGGCCGATTGATCGAGCTGTTTCCGGAGCATCAGTGTCCCGAAGAGCATCCGATCTATGCCGTGTATCAAAGCCGGCGATTGGTGAGTAATCGCGTCCGGGTCTTTCTCGACTTTCTCAAAGCCACATTCCCCGATCCACCGCCCTGGCAATATTGGCGCAAGACGCACGACGCGCTTGCGTCAATTGCAAGCGATCAACCGCCATGACAGCCGTCCGTCTGCATAGGCTTCGATCAGGCGATTGACGGGATGCCGGTCGGTTGCAACGATCGCCTGGATGGCTCTGCGATGCGCCACGGGACTTTTGCCTTCACGGCTGCAGTTGCAGAATTTGCACGCCATGGCCTTTGTTGCGCTGTCGATCGTGGCCACGTGCTGATTGAGGTGTTTGCCAGCCCCCGCAACGCCCACCTCGATCCGAAGCCGGCGCCGCGCGGAATCCTTGGTCTCGCGATCGAGAACGAAAGTCGGGCCGTCGCAATAAAAGCAGGCCCCACCCTGCTCGCGCCATAGGCCATAGAGTTTGTCGTTACGATCCATATTCTGCTCGTCGATGCTGGCAGATAGCCAATATCACGATCCGACCGGTGAGAGCCAATATTTTATCGAGCAGATTCAGAGCATTAGGGGTGAAATGGCGGAAGGGGTGGGATTCGAACCCACGGTACCCTTGCAGGCACGGCGGTTTTCAAGACCGCTGCCTTAAACCACTCGGCCACCCTTCCGTTGGCACAGCGCTTAGCAAAGGGGGGGCCCGAGGGAAAGCGAAATGCGGGCTGCACCAAGCTGATCGGCCGTCCACGTGGCCATGGCGTCTATTCCTGCCAAGTTTTTCGTGCCTATCGGTCGGGATGCCGACATCTCGGACGTCTTGAACAGGGACGACAGCGGAAATTTTGGAGAGCACAATATGAGAAAGCTTATCGTCGGTGCATTCGTCAGCCTCGACGGCATCATGCAGGCGCCCGGCGGACCGGAGGAAGATCCGATCGGCAACTTCAAATTCGGCGGCTGGGCAACGTCCTATTTCGATGAAGCCATGGGGGCTGCGGTGGGCGAGATGTTCAGCGCGCCGTTCGACCTACTGCTCGGCCGCAAGACCTACGACATCTTCGCGGCACATTGGCCTTATGCGCCGCCGGACGATCCCATCGGGCCGTTGTTCGACCGCATCAACAAATACGTCGCAACGCGAAACTCCGGCTTCAAACCGACCTGGCAGAACAGCCATATCCTGGGCGCCGACGCGGTCGCAGCGGTGCGCGAGCTGAAGCGCGAGGATGGGCCGAACCTGCTTACGCAGGGATCGACCGAGTTCCTCAAAGCGCTGTTCGAACACGGCCTGGTCGATGAGATCAATGTCTCGATCTTCCCGGTGGTGCTTGGCCGCGGCAAGCGACTGTTCGGGGACACATCGATGCCGGCCGCGCTAAAACTTCTGTCCTCACGGACCAGCGGCACAGGCGTCGTCGTGAACCGCTACGAGCCGGCAGGCGACGTGGTCACCGGCTCGTTCGAATTCGCACAGCCGACACAGGCCGAACTCGAACGGCGCCAGAACCTCACCTGATCCCCGTTCAGCGGGCCGGTGCGGTCGCCAGCGGCGCGCCGCCGACTGAGATTGCACCCGCCGGCCGATCGGCCGGTGCGCGCTTGCGCGGTGCGGTGGGCGCTGGACGCTGGGCTGCGACGACAGGCGCGGGCGCCGCAGCGACAGGTGCGGCAGGCACGCCGGTTGCGGCAGTCGGGGCCGGCGCCGCCCGCCCCTGCTGCATCTGCTCGATTCGGTTGGTCAGGCTGGTGACCTGCATGGTCAGGCCCTGGATCTGGTCGGAGAGCCGCTTCAGTTCGGCGCGCTGGCTATCCAGGAGGTCGGTCGCGGTCTGGATCGACGTGCCGGTCTGCTGCTGAAAAGCCGCAAAGTCGGCCGCGCTGACCGTTGGTTCAGGGGCGCTGGCCAAGACGTCCGAATTCGCGGCGCTGCTGGAGGCCGGGCTAGCCACGCCATGCAGCATGTCGGTGACGGTATCCAGATTGAGCCAGAGCAACCCGCCCGCGGCGCCGACGAGAAGCAGCAGCGCCAGGATTCCGACCATCCCGAACGACCGTCGCTTGCGCAACGTCACCGGCGGCGGCCCGACATTGATCTCACTTCCGAACGTATCAGCCACTGAATATCCCCGCGCCTTATATCCCCACCTGCAGCTGTCGCGGCACGCCATACGCGCCGAGCCAGTGCCGGCTCCTCGAAGAACTATCAAAGCCGTTGGCCCTGCAGCTCCCCCTCATGTGTCTTGCCGGGCTGCGAAAAGCTTGTGCCACGCGCCTGCCCAGGAATCTGCAAGATGGTGCCACGGTTTAGCGCGCGTGGATGTTGCACCGGCGCATCACCGCGCGACTGAATCAAAACTGCAGCATGAATATCTTTGACTGTGCGGCCTCGCGTAACGTTTGGTCAGCGCGGGGGAGAAGGACCACGACCATGATCGACACTGTCACCGCACTGTTCGGCGTACTCAGCGCTAGCATCCTTGTGGCTCACGCTTACGACGGCTTTCGCGCTCGCTTCTGATTTTTGATTGGCGCGACCGATGCCCCGTTTCGGCATCCGCTGCTATCAGCCTCGCGCCAAACGATGCCCGCTCCGGCGAGACGAGATTGCCGCCCGAGCTTGCGACCGCAATGATGACGGTCGCGACTGGCCACTGCCCCGTGCCGGCAGGCCAACCCGTAAACCACACTCAGGTATTGTTCCGTTGCTGTTGCCGGCTGGTGACAGCCACCCTCGCTGAGATTCGCTAGAGTTTTCCCGACCGCCGGATTCTGGGCGGCCGAAGGTTCTCGATGCGACAGTATGGATTGGCATTGTTGATCGCGATGTCCGGCGTGGCGCCTGCCATGGCGGCCGATCTGCCGTCGCGTATCGTCGCCAAGGCGCCTGCCGTGACCGACCCCGCGTATAACTGGGGTGGATGGTACGCTGGCGGACATATCGGCGGAGCCTGGGGCACGAGCGATGTCGGCAACGCCTTCGTCAATGGCACAGCCCCGATCGCCAACCAGCAGACCTTTGCCGCAACATCACCACAGCTCAATCCGACCGGTTTCAGCGGCGGTGGTCAGATCGGCTACAATCATCAGGTTGATCGCTGGCTGTTCGGCATCGAGGCCGATGCCGGCTATACCGGCCTACGCCAGAGCCGCAGCGTGACCGCTGCCTTTCCGGCGGGCAACGGCGCATTCACAACGACGAGCTCGATCGGGAGCGACTGGATGGCCACGCTGCGCCCCCGCGCTGGCTATACGGTCGATCGAACGCTGCTTTATCTGACGGGCGGCCTCGCCCTCACCGACCTCAACTTCGCTTCATCCTATGCAGACACGGCCGGACAGAGCGCCGCGGCCGGCTTCAGCAAAACCAGAGTCGGCTGGGTCGCGGGCGCAGGCATCGAACACGCCTTCACCAAGAACTGGAGCGCCAAGGTCGAATATCTCTATGCGGATTTCGGCAAGCAGTCTGTGGCAACGCCGATCGTTTCAGGCGCTGGCGCAACCAACGGACTGATCGCGCAGGACGTCGATCTGAAGACGAGCACGGTCCGTGGCGGTCTGAACTATCACTTCAGCGGTCCGCCATTCGGCAAATACTGACGGCAGTGATATCGCGACCGCCAATGCGCGACATGCTCAGCCGGCAAGCGCCATTTGCTTTGTCGCCACCGGAAATGCCTCAACGGTTATGGTCCAGCGCAGCGGCCAGCAGGTCAGGTCGGGACGCACCGCATGCACATAGCCGCCGATATAGGCGCCATCGGTCGCTTCACTGAAACGCTCATCAACCATCTCACCGTAAAGATGCGCCATCCGGCAGCGACGCATCTGCGCATAAGACGTCGTTTCGTATTTGGCCAATCAGGCCTCCCGCTCTTCAAGTTGCTCCAATACGAGCGTCAGTGAGTCGCGGTTAACAAACCTTCAAGTGTTGATCGGAGCAGCGCCTGCTGCCGAGACGCGCAGTTGCTCAGCAACGGGCCTCTTCTGCCGCAAACACAAGGCTGAGCGCCTGCCGTGGCGGCGTCAGCCTGAGAAGGCGGCGTGCTTGGCAATGGGGGCAAACAAAGGTTCTGACCTCGCCCCCGCTGCCATCCGATTCGATCTTCATCAGAAACGACTGAGTGCGACAACTCGAGCACTTCAAGTGCTCGGTCCTGATGTTGTCGTTAAGATACGCTCTGCGTCTGGAAGGCATATCTGATCTCCGAAACCGGCTAGGGCTTTCGCTCTCGGCGCCACATTTGGCTTGTCCGCGAGCTCCGGAATGACAACTTTAAATTGATGAATAATGACCTTGCTCGACCAAGGAATCGAGATGTATGGAGGTACCTCACTTCAGGTTGAAAATCCAGCGGCTACACGACGCAGGGGTGCTGTTTTTCGTGCACGTGTGGCATCGGGCCACTGAATTTGATTGCGATCCACGCACACGCAACTGTAGATTTTTATACCGTCACCAGTTCCAAAGCCGGGAGCGTGGCATGCACAAGCGATATCAGCCGCTTAACATTCCGATCGAGATCGTCCGTACTGTCGTGGCGATTTCGGAGACCGGTTCTCTGACAAAGGCTGCCGAACGCCTCGGATTGAGTCAGCCGGCTGTGAGTTCCCAGATCAAGCGGATCCAAGGCCTGGTTGGCGGTGCGCTCTTCTCCAAGACGTCTCAGGGAACAACGGCGACACAGCTCGGCAAGCTGGTGCTGCATCAGGCACGGCGCATTCTCGAAGCCAATGACCAGATGCTGCGCATTGGAGGTGCGGCACATCTGCCGCAACCCATCCGACTAGGACTGAGTACCTTGTTCGTGCGGCAATTCCTCAGCGCGCAGCGCGCAGGAAAACTTGTCGATGTCGTCATCCATACGGACAATTCCGTCGGCATCACCAAGGGGTTGATCGACGGTTACATCGATATCGCCTACATCTTCGAAAACCCCGAGATGACCGGCGAGATCTCGCACCTTATCGTCAACGAGATGGACGAGGAATTTGTATGGGTGCGTGCCCGGGATTTTGTGCTCAGCCCCGGCGCTCCAATTCCGCTGCTGACATGGCCCGGCGACGATTTGATGATCCGTACGCTGACCCGGCATGGTCTCGCCTACAAGATCGTGTTCAATAGCCCCGATTACCATGCGAAGCTGGCAGCAGTGGAGGCCGGGATCGGAATCGCTGCGATCCCGAAGCGCATGATCCCCGAGCCGCTCGTCTGGGCGCAAGAATACTACTTGCCGCCCCTGCCGCCGCTGAAGGCCCTGCTCTGCGCTCGGTCCAATCTGGAGAGTTCGCAGAGCACCGATCTGCTAAAGACGATGTCGGAGCGCTTCTTCGGCACGCCTCAGATCGCCAATCTGTAAGGTCAGGTCAGCGCGGAACGAGGTAATGCGCATCCCACTCGCTACGCGGAACTTCGGCACCGAGTTGATAGCTGAATGATTTGACGTCGAGACCATCGGACGACGTTTCGCAGACATAAGCCAGCTTGTACCATTTTCCGCCGGAGCGGATTGCGCCGCCCGGAGCCTTGATGTGGGTGCCGCGGATCACGGGGTCGGCAAACGCGTATGCAACGAACTCGTCAGGGCGATATCCCTTGTGTTCGCGGCCGACAATGCCCATTGCGCGTGCGTCACAACGTTGCTCGACCCGGGTCATCGGATCAAGTTTCAACATCTGCTCAGTCCGCGACGACCTAGCAGACGCAGGCGAAGCGCCAGCGATTCCGGCAACCACTGCAGCGCCAAGAACAATGTATTTCATAGACTTGTATCTGGAACCTGAGACGAACTGGGAAGAAAGCTTTCGACCCAAGCTAGCACGTTCGCAGATGCGAGAAACCCCACCAGCCCAATGGCAGGGTTGCAGGTCACGATCAGCCAATGCGCTCGTAATTCACGAGCTTGTAGCATTCGGCGCGTCGATCAGGATTTGAACACTCCAGTAATCTTGTCCCAGAGCGATGCATCCTGATCCGCATCGTGTTTGGATTTGTCGGGCTGCGCGGCGCTGACGGGATCTGATGCTGGAAATGTACCGTCCAAACCAGCCTTCAGGTCTTCGCTCGTCTTGCGATCTGCCTTCGCCGCTTCTTTGACGCCCTCGGCGTATTTGTCGTGTGGTGCGGGATCGAACTTCTCAGCCATGATCGTCTTCTCCGTTCGAGAGAAAACGTATGCGAAAGTAAGAGGTTCCGGCGTGCGACAGTTCAGTCGAGGCCGCGTTCGCGGCTCAGCTTCACCATTTCCTGGATAAACAGCGCCTTCTGCTTGTCATCGAGCACCGCATAGAGCGGCTCCGCGGCGTCGGCCACAGCACGCTGATCGCCCGCGCGGTCATTCAGGAACTGAGCCTCATTGCGCATCTGCTCGATGATGTCGTCCGGCGGATCGCGCTGGGCCCGTGCAACGCGGAGTTTCAGCCGTTCGGCGCCGTTGTTGCCGAGCGTATGCATGGCGTCGCTGAAGCCGGTCCAACTCTTCTCCTGCTCCGGCGTCAAATTGAGCGACGTCTTGATCCTCGTGATGTTCGCATCGCTGTTGGCGACAATCTGCTCGGCGGTCAGCTCCGGTGTCTGCTCGGCCCCCTTCTTGCCTTTCTTCGCCTTGCTCTGCTTGGCATTGGACTGAGCGCCGGAGACCGGGCCGCGTACGCTATTGTTGTTCGAGGGCACGCCGAGCACACCGCCAACGGCCCCGACAACGCCGCCAATCGCGCCGCCCAGAACGCCGCCGATCGGTCCAGCCGCGCGATTGCCGTCACGAGCGCCCTGCTGCATGCCTTGCACCAGACCCTGAGCATGAACCGCGCCCGCGTATGGCAGCGACAGCACAACGGCGACACACAGTACAGAACGCAGTCGGGACGATCGGATCATCGGCATCTCCATTGCCGCTTTTGCGGCGCAACAAATCCGCAGGTCGGAATCTGCAGGTGATCAGAATATGCTTCGCTTCGGCCAAGTCCACCCGTGGCGTCATGCGGCGCCTGCGACAGCCGATGTGGACCTCATCGCACCAAGCCTGTTAGATCAATATGGCCCGGCGAGACACGTCGGCGCATCACGGATAGAATCTTTCAAGGGGTGGAAATGGCGACCAACAAGAAGAAACTTCTGATCACCGAGTCCCTGTCGTCGCAAGGTCGTGCATTGTTCGCCGAGCGCGGGGACATCGAGATCATCAACTTCAGCAATCTGATTTCCGCGCCCGATTTCCTCAAGCTGATCGAGGACAACGCGCCGGTACATGGCGCCGCGCTCGGTGCCACTCGGTTCGGCGCACCTGAGCTGGAAGCCAGCAAGGAGCTACAAGTCGTTGCGCGTATCGGCGTTGGTTATGACGCCGTGGATGTGCCGGCGCTGAGCACGCGCAAAGTGCCGCTGATGATTGCCGGCACGGCCAATTCGCCCTCCGTCGCCGAGCAGGCCTTGTTCATGATGCTGACGCTTGCAAAACGTGCGGCCGAGCTGCACGCCATGGTCAAGGACGGCAACTGGGCCACGCGCTTCACGGCGCTGCCCTTCGACCTGTTCGGCAAGACCGTTCTCATCGTCGGCTTCGGCCGTATCGGCAGCCGCACGGCGACGCGCTGCCAGGCGATGGAAATGAACGTGCGGGTTTACGATCCCTATGTCTCCGCTGACGCCATCAAGGCTGCAGGCTATGAGCCGGTGAAGGACCTCGATGCCGCGGTGGCGCAGGCTGATTTCGTCACTCTGCACTGCCCGAAGACGCCGGAGACCACCGGCCTGTTCGACGCCGCACGCATCGGCAAGATGAAGCCGACGGCCTATCTCATCAACACGGCCCGCGGCGGCATCGTGGTGGAAGCAGCGCTTTATGACGCCCTGACCTCGGGCAAGCTGGCCGGCGCCGGCCTTGATGTGTTCGAAGCCGAACCGCCGCCGCTCGGCCACGCGCTGTTCGAACTCCCCAATGTTATCATTGCCCCCCACGTCGCCGGCGTCACCCGCGAAGCCCTCGACCGTATGGGCCTGCAGACTGCCCGCAACATGCTGAGCGCGCTGGACGGTGAGCCGATCCGCGCCAATGTGGTGAATGCGGACGTCCTGAACTGACGCCCCTCCGGTCCGGCGCTCATGAAAATGGTCGCCGGACCGCCCCAAAAGTGCCACAGGCGTTGTGAAAGTGTCATATGCACCGGCGAGTTGCCGGCCAGTAACACTCAGATCTGCCTTAAGACTTGCCTTTTGGATGTGCCGGGAGCCTCACCTTGACCCAGAACGATCCGACCGATCACGCCCTTGCCGCTATCGCCAGCATACTCGACAGCAAGGAGTCCTCGCTGTCTCGGATTGCTGACGCTGAACCGACCGGCAATCACGAGCATGAGACCGTGACCGTTGTCGCCGAACGCGTCACGGTGACCGTCGAGCAGGAAACGGTCATCGCCGAAATCGAGGCGCCGACGACGGCACCTGAGGCGGAAATCGACGCGGCGCCACAGCTGGTTGCGATCGCGCCCGCCGAGGTCGATGGCTATACCCGCCTCGGACCTGGCCCGCTTGACGCCATCCGCTTCCGCTGGACAGCCCGGCGCGACGAGGATGGCCAGTATTTTGTCGATGAGACCATCGGAAGCCATTCCCGCCCGCTGACATCAGGGCCGATGCCGCAGCACGAAGTCGTCGCCTTCATCAACGCGCGCGAAACTGCGTCACGCGAACGCTTTCAGAGCCTGAAGCGCCAAATGACGCTCAGCCGCCAGCCGGAAGCCCAGGCTGTCGTCGACAACTGACAAGGGCTGAACTTTTCGGAACGGCGGCATGAACCCGCCGTTTGCTCCCCACGACGAAGAAGCACAACGGTTCCGGTGAGACCCGCTCGGGAGGCGAGACGGGTCCATGAATGGGAGCCGAATGCGCAAATGTTCAGGGGACCATCATGACGCGCTTCGCCGCCATTGCCGCCATCCTGCTGGCCACGACCGCCGCCCATGCCAGCGACACCTATTCGTTCGATATCGGTGGCCAGACCGTCACCATCGACGCCCCGAAGGACTGCAGCTCCGCAGACTGCGTATCGGTCTCGATCCCCGGCGTATTCGAATACAACACCAAGCGTGTCCGCCGCGACCGTGACAATCGCGAGAGCGCGCCAGCACCAAGTCCACGCGAAGAGCGCGTGCGCCCCTCCCAGCCATCCGCAACCGCTCAGCCCACGCAACCCGCTCCGGCGACCGCGCCGACGGCAAGCGCTCCTGCCGCTCCGTCAACCACGGCAAACGCGCCTGCCGCCAGTCCAGCTCCGAACACTGCTGCAAATGCCACGCCGCCCGCCGCGGACACCAAGCCAGCGCAATCGACGGTGGCTGCCAACACGCCTGCTGCCGATCCTGCGGTCAAGCCGGTGCCGACACCGGCCGCAGCCGCTTCGCCGCTCGGCATCTGGGTGACCGAAAAGAATGAAGGCAAGATCCGCATCGAAAACTGCGGAAACGATATCTGCGGCTACGCCATGGACAAGAAGACCGAGGCCAATGGCGAAAAGATCTTGATCAACATGAAGCCGGGCGACAACAAATGGGCCGGCAAGATCTACGACCCGAAGAGCGGCAGCACCTATGACTCGACCATCGCGCTCAAGGGCAATGACTCACTGCGTGTTCAGGGCTGCGCCTTCGGCGGCATGTTCTGCGGCGGCCAGACCTGGACGCGGGTGAACTAAGTCGCTGAAGGGTGGGCAAAGCGCAGCGTGCCCACCATCGTCGACTCAGCACTTGGAGGTGGGCACGCTACGCTTAGCCCACCCTACAATCGAGACTAACCGACGGCCTTACCATACTGCTCGTCGGTCACTTTCTCCATCCAATCAGCCGTCTTGCCATCAAGCGCTTCCTGCATGGCGATATGGACCATACCGGTCTCCGGCGCAGCACCGTGCCAGTGCTTTTCGCCCGGCGGAATCCACACGGTATCGCCCGGCTTGATCTCGACGATCGCCTGCCCCTCCGTCTGGAAGCGACCGGCGCCCGACAGCACATAGAGCGTCTGGCCGAATGGATGCGTGTGCCAGGCCGTGCGCGCGCCAGGCTCGAAGCTCACGCGAAAGGTCACCAGCCGCGCCGGCGCTTCGGCGACGATGACTGGGTCCTGCCAAACCGTGCCGGTGAAATACTCTTCGGGCGCCCGTTTGGTCGGACGCGAACCTGCAGGAAACAGCTTCATGGCAAGGTCTCGCTTTCGTCTTGTTACTTCTTCGACGCGGCGTAGCGCGCCTTGGTCTCGGCATTCATGGGATAGAGACCCGGCAGCGCGGCACCGTTATTCACCTCGTTGACGATCCAGGCTTCCATGCGCTCCTGCTCTTCGCCTTCGGCGAGAACGTGCTCAAGGAACGCCTTCGGGATGACGACGGCACCATCCTGATCGGCGACGATGATGTCATCCGGGAAAACGGCAACGCCGCCGCAACCGATCGGTTCGCCCCAGCCGACGAAAGTGAGCCCCGTCACCGAGGCCGGCGCCGCAAAGCCATCGCACCACACGGGAAGATTGGTGCCGAGCACGCCTTCGATGTCACGGACGACGCCATCGGAAACAAGAGCGGACACGCCGCGCTTCTGCATGCGGGCGCAGAGGATGTCGCCAAAAATCCCGGCATCGGTGATGCCCATGGCATCGACCACGGCGATGCAGCCTTCGGGCATGGCTTCGATAGCGGTACGGGTCGAGATCGGCGACGACCAGGATTCCGGCGTGGCGAGGTCTTCACGCGCCGGCACGAAACGCAGCGTGAAGGCCGGACCGACGAGGCGCGGCATGCCCGGGCGCAACGGCTTGGCGCCCCGCATCCAGACGTTCCGCAGTCCTTTCTTCAGCAGCACCGTGGTGATGGTGGCGGTGGAGATCTTGGACAGGGTGGCAACGACTTCGGGAGACAGGGACATGCGCGGAGCTTTCCGTCAGAGGATGTTCAGGCCGCGCATCTTGCGGTGGAATGCCACGACGTCAAGAGGCGCCATGCGGCGCCAATCCCCGCAGCGCGGAATGCATTGCGATCACCGCAGCTTATCGCGCTTATGCGTTTTAATTTATTGAAGATGTGCAGCTATTTCGACATCGCGAATTCCACTCGCCGGCAAAACGCGTTATGCAGGGTCCTCAAGTGACAGACGTGAGACGCCATGGCCGCAGCTCTCTCCCCGCCCCGCATCCTGCCTTCCGGCGATGCCGCTATCACGGTCGAATTCAGCCGCACCATCGATGACCACGCCAATCGCCGCGTGCTTGCGCTGGACAAGCTTGTCGCGGCCGAACAATTGGCGGCGGTCACCGAGACCGTGCCGACCTATCGCTCGCTGCTCGTGCATTACGATCCGCTGCAGATCGATTTTGATGCGCTTGGCGAGAAGCTGACCGAGCTTGCACTCAAGCCGTTACCGGACGCCAAAGCCGCCCGGCGATGGCGCATTCCGGTGGCTTACGGCGGCGAGAACGGAATCGATCTCGAAGACGTCGCCAAGGCGCTCGCCATCACGCCCGACGAAGTCGTCTCGCGACATGTCGCCGGCGATTACAAGGTCGCCATGATCGGCTTCACGCCGGGCTGGTCCTATCTCAGCGGCCTGCCCAGCGACATGCAGATGGGGCGTCGGCAAAATCCGCGGCTGCTGACGCCAGCCGGCACGATTTCGATCGGCGGCATCCAGACCGGCGTGCAATGCCTCGCCGGCCCCAGCGGCTGGCACCTGCTCGGCCGGACACCGGTGCGCACCTATCAACTCGGTCGCGATCCGATCTTTCTGCTCGAACCCGGTGATGCCATCACCTTTGCAGCGATCGACGAGAAGGCTTTCGCCGAGCAGGACCGCGCAGCCGAGGCTGGAGAATTCGTTGCCGAGTTGATCACGTCATGAGCAAGCTCGTTGTCACCTCCGTAAGCCCCGGCACATCGGTGCAGGATATTGGCCGTTTTGGCGCACAGCGTTATGGGCTGGTGCCATCCGGTGCTGTCGATCGTCTCGCGATGGCGGCGGCCAATGCGTTGCTCGGCAATCCCCTGTTTGCTGCCACGCTGGAGCTTGGCCCACTCAATTCTGTCTTCACCGCCAAAGGCGGTGCCGTCCGCGTTGCGCTGACCGGCGCGCTGCGCCCGGCCAATGTCGCGGGCACGCCTGTCGCCATCAACACGACGGTGACGCTGGCCGATGGTGAAAGCCTCAATATCGGCGTCGCCCGCTCCGGCACCTTCGGCTATCTCGCCATCGAGGGCGGTGTGCGCGGCGAGCCCATGTTCGGCAGCCTTGCAGTGAATGCACGCGCCGGACTCGGCAGCCCCTATCCGCGCCCGCTGCAGGCCGGCGATGAATTGCTCGTCGCCACTGCAAGCGCGACAACCGAAAAGCGCATCGAGCTGCCGCCTGCGGCTGAAGGCCCGATCCGCATCGTCATGGGCCCGCAAGATGACGAATTCGCCGATGGCAAGTATCTGCTCCTGAACAGCGACTGGAAGATTTCCGCGACCAGCGATCGGATGGGATATCGGCTCGAAGGACCGGTCATCAAACATCTGCATGGCCACAACATCGTCTCCGACGGCACCGTCAATGGTTCGATCCAGGTGCCGGGCAATGGTCAGCCCATCGTGCTGATGCCTGATCGCGGCACATCGGGCGGCTATCCAAAAATCGCGACCGTGATCTCTGCCGATCTCGGCCGTTTCGGCCAGACGCAGCCCGGCATGCCGTTCCGCTTCAAAGCCGTAACCATGGCCGAGGCGCAGGCTGCTTATCGCGCTTACGCAGAACTGCTACAGGGCCTGCCCGGTCGCGTTCACGATTCCAACATTCTCATGCTCGACATCAAGGCGCTGTTGCAGGCCAATGTCGCCGGCACGGCCATCGACGCCATCAATGACGCGACATGGCAAGCCGCAGTCGCCGACAGCTGACAAATAACGGAGACATCACATGAGCATCGACCTGAACTGCGACCTCGGCGAAAGCTTCGGTATGTGGGAGATGGGAAACGACGCCGCGATGATCGATCTCGCGACGTCGGTGAACATCGCCTGCGGCTATCACGCCGGCGACGCCGATGTGATGCGCAAGACCGTCCAACTCGCCAAGGCGCGCGGCGTGAAGATCGGCGCGCATCCCGGCTATCGTGATCTGCACGGTTTCGGCCGCCGCCCCATCGTCGGCCTCACCGCGCTCGAGATCGAGAACCTGAT
Organism: Pseudomonadota bacterium; assembly: GCA_023451825.1. Taxonomy (GTDB): domain Bacteria; phylum Pseudomonadota; class Alphaproteobacteria; order Rhizobiales; family Xanthobacteraceae; genus Tardiphaga. The sequence continues at coordinate 90,970 of JAEXYA010000059.1, forward strand.
CGCCTATCAGATCGGCGCACTCCAAGGCATCGCCGCGATGGAAGGTTACAAGGTCACCCATGTGAAGGCGCATGGGGCGATCTCCAACGTCGCCTGCGAGGACGACATGACCGCGCGTGCAATTGCGGCCGGCATCAAGGCCGTTGATCGCAATCTCACTTTCGTGGTGCTGGCGAATTCAAAACTCGTCACCGCCGGCGAAGCCGCGGGCTTACCGCTGGCGCATGAAGTGTTTGCCGATCGCGCTTATGAAGACAGCGGCAATCTCGTCTCGCGCAAGAAGGAAGGCGCGGTACTGCACGACCCGAAAATGATTGCCGATCGCGTGGTGAAGATGGCACAGACCGGCGAGGTCATTTCGATCACCGGCAAGGTGATCAAGATGAAGATGGACACGGTGTGCATCCATGGCGACACCTATGGTGCAGTCGAGATCGGTCGTCAGGTGCGTGCGGGATTGCAGGCCGCGGGGATCGACGTGCAGCCATTCAAGACGGCATTGTAATCGTCATTGCGTCACACACAGCCCTCATGGTGAGGAGGCGCCTCTACGGCGCCGTCTCGAACCATGAGGTCGCCTGGCTCCGAGTTTGCGGCCATCCGTCGAGACGCGCGCAACAGCGCGCTCCTCAGGATGAGGGAGGAATTTGACGCTCTGATCACCGATCGTTCAACATCCCCTCATGCGGCAATCCCTCGATCGGGCATTCCTCCACTCCCACGGTCCGCCGCGTGATCGCTTCGACGTTCTCGCGGGCCTGGTCGGGATTATTGACCCAGGTGGCATAAAAATCGAACGGGCATGCCGCGACGCCCTTGTTGCTCTCGCCGGAATTGATCGTCCCAGTATAGCCGCGATGCAGCAGCTTGAAGAGGTGGTTCTCCGATTGCCCGTTGCGGCGGGCATCGCGGATGAGCGATTTCGACAGCGCCGCATATTGAATGCCGTAATCCTCCTCGCCGCATTCGCCGAGCGTGCGGCCGTCGAAGCCGATGATCGCGGAATGGCCGAAATACGAATAGACGCCATCGAATCCTGACGCATTCGCAACGGCCACATAGGTGTTGTTGGCCCAGGCCATCGCTTTCGCCATCAGCACCTGTTGGTCCTTTGCGGGATACATATAGCCCTGGCAGCGCACGATGAGTTCGGCGCCTTTCATGGCGCAATCGCGCCAGATCTCGGGATAGTTGCCGTCATCGCAGATGATCAGCGACACCTTCAGCCCCTTCGGGCCATCGGAGACATAGGTGCAATTGCCGGGATACCAGCCCTCGATGGGCACCCAGGGCATGATCTTGCGATATTTCTGAACGATCTCGCCCTTGTCGTTCATCAGGATCAGCGTGTTGTAGGGCGCCTTGTGCGGATGCTGCTCGTGCCGCTCGCCGGTCAGCGAGAAAACGCCCCAGACTTTTGCCTTGCGGCAGGCCTCGGCGAAGATCTCGGTCTCCTCGCCGGGCACCTGCGATGCCGTCTCATACATCTCCTTCTCGTCATACATGATGCCCTGGGTCGAATATTCCGGGAACACCACGAGATCGAGACCGGGCAGACCGATCTTCATGCCGGTGATCATATCGGCGATTTTTTGCGCATTGGCGAGCACCTCGGCTTTCGTATGCAGCCGGGGCATCTTGTAGTTCACGACCGCGACGCCGACAGCGTCCTTGCTCGATGAGATGTCGCCGTGATGCATGATGCAGGATCTCCGTTTGGCGGCGATCCTGTGCCGGGCGAGCGAGACCGGCCATACGTGGATTTACGGATGGGAGTTCTGTCGTCCCGGCCTAGCACAGCGAAGCTGTGCGCGGCGCCGGGACCCATACACGCTGTCAGTTTGGTGGAAACTGGATCAGTAACGGCTATGCGGCCATAACCTCCTCGTCGGAGGTTATGGATCCCGGCGTTCGCCGGGATGACAGGTGAGTTACAATCCCGCGCCCTTCCCGATCGCATCAGTGAACGACCGGTCCACCAACGCATTGGCATCGAGCTTCTGCTTGATCAGCCCGCTGCGCAGATACAGATCGATGGTCTTCTGTTCATCCGCCACCACGCCGTCATCGACCGGTGCAATCCGGACCTGCGCACGGTTCAGCCAGTTCAGCGGCACCGAGGGCGCTACATTCATCAGCTTGCCCCAGACCTGCGCATAGGAGTCCGCATTCTTCAGCGCCCAGGCGCGCGCAGTGGTGAGACGACGGAGATAGTCTTCGAGCTCCGCATGCTTGTCACGGATCGCATTCGGCGTGGCGACGACGAAGCTGAGGCCGGATGTCAGGCCTTCGGCATTGAGCACCACGCGCGACTGGAACAGGACTTCTTCCTGGCTCACATACGGCTCCCAGGTCGACCATGCGTCGACGGAGCCGCGGGTGTAAGCCACCTTGGCGTCCGATGGCGCTAGGAAGACGAGTTGCACATCGCTTGCCGTCCAGCCCTTCTTCTCCAATGCAGCAAGAATGAGCTGATGCCCGATCGAGCCGCGGCCGGTGGCGATCTTCTTGCCCTTCAACTCGTCAAAGCTCTTGATCGCGGAGTCCTTCGGCACGAGGACGGCGAGACCGTCGCCGGTCTGCCGGATCGCACCGATGGCCTTGACCGGCACATTGGCCGCCGCGGCGAATGTGAAGGGCGCATCGCCGACAAGCCCGCTATCCAGCGCGCCGGCGCCGATCGCTTCGAGCAACGGCGCGGCCGCCGCAAATTCCTTCCATTCGATCTTGTACGGCACATCCTTCAGCACGCCAGCCGCCTCCATCACGGCGCGCGCGTTACCCTTCTGGTCGCCGACGATCAGCGTCGTTTCGGCCTGCGCCGAACCTGCGAGAACGGCCGCGATCAGACCGGCGGCAAATGCGAGAGTTTTCATGCTGCGACAACTCCCTTGTCGGCTTCGCGCGCGGCGATCAGCGCACGCGTGGCGGGGATCAGTTCACGGCCGTAATCGATGGCATCGATCAGCGGATCGAAGCCGCGGATCAGGAAATGGCTGACGCCGAGATCGTAATAGTCGGCGAACACTTCGGCGACCTGTTCGGGCGTGCCGACGAGCGCTGTCGTATTGCTGTTCGCGCCGGTAAGCGCAGCCATCTCGGTCCATAGCCGTTTGTCGATGCGCGTGCCCTGCTCCGCCAGTGCCAGCAGGCGCTTGGCGCCGGCGGTGGCGTGGCCATCAGCCGGCTTACGATAGCCGGTCTGGTCCTGCAGCGCCGTGGCGCGGGCGAGAATGTCGTCGGCTTTGGCCCACGCCTTTTCCTCGGTATCGGCGATGATCGGGCGCACCGACAGGCTGAAACGCGGCGCCGGGCGGCCATATTTCTTGGCGGCCGCACGCACGCGGCCCGTGACGTCGCGCACCTGCGCGTAGGATTCACCCCACAGCGCGAAGGTGTCGGCGTGCTTGCCGGAGACGTCGATGGCCGCATCCGATGCGCCGCCGACAAAGACATGGATCGGCACGGTCGGCTTCACCTGCGAAAAGCCGCCTTCGACCTGATAGTATTTGCCGTGATAGTCGAACGGCTTTTCGCTGGTCCATTCCTGCTTGATGATGTCGAGCCACTCGCCGGTGCGGGCATAGCGCTCGTCCTTGTCGTCGAGCGTATTGCCGTCCTGACGGAGCTCCTTGGCATTGCCGCCGGTGATGACGTGCAGCGAGACACGGCCGCGATGAAAATTCTCGATGGTCGCAAGCTGGCGCGCGATCACGGTGGGCGCCGTGAAGCCCGGCCGCTGCGCTATCATCACTTTCAGCTTTTCGGTGACGCCGAGTGCATGCTGGGCAACCTGAAGGCCGTCCGGCGTTGTCGAATGGAACGCGAGCAGCGCGCGGTCGAAACCGGCCAGTTCATGCGCCTTGGCCACGGTCTCGATATAGCCGGGATCGAGGATCGGGCCGGAGCGCACGCGGGTTTCGGATGCGTCATTGTTGGTGATGAAACCGATGAATTCGACGGACATGTCTTCCTCCAATTCCGGATGTGTTGATCAAATGCCGAGGGCGCGGCGGCCGGCGGCGATACGGGTGCTGTCGTCCTGTGGCGTATGCACACGCCCGCACAGGACATCGCGCAAATGCCGCTCGAGCGGATTGGCGCGGGTGAGACCGTGATTGCTGGTGAGCGACAGCGCGTCCTCGACCACGGCGACGGCATTGTTGGTGACGGTCAGCTTGACGATATTGCCCTCACTCGCGGTGAGCGGGGCATCGGCATCGATGTCGCTTGCAAAACTGTTCAGCAGCCGCGCATTGACGGCAAGTTTCGCCTCGATGCCGCCGACGATCTCCTGCGCGCGCGGCAGCGTCGATAGCGGCGCACCCAGGCTCGACGGCACACGGGCCTTGAGGAAATCCACCAGCCAGTCACGCGCGGCTCGTGCCACGCCGTCATAGACAGCGCCGACCAGCACGGCCTGGATCGTGGACTGCGCCACATCCGGCGGCCCCCACGCACCGGGCACGCGCACATCGATCTCGTGATCCAGCGGGATCAGGACGTCCTCGAACACCACATCATGACTGCCGCTGGCGCGCAGGCCGAGATGATCCCAGGTCTCGATGATGCGGATGCCGTCGGACTTCGCGGGCACTAGAAACAGGCCAACGCGCACATCCGGCTCGTCGGTCTTCGCCCATACTGTCATCCATGTCAGGATCGGCGCGCCGGTCGAATAGATCTTCCGACCGGAAATGCGCCAGCCCTCCGGGGTCCGCCGCGCAATGGTCTCCGGCAAGCCGCCGCGTGCGGGTGAGCCGAGATCCGGCTCGACGCGCAGCGCATTGATCAGCGCGATATCGTCGACCGCATCGCGGCCGACCTTGTTAGCCAGATGCTGCGGCCAGTGACCGTTCCGCGCGATCACGAGATGATGAATATAGTGCATCGCCAGCACGAGGCCGGTGGCCGCATCGGCCTTGCCGACGAGGCCAACGACGCGCACGGCATCAGCCACACTGCCGCCGCCACCGCCGATCGCTTTCGGCACCGGCAGGGCCAGCAGGCCGGCATCGGCGAGATCCTGAAAGTTCTCGAACGGAAAACCAGCGGTGCGGTCATGCAGCGCCGCGCGCTCGGCAAATCCCGGCGTGAGCAAGCTGACCCTGTCGATTATCCCCGGAATGGCATCCATCGTGACGAGTGACCCGCGATGTCTTGGTGGTATGCGAAGGCCACGATAGACGACCCGCGCGTGGTTCTGTTGCATGGGAGAAAAGACCGATTGGACGCCGTTACAAGCGGCGCGCGGAAATAACGACGCCCGCGCTGAGTCCTTCACGGCGGGCAGATGAAACGTTCTCTCCACGATCTTCGACAGAGAAGATCATTCGGCCGTTTTTGCGCAGCTGCCTTCACCATGTGGCGTCGAGGCCCAGCAGGCCGAGGATGTCGCGCCGCAGTTCCGCCAGATGCGGATCGCCCCGATGGCGCGGATAGGGCCGATCCACGGTGATATCCGCCTTCACCCGCGCCGGGCGATCGCTGAACACGATGACGCGGTTGGCGAGGAACAGCGCCTCCTCCACGTCATGCGTCACCAGCAGGCCGGTGAAGCCGCTGCGCTGCCATAGCGCAACCAGTTCGGACTGCATGGTGATGCGCGTCAGGGAGTCGAGTTTGCCGAGCGGTTCGTCGAGGATGAGAATACGGGGATCATTGACCAGCGCCCGTGCCAGCGCCACCCGCTGGGCCATACCGCCGGAAAGCTGGTGCGGATAAGCCTTTCGGAAGGCGCCGAGACCGACCAGTTCGATCGCGGCATCGACGCGGTGACGCTGCGTCTTCAGCACGCCCTGCGCCTCCAGCCCGAGCGCGACATTGTCGTAAACGGTCCGCCACGGAAACAGCGTCGGATCCTGAAACACGACCACGCGCGACGGATATGGTCCGGTGATCGCCTCGCCATCCTCCGCGAGTGTCCCGCTGCGCGGCGGCTCGAGTCCGGCGACCAGCCGCAGCAGCGTGGACTTGCCGCAGCCGGAGGGGCCGAGGAGTGCCACAAATTCGCCGGGCGCCACCTTGATGCTGACATCGTCGAGCACCGGCAACACGCTGCCATCGATATCGAAGGCGTGGCTGACATGGGCGATGTCGAGCGACGCGCCACTGGCTTCGACAGTTTTGGCAAGCGCTACCATTTGACGACTCCCTTCTGCCAGACCAGCAACCGGTCACGCACGCGGAATAGCAGCGTAATGGCGCCGGAGCACAGCAGCGACATCACGATCAGCGCCGCATACATGTTGTTGTAGGAGGCCCAACCCTGCGCCCATTGCAGATACCAGCCGAGGCCCGCCTTCACGCCGATCATCTCGGCGACCACCAGCACGGCGAAGGATGCGCCGAGCCCCATGAACAGGCCGACGAACACATGCGGCAATGCCGCCGGGATCGCGACCTTCGTAACCAGGAACGACGGCTTTGCGCCTAGCGTGCGCGCCACGTCGTAATAGGCGCTGCTCACGCTGGCGACGCCGGACCAGGTCAGCACCGTCACCGGAAAGCCGGTGGCGAGTGCGATCAGGAAGGTCGAGGCACTCCAGCTCGACGGGAAGGTGAAGAAGGCGATCGGCAGCCATGCGGTGGCCGGCAGCGGGCCGATGAAGCGAAGGATCGGATGCACCCAGTAACCGGCAAGCCGCGACCATCCGATGGAGACGCCGGTGAGGAAGCCGACCGCCGCGCCGATGAAATAGCCGCCGAGTTGCAGTTTCACCGAGGCGATCACGCTGTCCAGCAGCTTTGGCAGATCGTCGGTATAGACCTCCACGATGGACTGCGGCGGCGGGAAGAACGGCAGCGGCAGCCATCCAAATTTCGCCGTCGCCACCTCCCACAGAGTCAGGAATGCGCCGAGTGCGAGCAGCCATGGCGCGCGCTCATGTATGCCTTCGCCGAAACGGCCGAGCACCGCGCGTACCGTCGTTGCGAGCACGATGACAGCAGCAATCGCGAAAGCCGTGTAGGCGACCGCTTCAGTGCGCGACCAGTCGCCGATATCCGGCCAGTGCAGGCTGGCAGTGCCGAACGCCGCCCATGTCAGCCCTGCCCCGAGCCCCGCCGCACTGAGGCGAAATTTGCCGGGCAGCGACAGACCGGGATCTTCCGCTAAAGCGAGACTCTCGCGATCGGCGGATAGCTCAGACACGGAATACGTCGGCATAGATCCGCTCCGCAAATTTGGCCGTATCGGTGTTGGGCTTGAACACAGAGACCTGCTTGAGTTCGTCCGCATAGGCCTTCAGCTCGCGCTTGAGCTGATCGCCGACGGGATGGTGGTGATGGGTGTGGTATTTCACCATGCCTTGCAAATCCTCGATGGTCGCAGCCTTCGGCGCGTATGGCTGGAACGAGGCGGCCGCCTTCTCCGGATTCTGCGAGGCGAACATCGCCGCGTCGAGCAGGGCCTGGGTCAGCGCGCGCGCCACTTGAGGCTCGGCACGGATCAGGCTGCCGCGCACGCCGATGATGCAGCAGCTGATGTCGCGATACGGCCCGTCGAGATTGGAGCCGACCTCACGCAGCGAGCCATCCTTGAGCCAGAGATAAGCGAGAGGATCGGACGCAAGACCGATCTGCGCCTCGCCCTTTTCCAGCGCCAGCTGCACGAGATTGCCCGGGAATTGCCGCCACTCGACGTCCTTGTCCGGATTGATGCCGGCCTTGGCGAGCTGGATCGAGAAGAAGTTCTTGTCCGGCCCCGCCATGTCGCCCACGGCGATGGTCTTGCCCTTGAAGTCGGCGATCCCCTTGATGTCCGACTTCGCCGAAGTCAGCGCGCGCATGCAGCCGCCATGGGTGCCGGCGACGATCTTGACATCGAACCCCTGCTCCAGCGGCTTGAGCCAACGCAAGGCCATGCCCAGCCCTGCGTCGGACTTGCCGGTGGCGATCGCCTCCAGCAACTGGTCGGTGGAGCCGCTGTAATTCACGAGTTCGACGTCGAGATTCTGCTTCGCGAAGAAACCGTGATCGATGGCGACCGGCAATGGCGCGAGGCAGACCGCACCGGCATTCCACGACAGTTTCAGCTTACGCGGCGCTCCTGACAGCGGCGGCGCATCCGACGATGCCTTGCAGATCGGGAATTCGGAAAAATCGATCGGCGATGCCTGCCGGAATGGAAAGGCCTGCGCCCCCCAAACGCCGAGCGGCGCGGCAAAGGCGGCGGCTGCGCCTGCGCCCAGCAGCGTGCGGCGGTTCATGAGTGGTGCGCGCGTGTCATCGTCGGACATGTCGTTTCCTTGAATGAGGCACAGCACGGCCCCTTAGCGCAACGCAGGACGTTGCAGCTCGCGCTGATGCGATGGTGAAAATCGGTGAGCTCTGATGCGGCGTTGCGTCGTTCGACTCTCACACCGCTGTTGTTGACGGTGCGAGAATGCGCAGCGCGGGCGCATAAGGTCAATGAAATGGAATTTTGAATGTCGCGGACGGCGGAGAGATTATCTCCAACGCGGCGAGCGTCGGGAGATTGCATGATCGAACGCCAATCACGCGTTCTACAGATAGCTCGGTTAGTGCAAGATCGTTCTCGCCCGCTCCTCATGGTGAGGATGCGCGAAGCGCCGTCTCGAACCATGAGCTGGCTGGGCTCCGCGTTTGCAGCCATCCTTCGAGACGCCCGCCTACGGCGGGCTCCTCAGGATGAGGGTCAGAGTGGGTTCAATACACGTCGAGCTGGAAGCGCCCCTTCTTCTTCAGCTCGCTGACAAATGTCACCGCCTCGTCGATCGACCGCGCGCCATGCTGGGCGGTGACATCCACCAGCGCGCGCTCGACATCCTTGGCCATGCGCTTGGCATCGCCGCAGACATAGACATGGGCGCCTTCGGCCAACCACGTCCACAGATCACGACCGACCTCGCGCATGCGATCCTGCACGTAGAATTTCTCACCGGTGTCGCGCGACCAGGCGAGCGACAGGCGCGTGAGGAAGCCGTCATTCTTCATGCCATTCAGTTCATCGGCGTAGAAGAAATCCGACGCGCTGCGCTGATGACCGAAGAACAGCCAGTTCTTGCCGGGCGCCTGTGTCGCCTTGCGGTCGTGCAGGAAGGCGCGAAACGGCGCGATGCCAGTCCCGGGGCCGACCATGATGATCGGCGTCTCCGGATTTTCCGGAAGCGCGAAACCGTGGGCCTTCTGGACATAAACCTTCAATTCATCGCCGGCCTTGATTCGATCAGCCAGGAAGCTTGATGCGAGTCCATGCCGCTTGCGCTTGCCGATCACGTAGCGCACCGCATCGACCGTGAGCGATAGCTTTCCCGGCGTCGCATTATGCGATGACGAGATCGAATAGAGCCGTGGCTGCAGCGGTTCGAGCGCCTCGATGAAGGCCTCGGGATGCGGGCGCACGCTCGGAAACTTCTGCAGCGCCGCCATCACATCCAGCGTCGCCGCATCGCCATCGGGATCTTCCCCCTGTGCCAACGCACGCGCCTTGGCGCGTTGGGTGCCGCCGGTGAGATAGGAGATCAGCTCGAACAGCGAGTCCGGCGCCGGGGCCAACGAGACGTCGTGCTGCAACACATCGCGAAGAGTCTTGCCGCGCACCTCGGTCGTGTGCGAGGCACCGAGCAGCGCGATGATCTGATCGACATGGCCAAGATCGTTGCTGGCGAAAATGCCGAACGAGTCCCCGACCACGTAGTCGAGCCCGCAGCCGGACAGATCGAAATCGATATGCCAGGTTTCCTTCTCGGAGCCGGCGCCATTGAGCAGGCGGCGCCCAAGAAAGATCGCCGGTGCAGGATTGTCGCGCGAGCGGCCAAGCGTCGATGGATCAGGCGCCGCGGCCTCGACCGCGTCGGCGACTGCCGGCTTGGCGGCCGGTACAGCGCCCGTCGACGCCTTGTCGAGTTCCTCATAGAGCGATTTGAGCAGTCGCGCCGTTTCCTTGCCGCCGGGGACGCAGAGATTGAGGCGCGGTTCGGCTTTGGAGGCAATCGCGTCGGAATAGTCGTTGCAGTTATAGCCGCACTGGCCGCAATCCTGCTGCGCCATGGCCGCCATCATTTTTCGACGGACCGGCTTGCCTTCGGCGAGCTTCATGCGATCGCCGATCGGCATGGTCTGGTCATGCCACGGCGCGCCGTCGTCTTCCTCCATGATCGCGGCACCCTGCTCCGCCGTCAGCGGCGTTGCGGGGGCATCGGACAGCAGACCAGCGAAGAATCCGTTCAGCCATGAACGCTGCGCTTCCGAGAACGGCGCCGAGGACGGGATGATGTCGAGTTTGGGAGGCGTGACCATCTGGTTCATGCGGACACCTCGTCAGCGAGCTTGCGCAGCGTCGCCGCATCATGGCGGCGCGAGAATGTGAGGAAGGTCTCATCCGATGAGGCGCGGTTGGAAAGATACGCTTTCAGGAGCTTTTCGATTACGACAGGCGCGTCTTTCGATTTCACGTTCTGATAGAGCTCCTGCCCCACATCGGCCTGCGGACCAAACCCGCCGCCCGTGAAGATGTGAAAGCCATCGACGGCGTCATCGCTGTCTTCGACCTGAACACGTGCGCCGATCATGCCGATATCGCTGATGTAATGCTGCGCGCAGGAGTGATGGCAGCCGGTGAGATGGATATTGATCGGCGTATCCAGCTCGACGCGGGTGTCGCACCATTCGGCGATGTTCGTTGCGGTTTGCTTGGTATCGGCATTGCCGAATTTGCAGCCGGCGCGGCCCGTGCAGGCAATCAGGCCGGCGCGAATTTCAGTCGTCTTCACCGCAAGGCCGATGGCCTCGATGGCCGCGATCGCCAATGCGACATCGGCGTCCTTCACGCCGGGGATGAGCAAATTCTGCCACACGGTGAGACGGATATCGCCATCACCGAGATCGGTCGCGATCTTGGCGAGACCGCGCATCTGGTCCGAGGTCATCTTGCCCAGCGGTAGAACGACGCCGATCCAGTTCAGCCCGTCCTGCTTCTGCTTGTGCACGCCGATATGCGCGGTGCGATCGAATTCCGGTCGCGGCAGCAGCGCTTCCGCGGAAATGCGCGTGAAGGGCGCGCCGAGCTTCTCCTCGACGAGGACGAGAAACTTCTCCATGCCCATGCCGTCGATCACATATTTCAGCCGCGCCTTGAGCCTGTTGGTGCGGTCGCCGAGATCGATGAAGACGCGCACGATGGCATCGGACACCTTCGTCGCATCTTCCGGCTTCACGATGATGCCGGTGTCGGTAGCAAAATCCTTGTGGCCGGTGATGCCGCCGATGCCGAGCTTGAACCAGACGCCGGGTTCGACGCCAAAACCATCCTTCACCTCGACCGCCGCAAAGGCGATGTCATTGGTGTCTTCCAGCACCGCGATCTTGCCGGCGCCGTCGAAGGCGACATTGAACTTGCGCGGCAGGCCGTAGAGCGAGCGGTCGTTGAGAATGTGATAGTGCCACTCGCGCGCATAGGGCCGCGTGTCCAGCAGTTCCTGCGGATCGATGCCGGCGGTCGGCGTGCCCGTGACATTGCGGATATTGTCGGCGCCGGAGCCGCGCGAGGACAGGCCGAGATCCTGGATACCCTCGATCAGACGCACGGCATTCTTCGGCGGAATCTCGCGCACTTGCAGATTGGCCCGCGTCGTGACATGGCTGAACGGGCCGCACAGTTCGTCGCTGAGATCGGCGAGGCCCGACAGCTGCCAGTGCTTCATGATCCCGTTGGGGATACGCAGGCGCGACATGTAGCTGTCCTGCGTCGGCCCGACATAGAAGATGCCGTAATAGCGCCAGCGGAAATTGTCTGCTGGCGATGGCCGCGCATCATTCGCTGCCTGCTCACGCAGCCGCGGATAGGCGTCGAAGGGATGCTCCTCGCGCTTCCACTTCTCCTGATCGACGAGTTTCTTGCCGGCCGCCGTGGTGCGATCCTGCGCCTTGATATGCGAGGCGTCAGGCCCGGTCGGTTCGGCATTGGCCTTCCCGGCCGCGCCACCGCCAAGACCTTTGCCGACGCGGCTGATCTGCAGGCCCGTCGTAAAACCTTCGAGATAGCGCTTCTGCTCGTCAGAGAAGTCGATGGAGAGTGGTTCGATTTTCATGCGGCGACGAAGCTCCAGCTAGGCAACGGGATGTGACGGACAGGACCGCTCCGCATCGAACCGGCACGCCTGCCGGGTTTGATTTGGACGACGGTCCGATCAGCCTCGTTGCTGCGGATATCCATCTGGATGGCCGGCAGACATCAGCGGGTGCCGGCGCCTTAGAGACATTCAAGTCTCATGCCAGCGACAGACACTTAGATTTTTTTTGGAAATTCAAGAGCTTGACCGAATCATGCGGCGCGCGGTCATGGGTCGATGCGCCCCTGTTGCACTGCACGCACAATAATTAGGCTGCGCTCAATCCAGCGCCGTCAGCTCTTGAGATGCGCGATCTCGAAGGCGGCAAGATGGGCTTCGATATTGGCCGGATCGAAAGCCGGGCCGGCGAAGGCCCCAACGGCGTCCTGAGCATCATCCGTCGGGAGGTCCGGTCTGCCGACCGCAGCATCATAGAGATCTGGCCGGAATACAGCTTTGGCCGTCTTCAGCGCTTCAGGGCTGACCACGGTCTGCCCCCAACGGACCATCTGGGCATAAAGCCACGCGGCTTGCGCCGGATCAGGCCTGCCGGCGCTTTCGCGACCAACCAGGAGATAGCGCCTGCTCTCTCGCCAGGTGCCATCCGGCGAGACTTTCAGTTTGCCGTCCAGCGTCCGCTGCAACACTTCTGACGAGACGCCAATGCGCTCAGGCTTCGCCAAAATGGCCGCAGTCTCGTCCCTGTTCTCCGGCGCCTCGATGAAAGCCGCAGCCTTCACATGGGCACGCGTCAGCGCGGCGACGATCTCCGGATTTTTCTCAGCCCACATTTGCCGGATCGCCAGCACTTTTTCGGCGGCGCGCTGCAAAATGTCCGAAGCAAAATGCAGGATGTGGCCGATGCCGAGATCGACCGCGACCGAATTCCAGGGCGCGCCGACGCAGAACGCATCCACGTGACCGTTGGCAAGGCTGTCCACCATGTAAGGCGGCGGCAAAACGACAAGACGAACGTCTTCGTCGGGATCGACGCCGCCGGCCGCCATCCAGAAGCGGAGCTGGTAATTGTGGGTCGAGAACGGGAACGTCATGCCGAAAGTCAGCGGATCGGCCCCTGCCCACGCGCGTCCGACGACGACCCGCTTCAGTGCCTGCGCCGTTGCCAGAGGGTTGGTGGGATCGCCATCCAGCTCGGACATGATCGCGCCATGCAGCGCCGGCGACACCGTGATGGCATTGCCGTTGATGCCGAGATTGAACGGCGCCACGATCGGCACCTTCACATGGCCAAGCCCGAGGCTCGATGCAATCGCGACCGGCGCCAACAGATGCGCGGCCTCGAACAGGCCGATATTCAGCTTGTCGCGCACATTCGACCACGACACCTCGCGGACCAGTTCGACAGCGAGCCCCTCGTCCTTCGCAAACCCCTTGTCCACGGCAACGATGAGCGCGGCAGCGTCGACCAGCGGAATAAAACCGATGCGCAGCGGATGGGTCATTTCAAAAGCTCCGCCGCGGTGATGATCGACTGCGCGATCTCGCCGATTTTCTTCTTCTCGCGCATGGCCGTGGAGCGCAGCAATACATAGGCCTCTTCTTCATTGAGGCCCTTCATCTTCATCACAATGCCCTTGGCGCGGTCGATGATCTTGCGCTCTTCCAGCGCGGATTTGGTGCGCTCGAGTTCGTCCTGCAGCCTGGAGAATGCGTTGAAGCGGGAGATGCAGAGATCGAGGATCGGCTTGATCCGCTCCTTCTTCAATCCGTCCACGATGTAGGACGATACCCCCGCGTCCACGGAGGCCCGCGCCGACTCGGCGTCGCTCTGGTCCACGAACATGGCCACCGGCCGGCGCACGGCGCGAGACACCTGGAACATTTGTTCCAGCACGTCGCGGCTCGGGTTTTCGAGGTCGATCAGGATGACGTCGGGATCAAGCTGGTAAATCCGGGCCAGCAGGTTCTGCATTTCCCGGATGTGGTGCACATCGCCATAGCCGGCCTCGCGCAGTCCTTCTTCAAGGATGGCGGCCCGGATCGGGCTTTCGTCGACGATGACGATCTTGGGCGACTTGTCGGGCATCGGGCACTCGGCTGGATACCTATCCATAGCATGCGATGCTACGTCATAAAGCCTTGTATTTATAGGCAAATGGGACTACCTGCTGCGCTTCAATCAGGCAGATCGAACAATGCAACAGGCCGCTGCGCCCAAAATTTCGTTTGTGTCCTTGGGATGCCCCAAAGCTTTGGTGGATTCCGAGCGCATCATCACGCGGCTGCGCGCCGAAGGCTATGAGTTGGCCCGCAAGCACGACGGCGCCGATGTGGTCATCGTCAATACCTGCGGCTTTCTCGACAGCGCCAAGCAGGAATCGCTGGGCGCCATTGGCGAGGCCATGGCGGTCAATGGCAAGGTAATCGTCACCGGCTGCATGGGCGCCGAGCCCGAGCAGATCGAGGCGGCCTATCCGAACGTGCTGTCGATCACCGGTCCGCAGCAATATGAAAGCGTGCTGGATGCCGTGCACCGCGCGCTGCCGCCGGTGCACAATCCGCATATCGATCTCGTGCCGCCGCAGGGCATCAAGTTGACGCCGCGGCACTACGCTTACTTGAAGATTTCCGAGGGCTGCAACAACCGCTGCACCTTCTGCATCATTCCAAAACTGCGCGGCGATCTCGTCTCGCGCTCGGCCAAGGACGTGTTGCTCGAAGCCGAGAAGCTGGTGAAGGCCGGCGTCAAGGAATTGCTGGTGGTCTCGCAGGACACGTCGGCTTACGGCGTCGATATCAAATATGCCGAGAGCCAGTGGAAGGACCGCAGTGTCCGCGCCAAGTTCTACGACCTGGCCAAGGAACTCGGAGAACTCGGTGCATGGGTGCGCCTCCAGTACGTCTATCCGTACCCGCATGTGGATGAGGTCATCGGCCTGATGACCCCGGGTAGCAATGTGCTGCCCTATCTCGATATCCCGTTCCAGCACGCCGCGCCAAACGTACTCAAGGCGATGAAGCGTCCGGCCTCGCAGGACAAGACCCTCAACCGCATCAAGGCCTGGCGCGAGCAGTGCCCGGATCTCGTGCTGCGCTCGACCTTCATCGTCGGCTTCCCCGGAGAGACCGAGGACGATTTCCAGTATCTGCTCGACTGGCTGGACGAAGCGCAGATCGACCGCGTCGGCGCTTTCAAATACGAGCCGGTCGCAGGTGCTGTCTCGAACAGCATCGGCCTCGATGTGCCGGACGAACTGAAGCAGCAGCGCTGGAACGCGCTGATGGAGCGCCAGCAGAAGATTTCCGCGCGACGCTTGAAGCGTAAGGTCGGCACGCGGCAGCAGGTGATCATCGACGAGGTCGGCCCGACCGTGTCGAAGGGCCGCTCGAAGGCGGATGCGCCGGACATCGACGGCGCAGTCTATGTCACGGCGCGCCGGCCGCTGAAGGTCGGTGAGATCGTCACGGCGAAGATCGAGCGTGCGGATAATTACGATCTGCACGGGACCGTGGCGGGGTTTTAATTAGAACCCCGATGCGAATGGCCTCCCTCCCCGGAGCGAAGCGAATGGGGAGGGTCCGCCGTCAGGCGGGGGTGGGGTCTCTCCCCACGTGACGTCGGAGTGTGGGGAAACACCCCACCCGTCCTTCACTTCGCTCAGGCCACCCTCCCCACTGCGCGGCTGCGCCGCTTGGGGGAGGGAAAAGAACTACACCTTCAAAATCACCGCGCCCGTCGTCTTCCGCGCTTCCAGATCCGTATGCGCCTTCGCCGCATCCTTCAGCGCGTAGGCGTGATTGATCGGCACATGCAGCTTGCCGTCGATCACCGCCGAGAACAGCGTGTCGGCGCCTTCCAGCAGATCCTCGCGCTTGGCCACATAATCGTTCAGCTTCGGCCGGGTCGCAAACAGCGAGCCGTGATTGTTGAGCTCTGCAATGGAGAATGGCGGCACCACGCCTGAGGCGTTGCCGAACGACACCCACATGCCGCGCGTCTTCAGGCAGGACAGCGATCCCGGAAACGTCGTCTTGCCGACACCGTCATAGACCACATCGCAAAGCTCATTGCGCGTGATCTGCTTGACGCGCTCGACGAAGTTTTCCTCGTTGTAGTTGATGACGTGATCGCAGCCATTGGCGAGCGCGAGTTCGCCCTTTTCCTTGGAGCCGACGGTGCCGATCACATGGGCGCCCATCGCCTTGGCCCATTGCGACGCGAGCAGGCCGATGCCGCCGGCCGCGGCGTGGATCAGCACGCGATGATGCGGCTCGACCTTGAACGTCTTGTGCAGGAGATACCAGACCGTGAGGCCCTTGAGCATCAGCACGGCGCCCTGCTCATGGGTGATGCGGTCCGGCAGCTTCACCAGCCGGTCGGCCGTGAAGACGCGTTCGGCGGCGTAGCTGCCGAGATTAGAATAATAGGCGACGCGGTCACCACGGTGGAAACCGGTCACGCCCGGCCCCACTTCCACCACCTCGCCCGACGCCTCGTTGCCGGCGATGAAAGGCAGTTGCGGCGCCTTGTAGAGACCGGTGCGGAAATAGGTGTCGATGAAGTTCACGCCGATGCAATGCTGGCGAATGCGAACCTCGCCGGCGCCGGGCGCCGGCACATCCACGTCCTCATAAGTCAGAACTTCGGGTCCGCCCACCTGATGGACACGCACGGCTTTGGTCATCGCTCACACTCCCTGAAAGGCTTTGGCTACAAGCGATACCAATGGCCGGGAGATGTCAACCGGGCCTAGCCTGTGCGCTTGCGACGGTTGCGCTTGGCCAGGATATTGAACAATTCCACCGCCGCGGAGAACAGGATGGCGAAATAGATGTAGCCGCGCGGAATATGGAATTTGAATCCATCCGCCACCAACGACACACCGATCAACACCAGGAAGGCAAGCGCCAGCATTTTTGTGGTCGGATAGGCCGCCACGAACCGCGCCACCGGGCCGGAGGACACATACATCACCGCGCAAGCGATGATCACCGCCGCCACCATGATCTCGATATCCTGCGCCATGCCGATGGCCGTGATGATCGAGTCCAGCGAGAACACGAGATCGACGATCACCACCTGGAGGATGACCAGCGCGAATGCATTGGCCGCCGGTTTGTCGCTGCCATGCCCTTCCCGCGCCTCGACTTCGGCATGGATCTCATGCGTGGCCTTGGCGATCAGGAACAGGCCGCCGCCGATCAGGATCAGGTCACGCCATGACAGCGACAGTCCGAAGGCCGTGACGACCGGGGCGGTCAGCCCGATCAGCCAGACCAGAATGCTGAGCAGCGCGATGCGAAACACCAGCGCGAGTGCAAGACCGATCTGCCTGGCACGCTTGGCCTGCTCCGGCGGCAGCCGCGCCACCAGCACGGAGAGGAAAATCACATTGTCGATGCCGAGGACGATTTCGAGCGCAGTCAGTGTCAGCAGCGCGGCCCAGGCTTCAGGGCTGGAGAACAGTTCGATCATGGCGGCCATGGCCTCGCGAGCACCGGGACGGAAGGGCTAGCAGGATTCCTTGACCATTGTCACTTCGCGCCGCGCAGCGTTCGGCCGCAAGCTGCGCATGGAACGTTTTTCGCAGCACCTCACGGCTTGAAAATACCATCACAAAGGACGATGGTCCGGCCATGACCGATGCATCCGTCCCCCTTTATGACGTCGCCGTTATCGGCGGCGGACCGGCCGGCCTCACGGCAGCCATTGCCGTGGCCGAGACCGGTGCCCGTACAGCGCTCATTGCCCGCCAAGCGCCCTATGCGGACAATCGCACCACCGCCCTGCTCGGCGGCTCCGTTGCGTTTCTCGATAGCCTCGGCGTCTGGCAGCGCTGCGCCGACAAGAGCGCTGCGCTCAAGACGATGCGCCTCGTCGATGACACCAATCGGCTGATCCGCGCGCCCGAGGTCAAATTCGTCTCCGACGAGATCGGCCTCGAAAGCTTTGGCTACAATATCGAGAACCGCGAACTGGTCGCCGCGCTGGAAGCGCGCGCTGCCGAACTGACCAACCTGATCCGTATCGAAGACGACGCCGCCTCGGTGCAGCCCGGTGCGATGCAGGTCGCCATCGCAACCACCCAGGGGCAGACCATCCTGGCCCGGCTCGCAGTCGGCGCCGATGGCCGCCAGTCCATGTGCCGCGACGCCGCTGGCATTGTCGCGAACCGGCGTCCGCTCGATCAAGTGGCAATCACGTTCAATGTCGCCCATAGCCGGCCGCACCGAAACGTCTCCACCGAATTCCACACGCCGCACGGTCCCTGTGTCTTCGTCCCGCTGCCCGGCGATCGCTCCAGCGTCGTCTGGATCAACAAGCCGGGTGAGGCTGACCGGCTGATGGCGCTCGGCGATGATGCGCTGGCCACCGCCATCGAGAAGCAATCGCATTCCATTCTCGGCCGGCTCACCGTCGAGCCCGGCCGCCATCGTTTTCCTCTCGGCATTGGTAGCCCGCGCGAACTGGCGAAGAACCGCATCGTGCTGGTCGGCGACGCCGCGCATGTGGTGCCGCCGATCGGCGCCCAGGGACTCAATCTCGGTCTGCGCGACGCATCCGATCTCTCCGAGGTCATACGCGATGCAGGCATCGCCGGTGAGGATATCGGCGCGCCCGATGTGATCGCCCGCTATGCAAGCAAGCGTCGCAGCGATATCGCCTCGCGCACTTTCGCCATCGACATGGCGAACCGCTCGCTGCTCAACGATCTCCTGCCGGTCCAGATGATGCGCGCCGCCGGCATGCATGCCATGGGCGCGATCGGCCCGTTGCGACGGCTCGCGATGCGCGAAGGATTGTCGCCGTCCTGGCGGAAAAACGCAGTCAAGTAGGATGGGTTGAGCGCAGCCATACCCCTCACCACCAGCGCCGGCGGTGATTGGGATCGCGGCG
>JAEXYA010000061.1 GCA_023451825.1 Pseudomonadota bacterium
GTGCCCACCTTCAAGTGTGCGGCTGATCAAGGTGGGCACGCTACGCTTTGCCCACCCTACAAGACGGCTACGGCGCGATGCTCGGCACCGCCAGCGCATCCAAGTGCTCCGGCCGATCCCTGTTCACCACCGTCAGATAGTCGTCCGCCACCGCACGCAGGCGGTTGGAGAGTTCTTCCGCCACGCCGGCCTTTTCGATGGTGTTGTGCTCGCGCACGATCGCCTGCACGGCGTCGATATGATGCTGGATCAGGTCCGGCGGCACGGCATCGAGACGGGGCGCATGTTCGATGATGCGGCACAGGCTCTCCGCCGCCGTGCCCGCGGCCGGAAAACCGAAGGTCGGCGCGTCACCCTTGATGTCATGCGCTGCGCGAAACAGTTCGCCGCGTGTCAGGTCGGTGAAGCCCTTGGCGAGCACGGCTGCATGCGCGGCCGCGAGCCGATCGCATTCGGCGCGCATCCAGGTCTTGAACTCGCCGGAGAGATTGGCCAGCGCCGCTTCGGCGCGCGCGACGGGATCGTCGAGCTCGCGATCTCCGGTGGCGCGGATCGCGCGCTTCAGCGTGTTGTGCGGCGTGATGACGGCGTGATCGGCGAACGTCTGGACCATCGCCGCATGTCGCTTGTCCCTGGTCATCGGCAATTCTCCAAAAATCAGCTGCTGACGCGGGCTTTATCGAGCAGCGAGGGTTGCTGCAGGATTTCCGCTTCACCGCCATTGCGACGCTCGGGGCCGATATAGGCCACGGTGGTGTTGCGACGGCGATCGGGCCCGAAGAAATTACGTGTTTTGATAAAGGGGCGGGGATGCGCGACCACGCTCATGATGCGCTGATAAAGCCCCTTGGCTGAAATCGGTTTGGCAAGAAATTCGGTGACGCCGGCATCGCGGGCCATGGTGACGCGGCGCTTTTCGGAATGCGCGGTCAGCATGATGATCGGGGCATAGGGATTGCCCTTGGAATCCGGCTGCCGGATCATCTGCGTCAATTCGAGTCCGTCGAAGATCGGCATGGCCCAATCGGCGATCACGATATCGGGGACATAGTGGCTGTACATTTCCAGCGCGGTGGCGCCGTCCTCGGCTTCATAGACTTCGCGCGCGCCGAACGAATGCAGCAGCGTGCGCAGGATGCGCCGCATATGCGGATTGTCGTCGCAGATCAGGAAGCGAAGCTTGTTGAAGTCGATACGGTACATGGTCCGGCCCGGGCAAGGTCAGTTACCTCGCGTTAACCATAGGGGCGCGGGGGTTAACGAAGGGTTGAGGCGCCGGGGAACGATGACCTCACGCCGAAGCGCTTGCGGTGGTCGCCGGGGCTCAGGCCCGCGATCCTGACAAACACCTTGCGGAACGAACCGGCGTCCTCATAGCCGACCTCCCAGGCGATCCGTTCGATGGAATCGCTCGTGGTCTCGAGCAACTCGCGTGCCTTGCTGACGCGCAGTTGCTGGCAATATTCGGTGGGCTTGAGCCCGACGGCCTTGTGAAAGCGGCGCTGAAAGGTGCGCTCTTCCAGGCCGGCGCGTTTGGCCATGATGCCGGCGGTGACGCCGCGTGGCCCGACCTTTTGCAGCCAGCGCTGGATCTTGAGGATCGGCAGATCGCCATGGGACAAGTTGGGCGCAAACGTGCTGTAGAAGCGTTGCTCGCGACCGGGCGCGTCCAGCACCAGATAGCGCGCCGTCTCCGTCATGGCCGTGCGTCCGAGCAGTCGTTCAACGAAGCGCAGGCCGAGATCGGTCCAGGCCATGAGGCCACCCGCCGTGATGAGGTCGCCGTGGTCGATCATCAACTCGTCCGTGTCGAGGATCACGTCCGGAAACCGTTCGGCATAGAAGGTGGTCAGGTCGTAATGTGTCGTGGCCGTGCGGCCCTGGAGCAATCCGGTTTCCGCAAGCAGAAATCCGCCGCCGCACACGGCTGCGAGAATAATGCCGGCGCCATGCTGCTCGCGTAGCCAGTCGATCAGGTCCTGGCTGAACTGCTTCGTCGATGGCGAGCGACACGGCGGCATGATGATCGCAAACGGCGGTCCGTCATGCCCGGGCGCCGTGTCTGTCAGCCGCGTCAGCGTCCCCTTGACGCCGTCGGCTGCAATCTGACTGGTCCGCAGCACCGGCGCGCCGAGGCCTAGCCGCCTGCGCACCAGCAGGTCCGCATAGAAGAACAGGTCGACCAGTCCAAGCGCGGCAGACATCTGCACGCCCGGATACATCAGAATGCCAATTTCCGGCGGCGCACTCACCGCGATGCGCGTCCTGGCCATTTGTCGGTTTCGCCCCGGATTTTGTCGCTTCCGCCAATCCCTACCACATGAGCACTCAGTTACCTCTCGAAAAGGCAGCGGTCATGGCGCCTCTGCCGATTTGAGGGAGCTCTCCGATGTCCGACGACCGATCCCGTTCCAGTGTGCAATCGCGACGCGATGTCCTTGTGGGCGCCATCGCCGTCACCGGTGTTGCGATGACTTTGTCCGCCAACGCGCAGACGCCTTCATCGGGCCCTCGAAAGACAACTTCATCCAGCGCAGGAGACAAACGCATGGGCACGATCACTGTGAAGGACGGCACCGAGATTTTCTACAAGGACTGGGGGAAGGGGCCGGCGATCGTCTTCCACCACGGCTGGCCGTTGAGCGCGGACGACTGGGACAGCCAGTTGCTGTATTTCCTGTCGCAGGGATTTCGCGTCGTCGCCTATGACCGCCGCGGCCATGGCCGCTCCAGCCCGTCTTTCACCCATAACGACATGGACACCTATGCCGATGACTGCGCGGCGCTGGTGAAGCATCTCGGCCTCAAGGGCGCGATCCATGTCGGCCATTCCACCGGTGGCGGAGAGGTGACGCGTTTCGTCGCCAAGCATGGCGGCAACGGCGTGGTCTCCAAGGCCGTTTTGATGAATGCGATCCCGCCGGTGATGGTGAAGTCCGACAAGAACCCCGGCGGTCTCCCCATCGAGGTGTTCAACGGCATGCGCGCCTCTTTCATCCGCAGCCGCGGGCAGTTCTATCGCGACATCGCGTCGGGACCGTTCTACGGCTTCAACCGGCCCGGCGCGAAAGTCATGCAGGGCATTGTCGACGACTGGTGGCGGCAGAGCATGATGGGCGATGCCAAGGCTCAATATGATTGCATCAAGACGTTCTCCGAAACCGACTTCACCGAAGATCTGAAGAAGATCCAGGTGCCGGTGCTGGTGATGCATGGCGAGGACGATCAGATCGTGCCGGTTGCAGACTCCGCCCCGCTCGCGGCGAAGCTCCTGAAGAATGCGACCCTGAAAATCTATCCGGGTTTTCCGCATGGCATGTTCGCAACCCATCCCGAGGTCATCAACGCTGATCTGCTGGCATTCTTCAAAAGCTGATCGCGCGCGCTCCGCCGCCTCGTGACGCACGACGCCACGCGGCGGCCCATCAGACTTCACTTCAAAGATGAGAGAGACATCATGTGTGACGATTGCAATGCGATCGGCCGTCGATCCTTCCTGACGGCATTTGTCGGCGCGGGCGCCGCCGCGGCGGCGCTGACCATGAACACCGGCTCCGCGGAGGCTGCCTCGATGGACGCCTATGCGGACTCGCCGAATGCCGTGCTCCCGAACCCGAACATGCAGCTCGACTTGTCGCGCACCGCGCTCGTGGTGATCGACCCGCAGGTCGATTTCATGAGCCCGAAAAGTCCCGCATGGCCGGTGGTCGGCGAAAGCGTGACTGAACAGAAGCTCGTGCCCAATCTCGTGCGCCTGTTTCAGGCGTCGAAGAAGGCCGGCATCACCGTGGCGATCTCGCCGCATTACTACTATCCGCACGACCATCGCTGGAAGTTCTCCGGCCCATTGGAGATCTATCAGCACAAGATCGGCATGTTCAATCGCAAGGGGCCGTTGACCCTCGATGGTTTCGCCGGATCGGGTGCCGAATTCATGGACGAGTTCAAGCCCTATATCGACGACGGCAAGACCATCGTCTGTTCACCGCACAAGCTCTACAGCCCACAGGCCAACGACCTCGTCCTGCAGCTGCGCAAGCAGCGGGTGGAGCAGGTGATCCTTGCCGGGATGGCCGCCAATCTCTGCGTGGAATCGCATCTGCGGCATCTGCTTGAAGAAGGGTTCGAAGTCGCGGTGGTGCGCGATGCGGTGGCGACCGCGAAGTTGCCTGATGGGGACGGCTACCTGGCTGCGCTGACGAATTTCCGTTTCATCGCGAACGGACTGTGGACCACCGACGAGACCGTCAAGCGCCTCGGCGCGTAGCGCATGGAAACTCTTGCGCGGCGAGACGGCACATGCTGCCGCGCGCCGCGCGAGGAGGGCCGTTCAATAACTGAACTGTTCGCTGATGATGCGTTCTTCGAGACTGTGGCCGGGATCGAACAGCATGCGCATCGAGATGGTGCGGTCGGCGATCACCTCGACCCGCCGCACGTCGCGGGCTTCGTCGTGATCGGCGACTGCCGCCACCGGACGCTTGTCGCCTTCCAGCACTTCGATGACAACGAACGCCTTGTTCGGCAGCAAGGCGCCACGCCAGCGGCGCGGGCGGAAGGCGCTGATCGGGGTCAGAGCGAGCAAAGCGGCATTGATCGGCAGGATCGGGCCTTGCGCCGACAGGTTATAAGCGGTGGAGCCGGCTGGCGTGGCGACCAGAATGCCGTCGGCGATCAGCTCGGCCATCCGCTCCTGCTCGTCGATCAGGATGCGCAGCCTTGCCGCCTGATGGGTCTGCCGGAACAGCGAGACCTCGTTGATGGCGTGGTGGATATGGACGTTGCCATGCACGTCGGTGGCGCGCATCAGCAGCGGATTGATCAGTGTTTCGCGCGCGGCGGCGAGGCGCTCGTGCAGATTGATCGTCGAATATTCATTCATCAGGAAGCCGACGGTGCCGCGATGCATGCCGTAGATCGGCTTGCCCGTGCGCATGTGGTCGTGCAGCGTTTTCAGCATCAATCCATCGCCACCAAGGGCGACGATGACGTCGGCCTTCGCGGGATCGTCATTGCCGTAGATCTGCACGAGCTGTGCATAGGCAGCCTGCGCTTCCTCGCTGTTGCTGGCAACGAAGGCGATCCGGTCGAGGCGCTTGGGCGTGGTCATGGCGGAGATCGCGGGCCTCGGGCTCGAACGTGGGCTCAATATGTGCCGCGGTCTGTATCGACCGGGCTGTCGGTTGTCGAGCCGCACTTAACGGCAGTTCGGGGTGGAATGTCGAGAGGGCAGGTCGGGGATGGTTACCCGGAGCAGTGCTCGGCTTCGGAGGATGGGTATCGCGTCGCTCAAGCCATCCGACGGCTGCGAGATGCAAAAAGCCGGCGCAGCCCGCTGGGCCCCGCCGGCTTTGAACCGATCCGCGAATGGGATCAGTAGGTGAGACCGGTGCCCGGCGCCTGTGCGAGCGCGTCGGCCAGCGATTTGTATTCGGCGGAGTTGGTGCCGGTGAGCGAGGCGAGCTTGGTCAGGTGATACTGCGCCTGGTCGCGATTGCCCTGTTCGACCTGCCACAAACCGTAATATTGCCAGGTGCGGGCGTGGTTCGGATCGGCCTTGAGCGCGCGCTCGTAATAGGCTTGCGAGACCTTGTAGTCGCCGAGTTTGCGATAGGAATAGCCGATCAGATTGGCCACGTCGGCACGGTCATCCTGCTTCAGCGCCTTCAACTGCGCGATCGCGGATGTGTAGTCGTGCTTGTCGTAGATCGTCGCGTAAGCGGCGCGATAGCCGTCGAGGAAGGCGCGATCATCGGGCCTGGTCTCGTGATGCTTCTTGTCCTTGCTGCCCTTTTTCGAATCCGATGCGGGCGGCGTGGATGGCGTGTCGCTGCCAGCGGCGAAGGCGGTGGTGAGGACGGACGGCGAGGCGACGATCACGGTTGAAAGCAGTGCAAGTGTCGTCAGCCGGAACAAAGACTTGGTCATGCGGCGCTCCTGTTTGCAGCGGGATTAGTCTGGCACGGAAGCCAGCGGTTGTGAACACGGAATGAACACCGCAGACGGTTGTCCATTCCCGCAATGACGATCGCTTTTGAGCGGTATCCGCGCATGACGAAGATGTCACTGACATGAATGAAGGCTGCATGTGCGCGTCAGCATGGGTTCAGCGCGCGCCCGCTAAATCTGTCGGCATGATCGACAAGCCCGGCCATCCGACCGGTCACTTTCTTGATCGGGACCGACAGGAGCAGACCATGTTGAAAACCATTTCCGCCGCGCTGATCGCCGTCTCCATGCTGGCCGCACCGGCCATGGCCGGTGGCTTCCCGCATGCCAGCCGCGCCCATCATTCGCACACGCTGGATGCGAAGGCGCAGATGCATCGCGGTCACGTCACGCATCATCGCCATATGCGACCGCATGCGCATCCGCATTTCAACTTCCACAAGAAGTTCGGCCATCACAAGAGCTTCAGGCATTCCGGCATGTCAGCCAAAACCGTGCACAAACACGGTTGAGGGCTCCGTGGTCGTGGCGTTCTCATTGCCCTGCTGCGGCCACGGAGTTTAACGGTCGCCCCGTCCGTCCCGCGTCCCCGGGACTGGCGGGGTGGACCCGTTATCGGCCCTGTCGTCACCGAGTTGCGAATTCCATTCCGAGCGCGAACCGTCTAGGACTCATGTGAGTTTAAACGGGCAGGCGGAATGAGCTTGAATTTGCAGATGATACGCGCGGCCGCACTTTCGGCGGCATTGGGATTGGGCGCCTGTGCAGGCCCGAGCGGGAATGTCAGTTTCGTCGAAAGCGCCAGCGGTGCGCAGCCGTTTCCGACCGCCTATCGCACCGATCTGCTCGCGTTCATGCGCACCTATCTCAACGATCCCGTCGGCGTGCGCGGCGCCATGCTTGCCGAACCAGTGCAGCGTACCGTGGGCGGCAATATGCGCTACATCGCCTGCGTTCGTTACTCGGCGAAGGATTTCAATGGGCGCTACACGCCCGTGCAGGAGCGCGGCGTTGCTTTCGTCGATGGCCGCCTCGAGCGCGTGGTCGATAACAGCGCCGAGTTGTGTGCCGGTGCGAATTTTCAGCCGTTCCCCGAAATGGAAAAGATGACGCGCTGACGCCATGAGCTTTCGTTCGATCACCCGCTTGCTGCTGTGCGTTGCTGTCT
The DNA here is from genome assembly GCA_023451825.1 of Pseudomonadota bacterium. Lineage (GTDB taxonomy): Bacteria > Pseudomonadota > Alphaproteobacteria > Rhizobiales > Xanthobacteraceae > Tardiphaga. The sequence continues at coordinate 7,118 of JAEXYA010000061.1, forward strand.
GCCTCGGCATCGGCATTGTCGGCTCGATCTTCACCAGGCCGGAAATTCCGACATGGTATGCGGGGCTTACGAAACCATCCTGGACACCGCCGCCTTTCGCCTTTCCGATCGCCTGGACGACGCTTTACGTCATGATGGCCATCGCCTTCTGGCGGCTGTGGGATCGCGTGACACCTTCGGATACGCGCCGGCGAACGATGATCTTCTTCGCGGTTCAGTTGGTGTTGAATGCGATCTGGTCGCCGGTATTTTTCGGCTGGCATGGAATCCGGAGCGGCCTCGTGATCATCGTTCTGATGGCGGTCTTCATCGCCACGACGATTGTCTCAGCGGTAAAAATAGACCGTCCTGCCGCCGCACTGCTCGTTCCGTATCTGTGCTGGGTGCTCTATGCGAGCACGATCAATGCTGGGGTGGTTGCCCTCAACTAAACGCAAGTCTGTCGCTGGTTTGCCGCAGGACGTTGCATGATATTTGCCGGTTTCGGCGCAAAACGTGCGCTGTTTCTTGCGGCAAAGTTGCGGCAAGCAGCCCGCTGCCGAGCGCGCTCTGCTGAACCAGATCCCGCGGCCCCGTGACTAAATCCAATGAACCCGAGGTGTGGCTGATTTGTCGCACTCAAGAAAGTTCAACATGCCGGGGAGCGCCGCGAAGCAACCAAACTCCGGCCACGTTGTTTTCTGACCGTCACAACGCAACACAGGGGATTTCAAATGAAAAAGTTTCTGCTGAGCGCATCGGCCATCGTCGCCGTTGCTGCCGCGTCCACCTCGGCTTTCGCTGCCGACCTTCCGGCGCGCACTTACACCAAGGCTCCTGCCTACACGGCACCGGCCGTCGTTTATAACTGGACCGGTTTCTATATCGGCGGTCACGTCGGCGGCGCCTTCGGCGACAGCAACAGCATCATCGGCGACAGCGGCCGTTTCATGGGCGGCGTGCAGGGCGGCTTCGACTATCAGTTCGCCACCAACTGGGTGATGGGTATCGAGGCCAACTACAGCTGGATGGGCAACAACAATACAGGCTTCCTGTATTCGAACGGCACCACCGTGGTCGGCAACAACAGCGAACTCGGCTCGGTCACCGGTCGTCTCGGCTACACCTGGGGCCCGACCATGCTCTACGCCAAGGGCGGTTACGCCTGGCGCGGCAATAACGATCTCGCTGTGACGCCCGGCATCGCGCCCACAACGGCGGTCCTCGTCGATGGCAACAGCAAGAGCGGCTACACCGTCGGCGGCGGTCTTGAATACATGTTCACGCCGAACTGGTCGGGCAAGATCGAATATCAGTACTACAATTTCGGCAACACCACGCTCACCTCGACCGCTTTCCCGGCCGGCGTGACCAGCTTCAACAATGACGAGCACACCATCAAGGCCGGCTTGAACTATCGCTTCGGCTGGGGTGGCCCGCAGATCGCGCGCTACTAAGCGGGCGAGGCAGTCTGAACCGGGTTCTGCGGTTCGACGGAAAGGCCGGCGTCACGCCGGCCTTTTTTGTTGGCCTGATGCCGGGCCGGGCAGGATGGAATCGAAGGTAAACGAGTCCTAAACCAGTCCCGCACCCTTGCAAAAATAAGCCGCGAGACTCCTTGCCTAGAATCGCCTGATGGTCATCAGGCAATGAGAATGATCGACCATATCTGGTGTAACGGGGTTCAGGCGGCCCTCGCTTTCGCCCTTTTGGCTGCCTGCGCGGTCAATGTGCTGCTGCTCTGCGGGCGGCTGTAGGCATGCGCGGCGGTTTCGAGATCGCCGCGAAAAACCGAGAACGTTTCGTTGGCCAGTAGCCCTGCGCGGTCAACTCTGGTAATGGACGGCGCAACACAGGATCAGCCTGCTGGCGACGCGCCCAAAAAGGGCCTGAGCTGGCTCTAACTCATTGATTCTGCTGCCGGCGTAGCACAGCGGTAGTGCAGCGGTTTTGTAAACCGAAGGTCGGGAGTTCAATCCTCTCCGCCGGCACCATTCTCCTTCAATCACTTGCCCCTCCAGGATTTTCGGCAGCGGACCTCTGTCGCCGCTGGATGCCGGACGTTGCAAATCTACGATTTTCAACTTTTGCGATTTATATCGCTTTACTCAACTAAAAAGTGTGGTTAACTGATCCTGCGTCAGGCATCGCTTCGTCATCCAGCTCGCTCTCCACCGCAGACATGCTCTTTCGGGAGAACCGCGAACACGCATCGGTCAGTCGCCGATCGCGATCGAGGCGACGACACGTCTGCGCTCAGAACCCGAAGATTACCCCGCCGCGCATCGCGTCATCGGCGGGCGCGCCAGGTCACGTTCGTCTTGCAGGTCACGTCTGTCTTTCCTCGATCTCGTCACGCGGTCTTTTGCAAACTCAGGGGACACCTCATGGCACAACTACCGAACATCGCTGAACCCGGTATGATCGTCGCTTTCGCGGGCGACGTGACGAACGAAAGTATCGTGCAGCAACTCGCCAACCTCGGATGGGTGGTGTGCGACGGCACGGCGTATCAAAAATCGCAATATCCCTCTCTCGCGCTGGCTATCGGAACGGATTACGGCGGCTCCGGCGGGGCGAGGGGATCGTTCAACGTGCCCGATCTGCGCGGCCGATTTCTCCGCGGCACGTCGTATAATTCGAACATGGATCCGGATGCCTCGACGCGCGTGGCGATGAGCCCGGGCGGCGACGAGGGCAATTCTGTCGGATCGCTGCAATTCTCGGCGACGGCCTTGCCGAATGTTCCGTTTAGCTTTCTGTCGGCCGGTGAGCATACTCACACCGTAGACAACGTTCCGCAGGGATCGAACGCTTATGCATTGGCCGGAAGCCACTATGCCATCGCCAATAGCGGCGGCGTCACGTCAGACAGCGCGGGGGTGCATAGCCATGTTCTGGGCAACTGGGATGACGAAAGCCGTCCGGTCAATCTCTACGTCAATTTTCTGATTTGTACCGGGACCGGGTCCAGCAATACGGCGATTACGCCACTCTACGGACTCATTGCAGCTTTCGGCTTCAGCCTGGAAGTGAATGAACCCGCAGCGCCCTGGCTGTTTTGCGACGGCAGTTCGCAGAGCCAGACGACCTATCCCGGCCTGTTCGGCGTGATCGGCACGACATGGGGCAGCGGCAGCGGGGACGCGGCATTTGCTCTGCCCAATACACAGGGCGTCTTCATTCGCGGCGTCAATCCGACCTCGAATGTCCTCGCATCGTTCCAGACGGACTTGACCGGCCGGCCGACAAATTCCCAGTTTCAGGCAACGATGGCCGGCGCGCATTCTCACAAGGTGCCGCATGTGCCTGGGAAGAGCACCAGCTATTACAGCATCACCGGCAGCCACTATGGTTGGAAGCAGGAGACGCAAACGTCTTATTCTGCAGGCGCGCATACGCATCTGTGCGGGGTCGGGTGCGGCAGCGGCGGCGATGCGGAGACGCGGCCGGTCAATGTCTATGTGGATTTCGGCATCCTGGGCGATGTCGGTTCGGCGCCGGTCACGGATACATTCGCCGTCGGGACGATCCTGGCCTATGCAGCGCCGCTCAATCAGAAGACGCTTGCAGATTCGAATTACGTGCCATGCGATGGCAGCGCACTGTCGCGATCGCAATATGCGGCGCTGTTCGCGCAGATCGGCACGAGTTTCGGCGCCGGGGATGATGTGTCGACCTTCAACGTGCCGGATTTGGTTGGCGTGTTTCCGCGTGGCGTTAACGGCAGTGCGTCGGGGACGGGTTACGATCCCGACGCCGATGCTCGCATCGGCCAGCCCGGTGTGTCCGGTGGAAACACGGGCAACAAAGTCGGCTCATATCAACCCTGGGCCTCGGGGCCGCCGGCCAATCCGATGAACACCACGCAGGATGGCGCACACACGCATGTGTTTCCCAACGTCCCCACCGATAAATCGAGTTCGGCGGTCGCAGGCTCCGGCCAGAGTATCTGGAACGGCAATAAGACGGACAGCTCGACCAATGGGGCGCACACGCATTCGGTGGGAAGCGGCGGCGATCCGGAAACGCGGCCGACCAATGTGTCCTGCTACTACATCATCAAATTTCAATGAGGCATGACGCTCGGCCATCATTCATGTATGACCGAGGCGGAGCAGCGGAATCCGGATGTCGCAGCCATCCGGATTCTGCGAGCGCTCTTGCTGAAGGAGACGGGCGCCCGTGCCGAGGCCTCTGGTCCTCCAGCACGCAGTTTGTGAATGCGACGCTGCCGGATTTATTGCCGCGCCAGCCTCGCGTTCGCGAACCCAGCCCTCATGCCTAATGACAAGTTAACCGGACGGCAGCGATTCTTCTCTTATTGGACAAATGATTGGTAAGCCGCACGTCCGATGATACCGGGCCACGTCCCGTCGCTGCGTCCCATCGGAAATCCCGCATACCATGACCGCAAACAGACCTATCCACCCGACGGCCTATCTGGATCTGTTGCGCGCTGTCGCCATTGTGCTGGTGGTGAATTCGCATCTCGACAGCCTCTATCCGATCCCGCAACTCGGCACCGGCGGGGTGTTCGGCAATGAGATGTTCTTCTTCATTTCGGGCTATGGACTTTATCTCGGCTATCAGGCGAGCCGGGAGGCGATGGGCGGCTGGCTGAAGCGGCGGCTCACGCGGGTCTATGAGCCGCTCATCATCGTCGCCACGTTCCTCGTTCTGGTCGGCGATGCGCAGATCCGCACGGTCTCGGACTTTGTCTTTCTCTACATCATTCCGCTGCAGTTCTGGTTCCTGCCGACCATCGTCGCCAGCTACGTCCCGATCTATTTGATCATGGCGAAGATGGAGACGAAGCGGGCTTATGCGTGTCTCTTCGGCGGGTTGGCGCTCGCTTACATCCTGCTCTTCGCGGTCTTCGCGCAGAAGACGCTGTGGCTGACCGAGGATTACAGCGTGCAGACGGAAGTGACGCTGCCGCTGCGCATCATCTTCTATTTCGGCACCATGGTGATGGGCGTCTATGCTGCCAAATTCCATGCCGACACCAAAGGCAAGCTGTCCGATCTGTTATGGCTGATGGTCTCGATCGCCGGCTTCTATCTGTTCGTCGGTTCGCTCGGGCGCGTCACGCCCTTCGAGGTGCAGATCATCGATCGCATCCCGGCGCTGGCCTTCCTCGTCTTCGCGTTCCGCTTCGCGCGCTATCAGCCGCTGGAGCAGTTCATCGCCAATCATCTCAGCGGCCTCGTCACTTTGCTCGCCGCTACGGCACTGCAGATCTATCTCCTGCATGACTTCGTGCTGCGGCAGGAGTTTCTGAAAGCGATGCCATTCCCGGCCAATCTGATCGTGTTTGGCCTCGCAACGTTGCTGCTGGCGATCCTGTTCGAGAAGATCAGCTTCAAGCCGCAAGCGAAGGCGCGGCCGATCAAACCAGTGAGTGGCGAAGTGGAAGCCAGAAGCGCGAATTCCAATTCGAGCACTGAGCGGAGGCGAGCCTCATAAGCGCCTTCTTGACGTTTCCTCCGATACGAAAAAGCCCGGCGCTGTCACAGCACCGGGCTTTTGTTTGGGCGGTCTAACCCGCGGCGTCAGCCGCAGGTCTCAGAAGCAGGGATGTGCGCGGCCGTCCTGACCGCGATAGGCGGCGGCGGACTGCTTGCAGCGGCGCGACAGCGGGCCGTCGTAATAGGCGAAGGTGCCGGGCGTGAGACCTGGGCCGTAATTGTGCAGATAGCTGATGCGATAGGGCTGGCCCGGCGCGGCGAAGGTGAACGTCTCCGCGGCGTGGTGATGATGGCGGTGATGCTTCCAGTGTTTTGCGAAAGCAGGGGTGGCGACCAGCGTCGTGAGGATGATGGCGGCGCTGAGGATCTTCATGAAATTCTCCGGAAGCAAGGGTGACGGACGGCCCGTCGCTGGCGGGGATCAGACCATGCGCAGGCACTGATCCGCAAGATGTCCCGTGGTCTGACAGGCTCTGATCTCCGCGCGATGACGCCATCGCCGGGCCGCAGGCGTTAACGGAATCGCGCTGCGATTCCAGGCATTTGAACCGATGCGCATGGTTGCGCGTTAGGCTTACCGGCAGTTTGGGGGAGACCTTTAACCCATCCTGCGGGGCCTTTGATTATCCTACCGCCATCAATGCAGGACACCAATATGCGGGTCATCCCGGCACTGCTGATCACGATTGCCACGACGCTGCCGGCGGCGGCGGCGGATGGCTTCAATATCGTCATTCCCGGCCGCCCCGGCGTGCCCGTCATCATCAATGGTGTGGACGCATCCTATCGCGTGATCGAGGGCGATCGCGGGCTGCAGAACCGTATCCATGTGCAGCCGACCATCTATGGCGGGCGGCCGATCGATCCGGTGCCGAATGTCGGGCACTATTATCCGAGCCTCGGCCGCACGCCGGGCTACGGACGGCTCGAGATCGAGCCGCCGGCCAATCGCAAGCTGCCGGAGCCGGCACCGAGTTTCTATGAGCACTGGTCGGCGAAATCAGCGCCGATGGGCACCAACGATGTTCCGATGACCCCGCCGCCGGTCATCGTGGCGCCGCCGGTGGAGCAGCGCTAGGGCATGGTCCCGAACAGTGGAGCCCGGTTTTCGGATCAGATCATGCGCCACAAACAAACAAGCTGAATTTCCATCACCAAACAAAAAAACACCCACAGGAGTGCGTTATGCGTATCACGATTTCGAAATGGGCCGCGGCAATCGCCGTTGCTGCCGTCAGCGCGGCAGCAACGCCCGCCATGGCCGGCGGTGGCTATTATGCCGGCTGCTCGCCCTGCGGCGGCTATGGCTATGCCGGCTATGAGGTGCTGGCGAATCCCGAGCCGGTGACACGCCAGTATTACTACGCCAATCAGGGCCCGACCTATGGCGGCCCCGGCCAGTTCGCGCCGGTCCCGACCTATCAGGAAACCGCGATCGGCTGGCGCGGCTATCCGCGCTATGACGGCGGCCCTTATGCCAATCCGTACAACCACTTCAGCTACAGCCTGAATTATGGCTACCGCCAGGAGACGGCTGGCCCGGTCGTATTCACGCCGCGGCTGCCGCATTATGCGCGCCCAAGCTATCGCTATGGCTATAGCATGCAGCCGCGCGTGCGTTATGCGCAGCGCAGCTATTACGGCCATCGCTATGCCAAGCCGCGCGTGATCTATGGATCGCGTCACTACGGCCCGCGCCATGGCTATCACCATCAGCAGCGCCCGCTGCGTCGCGCTTACTGATCTGATTGCATCGACGATCAACGCCCGCCTGCAGCGATGCAGGCGGGCGTTTTGTTGTCGACCGTAGGGCGGATGAGGCGAAGCCGTCATCCGCCGCGAAGTTTCTGGTATGAATTCGGCCGGCGGATGACGCTTCGCTCATCCGCCCGACGGCCTTGCGTCTAATTCATCAGCCCGAGCTTGCTGGCGCCGATATAGAGCGCGAGCACGGCGGCATTGGAGACATTCAGGCTCTTGATCTCGCCGGGCATATCGAGCCGCGCCACCACGCTGCAGGTCTCGCGCGTCAGCCGGCGCAAACCCTGGCCTTCGGCGCCGAGCACGAGGGCGAGGGGCGCGCTCAGCGGCACCGCATCGATATTCTCGGCGCCTTCGCTGTCGAGACCGACGGTCATGAAGCCGTTGTCGTTGAGCTGGTTCAGCGCGCGGGCGAGATTGGGCACGGTGATGATCGGCACCAGCTCCAGCGCGCCCGAGGCGGATTTCGCCAGCACGCCGGTGGCCTCCGGGCTGTGCCGGTTGGTGGTGATGATGGCGTTGACCTTGAAGGCGGCCGCCGAGCGCAGGATGGCGCCGACATTGTGCGGATCGGTGATCTGGTCGAGCACCAGCACCATGCCGTCCTGGGGCAGGTCTTCAAGATCCAGCCCCTCCAGCGGCTCGACCTCGGCCAGCAGGCCCTGATGCACGGCGTCCGGCCCGAGCCGGCGGTCGATCTCGTCCGGCCGCACCAGTTCCGGCGTCACGCGGGTGGCGATATTCTCCTCGGCGAGGCGGCGGGCGGCGTTCTCGGTCAGCCAGAGCTTGCGAATCGTCCGGTTCGGATTGGCCAACGCCAAAGTGACCGGATGCCAGCCATACAGGATCGGCGGCCCGTCACCGCCATGGCCGCCCCCATCGCGACCGCCACGGCGCGGCGGCCGGCGGCCCTGGTCGCGGGCGGGGCGGGGGCCTTGGCCCTTGTCCCGGCCTCGATCCTTGTCTTGCCCCTGATCCCGGCCGGAATCGCGGCTCTTTTGCGGGCCACGCTGGAATCGCTGTTTGCGGTTGTTGTCGCTCATGCCGGCTTGTCTCATGGAGCCCACGGATTGGCAATTTGCCTTTGGGAACAATGAGGCAGGGAGCAGCGGATAAATCCGTCATGATCGGTTGACTTTGCGGCCGCGCTTCCCGATAAAGCGGCCGCCGGGAGCCTGCTGAGCAGGCGCACGTTTTCCACGTCATCCCCAGCCGTCCAGACGCCCTCCGGGGTGGATGATGGCCCGATGGCGTTGAGCGGGGGAGTGTCCCGAGTGGCAAAGGGAGCTGACTGTAAATCAGCCGCCTTATGGCTTCGCAGGTTCGAGTCCTGCCTCCCCCACCAAATTCTCTTTAACGGCATGATCGGACGATGGGCTGCTCCTGCAAACGCAGTCGCAGACGATCGACCATCGCTTCACGCCGCCAGATGAAATTCCGAAATATGCACGCGGTTGCGGCCGTCGGCTTTGGCGCGATAGAGCGCGGCGTCGGCGCGGCTGAGCAGGGCTTGCAGCGTTTCCGGTTCGGATGTGCGGATCGCGACGCCGATGCTCACCGTGGCGTTGATGGTGCCCTCGGGCGTCTGGAACGCCAGACCTTCCAGCGTCGTGCGGATGCGCTCGGCCACCGCGGACGCGGATTTCGGGCTCGACGACGATAGCAGGATGCAGAACTCCTCGCCGCCGAGACGGGCGCCGACGTCATGGGCGCGGATGTTCGAGAAGATGACCTCGGCAAATACACGCAGCACGCGGTCGCCGGCGGCATGGCCGAACCGGTCATTGATCGACTTGAAGTGATCGAGATCCATCAGCAGGATCGCCGTGCTCTGCGGCACTTCCTGCGTCCTGTCCTCGAACAGAGCGCGCCGGTTCAGCAGGCCCGTCAGCGGATCGGTCATCGCATCCGACTTGTGCCGGTTGGTCGTGCGAATCTGGTTGATGGTCAGCGACAGCGCGCCGATGCCGGTGAGGCCGACGATCACCATCAGCGAATTGAATTCCTCCGCCCAGTTCGACGGGCGTTCGGTCAGCACATATTGGCCGTTGGCGAGCAAGACATAGCCGCATGCGGCAAAGGACAGCGCCGTCACGAGATAGAGCAGCGCGTTGGCGATCATCAGCAGCGGCGCTTCCGATCGGGTCTTCCAATATTGGCGCGCGGCCAGCGTCGTCAGCACAGCGATGGCGACATTGGCGACGGCGGTGCCGATGCCGGTATAGCCGGTCGCGAAGGCCGCGACGGTCGGCACCAGCCCGAGCAGCGTCGCCGTGGCCGTGATTGTCCAGTTCGAGCGGTTTGCGCAGAACTGGACGGTGCCGTGATAGATCAGGCCGAAGCCCACGATCAGCAATGTGAAGGATACGAGCTGGAAGGTCGGCTCATAGCGCTCGATGCCGAGGTAGAACAGCAAGGCCAGGACGGTGAGCGACAGACCGGTGGACCAGGTCAGCAAATAGGTTTCGGACCGCGCCACGATCCAGGTTGCGAGCAACGTGAAGGCAAGGGCGGTGCACGAAACGCCGATGGCGATGAAAAGGGAATGCTGGTCGAGAAACATGGCGCAATGCGATCAACTGGATGCCGCGTGATATGCCATCATCTCTTAGCACCAGACTACCGCCATGCCATTCGATTTCTATGGTGAGGAAATGGTTGCGGGGATCGCAGACACCGCCGCGCGCGCTGATGCATGTGTCCAACATGCCGGCGAACATCACTTTTCGGCCAGGCGCGTCATCGCTCGTCAACCCGCAATTGTCATGGTTGCGGTAACCAACTCTAGAGGCCCGTCGGATATGATGTCGGTGGGGATCTCGGTGGAACCGAGACGACAACCGCTTGCGGAGCGCGACGCTCGGGCGGACGGGGACGGGGGCGCAGATGAATTTGGCGGCAGCGACCATCGCAGGCGGCATCGGCACCATTTTTTTCGCCGCCGCATCGGTATTTTATTATCAGCCGTCCTTCATCAAGCCGGAAAAGGTGATGGACGTGGTGCTCACCACGCAATCATCCAAAGCCCGCAATGCGGTGACGCGGCTGTTGCACAATCCGTCATCCGCTGAATTCGACGGGCTGCGATCGGTCAATGTTGATGGCAACAAATATGTCTGCGGCAGCGTGCGCGCGAAGGATCGCAGCGGCGCTTATGCCGGGCATCGCGCCTTCGTCTATACGGTGGCCATCGACTTCGCCCGCATCGATGACGACGGCACCATCGCACAGCGGCATGATTCCTATCGCACCTGTCCGGTGACGGTGGAGGAGGAGAAGGTTGCCCAGCTGCGGATGGGCGGCGCCTCCGGGGCGATGGACATGGCGAAGAATCTCGCCGGCGGTTCGAAGAATGCGAGCATGGGCGGCGTCGGCGGCACCATGCAGCAGCAGTTGCAGCATTTCGCCGGTCAGCAGACGGTGTCGTCAGGCGGTCAGGAGGGCGGGGCATTCAAGGTCGCATCCGCCCAACCGACGGCCGGTGACGAGGCAGGGTGGCAGCAGGGCAGACCGCCAGCCGCATGGCCGGTCTTCCCGCCGGGCAACGAGCTATCTCGTCCGGCGCCCAGACGCAGCAATGCGGAGGCGCTGGCACTGGCAAAAAGCGTCGAAGATCGCTGGGCACGGTCCAAATCCACCAATGCGCCGCGGCCCTCGTTACAGGATATCCGCGACGCCGAGCGCGGCCTGCTGGCCATCGATGCCAACGGGCCGGATTTCCGAGAGGCCTGGGCGGCCTTTGTCCGCCTGCATGCGATCGAGCGCGAGGCGGCGGCCTGACACGTTGCGCGTCATGATGGCGGAACAGGACGCATGACCCCGCGTTCCTATCCAAACAGAAAGGCGCGACAGATGAAGAAGATTTTTGCAATCACCGCAGCGGTCCTGATCGCCGGCAGCTTCACGGCAACTGCAGCCTCGGCCAAGAAGATGAAGCGCGGATACCACGCGCATCATCACAGCCAATATCATAGCGGCCGCTATCACCGCGGGCCGGCCTATGGGTCCTACGGCATGATGCGCAGCGGCCGGACGCCTTATTATCCCGGCTATGGCGCATCCATGCAGGGCAATAACGGCAATTCCGCTTTCGGCAATAATTCGCTCGGCCATATACAAGGCGGCAATATCGGCGGCGGCAAGTAACAGCCGGATCGATCGGCGGGCGCCTCAGGCGTCCGCTTCTTCCTTGATCTCATAGCGGTCGCGGAACAGCAGTACGACGGTCTGCAATCGGTCGCGCCAGATGTCGGCCTTCACGGCGCCGGCGGCGGGGAGGATCCGCAGCATCGCGTTCCACGGCCGCGAGCCGTAGACGGTGATTTCGAAACCGTCGGTCGGATATTTCTCGCCGGCCTGCAGCGCCTTGATGATCAGTTCCGCCAGTTCGGTGCGGGTCACCTCCCGCATGCTCTCCACCGTCAGTTCCGGCTCCAGCGACGCCGGGGCTTTGCTCTCGGGAATGACCGGATCAAGCCCGTCGCGCGTGCCTTCGTCGGCAGCGGCGGGCTTGTCGTCGGGAGCGACGGGTTTGGGCGTTTCAAAAGGTTTCGTGGCTGCACTTGCGCCCGGCCGTTTCACCAGCCGGTCGATCAAGCTCAACAACCCACGGTCACGTTCAGTATCGCTCACGCCTGAGTCTCATTTGACGACATCCGTGATTTCACCATCCAAAACAGGGTGTTGTCGAGTGGCAAAGGCACCGGACCGCCAGCGCTGCACAAGCCTTCCGTGCACAAACGCGCTGCGGGTTAGCTTTGTCGCAAAAGTTTCACGAGCGGCCTATAGTGGGGCGGCACGCATTTCCCCTCAAATCTCGACGCGCCGGCCGCAAGCCGCGCCTGGATGGAGCCGATCGCCGTGAAACCTTCCCGCATGCTGTTCGCCATCTCCGCCCTGGCGCTTGCCGCCGTGGCACAGCCGGCCCGCGCCGCCGACGTGATCTGCTACAACTGCCCGCCGGAATGGGCGGACTGGGCCTCGATGATCAAGGCCGTGAAGGCCGATCTCGGCATCGAGATGCCGCATGACAACAAGAACAGCGGCCAGGCGCTGGCGCAGATCCTGGCCGAGAAGGCCAATCCGGTCGGCGATATCGGCTATTTCGGCGTCACCTTCGGCATGAAGGCCAAGGCGCAGGATGCGCTCGAGCCTTACAAGCCCGCAGGCTTCGATCAGGTCGATGCCGGCCTGAAGGATCCGGATGGCTACTGGACCACGATCCATTCGGGCACGCTTGGCTTCTTCGTCAACAAGGATGCGCTCGGCGGCAAGCCGGTGCCGAAGTGCTGGAAAGACCTCACCAAGCCCGACTACAAGGGCATGGTCGGCTATCTCGATCCGACCTCGGCGGCTGTCGGCTATGTCGGCGCGGTCGCTGCCAATCTCGCGCTCGGCGGTTCGGACACCAATTTCGATCCGGGCATCGCTTTCTTCAAGGAGCTGAAGAAGAACGACGCCATGGTGCCGAAGCAGACCTCTTACGCCCGCGTCGTGTCCGGCGAAATGCCGATCCTGTTCGACTACGACTTCAACGCCTATCGCGCGAAGTATAGCGAGAAGGGCAATTTCGAATTCGTCATTCCCTGCGAAGGCACCGTGGTTTTCCCTTACGTGGTCGGTCTCGTGAAGAACGCGCCGCATAAGGACAAGGCCAAGAAGGTCATGGACTACCTGCTGTCCGACAAGGGCCAGGCGATCTGGACCAATGCCTATCTCCGTCCGGCCCGCAAGATCGACCTGCCGGAAGCGGTGAAGGCCAAGTTCCTGCCCGACAGCGAATATGCCCGCGCCAAGAGCGTGGACTGGGGCAAGATGGAGCTGGCGCAAAAAGGCTTCAGCGACCGCTATCTGGCCGAAGTCCGTTGATCCCGTTTCACCGATGTAACAAGGTGCCCCTTCCAAGGGGCACCTCTTGAGTTCGATGTCACATAGAAGCTTCATCTCGATCTGTTTGTTGCCGCTCGTGGTGGTCACGGCGGCTTTCTTCGTTCTGCCGATGGGGCAATTGCTCGCCGTCGGCGCCGGCGGCGAACGCGGCGTCGCGGCCTATCTCGCGATCCTGACCGAGCCGCGCTATCGCGCCACGCTGATCAACACGGTGGTGTTGGCTGCTGCGACGACGATCGCGACGCTGGTGATTTCGACGATCGCCGGACTGTTCCTGCAGCGTCATCGCTTTCCCGGCCGCAGCGTGCTGATCGCGATGCTGACTTTTCCGCTGGCGTTCCCCGGCGTCGTCGTCGGTTTCCTCATCATCCTGCTTGCGGGCCGGCAAGGGATCATCGGTTCGATCACGCTGGCGCTGTCCGGCGAGAAGGTCGTGTTCGCTTATTCGATCTTCGGCCTGTTTCTCGGCTATCTCTATTTCTCTATTCCGCGTGTCATCCTCACCGTGATGGCGGCGGTGCAGAAGCTGGATCGGGGCCTGGAAGAGGCCGCGCGCTCGCTCGGCGCCAGCCCATGGGGCGTGCAGCGCGACGTGGTGCTGCCGGCGCTGGTGCCTGCTTTCGTTGCGTCCGGCGCGATCGCCTTCGCCACAGCGATGGGCGCATTCGGTACGGCCTTTACGCTGGCCACCAATATCGATGTGCTGCCGATGCTGATCTATACCGAGTTCACACTGGCGGCGAATTTCTCCATCTCGGCAGCGCTCTCCATCGGCCTCGGTGTGATTGCCTGGGCGATCCTCGCGCTGGCGCGTTCACTGAGCGGCGGTACCGTCGCCGCGGCCGGGTGATCTGATGCGCGATCGCCTGATCTTTGCGGGACAACTCGGTTTCACGCTGCTGGTGGCGGCGTTTCTCGTCGTGCCGGTGATCCTGTCCATTTCGGCCGGCGTCACCGTCAATTACTTCCGCGGCATCCAGTCCGGTGTCACGCTGCAATGGGTCACGCAGGTGTGGGGGCTTTATGCGGGCGAGATCGGCCTTTCGTTCCTGATCGCCTTCGCCACGCTGGCGGTGACGCTGATCGTCGGTGTGCCGGCCGCCTATGCGCTGCATGTGCGGGGCGGTCGGCTGTCGCGCATCATTGAAGAGATCATTACGCTGCCACTGGCAATTCCCGGCCTCGCTATCGCGCTGGCGCTGCTGCTGACCTATGGCGGCTTCGGTGGGTTTCGGCAGTCGTGGCTTTTCATCCTCGCTGGGCATGTGATTTTCACCATGCCCTTCATGGTACGTTCGGTGATGGCCGTGTTCGCATCGGTGGACATCAAGACGCTGGACGAGGGCGCCGCCTCGCTCGGCGCCTCGCCATGGACGCGCTTCCGTAACGTCATCGTGCCCAATGCGATGCCTGGCATTCTGGCGGGATCGCTGATGGTGATCACGCTGTCGCTCGGCGAATTCAACCTGACCTGGATGTTGCACACGCCGCTGACCAAGACGCTCCCTGTCGGCCTTGCCGATAGTTATGCGTCCATGCGGCTGGAAGTGGCCTCCGCCTATACGCTGATCTTTTTTATCATGATCGTGCCCTTGCTGGTGGCGATGCAGATGTTTGCCGACAAGGGCGAAAAGAAATGAACGCCACCCACTCGCACGGCGCCGCCGTGCATGTCGTCAATTGCGGCAAGACCTTTCCCGATGGCACCCAGGCATTGGCCCCGGCGTCGCTTGACATCGTGGCCGGCGAAACACTGGTGCTGCTCGGCCCTTCCGGTTGCGGCAAGACCACGATGCTGCGCATCATCGCCGGGCTTGAGACGCCGGATGTCGGTGGCCGCATCCTGTTCGACAAGCAGGATGTCACCGCGACGCCGATCGAGCAGCGCCATGTGGGCATGGTGTTCCAGTCCTATGCACTCTTCCCCAACATGACCGTGGCCGAGAATATCGGCTATGGCCTGAAGATCCGCGGCGTCGGCAAGGCCGAGCGTGCCGCGCGTGTTGCCGAGATGGTGGCGCTCACCAATATCGGCGGCCTTGAAAACCGCCGCATCGATCAGCTCTCCGGCGGACAACGCCAGCGCGTCGCGCTCGCACGCGCGGTGGCCGTTCGTCCCCGCGTGCTGTTGCTCGACGAGCCGTTGACAGCACTCGATGCGTCGCTACGCGATCGGCTGCGCAGCGAGCTCAATCGCCTGCTGCGCGAGCTCGGCATCACCGCGATCTATGTCACCCACGATCAGGCCGAAGCCATGGAGCTCGGCGATCGCATCGTGGTGATGCGCAAGGGCGCGATCGCCCAGATCGGTACGCCGCGCGAAGTCTATTTCGAGCCGCAGAACCGTTTTGTCGCCGAATTCGTCGGCGCGGCCAACATCGTCGAGGGGCCAATCGCCGGTGGTCGCATGACATTGCCGGGCGGCTGGTTGGCGTTGAATGACGCGCCCGATCACGCTGCAGCCGTGGCGATGATCCGGCCCGAAACCATCGGCATCGTCGCCGAAGGCGAGGCCTTTTTGCGCGGTACTGTCGAAAGCGTCAGCTTCATCGGCGATCGTCAACGCGTCATCGTGACCGGTGCGGCGAACCGGTCCTTGACGGTGGACGCGCCAAACAGGATCAATGTGCGGGCAGGGGAGCGCGTCGGCCTGTCGATCGCGCCAAACGCTGTTCGTGTGTTGCCGAAAGAAGATTGATGTCGAAACCGACCATCATCGCCCAGATTTCCGATCTGCATATCAAGGCGCCCGGCGAACTCGCCTATAACAAGGTCGATACTGCGAAAGCGCTGGAGCGCTGTGTCGCCGAACTCAATGCGCTGGAACCACGGCCTGATCTCGTCGTCATTTCCGGCGATCTCGTCGATACGCCGACGCCCAGCGAATACGAACATCTGTGGCGCCTGCTGGCACCACTGAAAATTCCATTCATCGGCGTGCCCGGCAATCACGACGCCCGCGACATGATGCGCGCGGCGTTCCCCGATTGGGCTTATGCGCATGCATCGGGCCCGCTCGATCAGGCGCGCACGGCAGGCCCGCTCGATGTGATTCTGCTGGACTCGCATGTGCCGGGTAAGCCCTATGGCACGCTGGAGCCGATGACACTCGATTGGCTCGGTGCCACGCTCGGGTCATCGCATGATCGACCGGCGCTGCTGTTCCTGCATCACCCGCCATTCCGCACCGGCATCGAACACATGGATGTGCAGGACCTGCACAATGCCGCCGATCTCGCTGCGATCGTGCAAAAACATTCGCGTGTGCGCATCGTCGCGGCCGGCCATGTCCATCGGGCGACGTTGACGACATTCGCCGGCACCGCGGCGACGATCTGTCCGGCGCCGAACCATGCGGTGGATCTCGATCTCGCAGAAATCCGCCCGCCGTCCTTCCGGGTGGAGCCGCCGGCCTTTCATCTGCATGTCTGGTTTCCGGACGGCGACAGCGGCCATCTCGTCACGCATCACGTGCCGATCGGCGAATTCGACGGCCCGCATCCGTTCTTCGGCGCGGACGGGAAGCTGCTCTGACCGTCATCCCGGCGAACGCCGGGATCCATAGACACCGTCGAGTTAAGTGAAGCTGTGACGCCTATGTCGTTTTAATCACGATGTCGGAGATTATGGGTCCCGGCTTTCGCCGGGACGACAGTGGGGCTCACACCAGCGCATTCCCTGCGATCAGCTTCCGATAAAACTCCGCGCTCAGTTTCGGTGTCCGCTTCTGTGTGTTGAAGTCGACGTGAAACAGCCCGAAGCGCTTTTCATAACCGTCGATCCATTCGAAATTATCCATCAGGCTCCAGTGGAAATAGCCTTTCACCGGCACGCCTTCGGATGTCGCGCGCTGCAGTTGGCCGAGATAAGCGCGCAGATACATGATGCGGTCGAGATCGAAGATGCGGCCATCCGGCGCCGGCTTGTCTGACGCGGACGCACCATTTTCGGTGATGAAAATCTTCTTCACATTCCAGAGCTTGGCGACATTGCGTGGCGCCCAATACATCGCTTCCGGCCCGACCCGTAGCCAATCGGAATCCATCCGCGGGAAGGAGGCCGGCGTTGGTATCAACGCAAAGCCGGCCGCATCCGAGGGGGCTGCCACGTAATGCTGCGGCATGTAGATGTTGAGGCCGAGGAAATCGATGGGCGAGCCGATGATCTTCAGGTCTTCGTCGGTGAAGACAGGCGCATTGGCGCCGGCATAAGCGAGGAAGGCATCGGTGTAGCGGCCCTCCATGATCACGGTGAGATAACCGCCGTTCATTTCGCGCGTGGCGATCTCTGACGCACGAATGTGTTCGGGCGTCTCGATCACCGGAATGCAGGAGGCGAGATTTTCCGCCACGCCGACTTCCGTTCCGGCGCGGCCCTGGGCGCGGATCGCCTGCACCGCGAGCCCGTGGCCGAGCGCCACGTGATGGCGGATCTGGTTCAACTCCTTCTGTGTGGATTTGATGCCCGGCGCCATTTCGATCGGGGCTATGCCATAGCCGAAATCCACGAAGGTCGCGCATTCATTGATGGTGAAGACGTTCGTCACGCGGTCGGTGATGTGTTTGGCGACATGGCCGGCATAGTCACCGAACGCCTTCGCCGTCTCGCGCGAGGCCCAGCCGCCAAAACGATCCTGCAGCGCCTGCGGCAGATCCCAGTGATACAGCGTCGCATAGGGCGTGATGCCATTGGCGAGCAGTTCGTCGATCAGACGATCGTAGAAATCGAGCCCCTTTGGATGAGGCGTGCCGGTGCCATCGGGAAACACGCGGGGCCAGGCGATGGAGAAGCGATAGGCTGTGGTGCCCAGCTCCTTCATCAGCGCGACGTCTTCCTTGTAGCGCGTAAAATGTTCGTTGGCGCGATCGCCATTGCTGTTGTCGCGGATCTTGCCGGGCAAGCGTGCATAGGTGTCCCAGATCGAACGACCGCGGCCGTCGGTATCAACTGCGCCTTCGATCTGATAGGACGAAGTCGCCGTACCCCAGACGAAATCTTTCGGGAATGCTCGCGGATTGCCGCCTGACTGTGCGTTGATCGCCTGCTGCGCCTCGGCCGGTGAGATGGCGAGACCTGCGGCAAGGACACCGGCGCCTCCGACGAGATGACGGCGCGTGAAACGATGGGACACTGCAACTCCTGTGGTAGCGGCTGGCTGAGAGATAGCGTCGCGCCTGCCGCAATGACAGGGGACATGAGGCCTCAGCATGGCTGCATTGGACATTCGGCTGCGGCTGCGACAAAAAGAACATGACAAACGATAACGTCGGCGTGAAGCGGGATGGCAGTGATGAGCAGGGAAACGATGTCGATGCCGCGCGTCGCCGTGGTTGGTCTGGGCGGGATCGGGCAGAAGGTGGTCCAAGAGTTGGATCGCGGGATCGAAGGTCTGTCGCTCGCGGCGATCTCCGTGCAGAACCCGGACAAGCATGCGGCTTTCCTGTCGAAGCTGAACAAAGCGCCGCCGGTGCTCCCGATCGCCGAGCTCGAAGCCGTTGCCGATGTCGTGATCGAATGCGCACCGGCCAGCCTGCTGCCGGAGATCGTCAAGCCGTTCGTGATGAGGGGCAAGACCGCCATCGTGTTGAGCGCAGGCGCGCTGCTGTTCAACGATGATCTTGTTGAACTTGCCAAGGCCCATGGCGGCCAGATCGTGATGCCGACCGGCGCCTTGATCGGCCTCGATGCCGTGACGGCGGCGGCCGAGGGCAAGATCCATTCGGTGACGATGGTGACGCGCAAGCCGGTGAAGGGGCTCGCGGGTGCGCCTTACATCGTCGAGAACAAGATCGATATCGAGAGCATCACCGAGCCACTGAAGATCTTTGAGGGCACAGCACGTGAAGCTGCAAAGGGCTTTCCGGCCAATCTGAATGTCGCTGTCGCATTGTCGCTGGCGGGTGTCGGGCCCGATGCGACGACGTTGCAGATCTGGGCCGACCCGGCGCTGACGCGCAATGTTCACCGCGTCGAGGTGGATGCGGATTCCGCGCGGTTTTCGATGCAGATCGAGAACATCCCGTCGGAAAATCCGAAGACGGGCCGCATCACGGCGCTGTCGGTGATCGCCTTGTTGCGCAAGCGCGGCGCGGCGTTGCGGGTGGGGACGTAAAGATCGCCACACACTCCATCCTCATGGTGAGGAGCGCGCCACTTGGCGCGCGTCTCGAACCATGACTGGCTTGGCTCCGAGCCCGCGGCCATCCTTCGAGACGCGGCCAAGTGGCCGCTCCTCAGGATGAGGGGAGAGTGTGCTGTTAGCTACTGCCCCTTCTCAACCTGCTGCGCCGTTTCCACGCCCTGCGTCCTTGCAATCCGCGCCAGTTCGCAGCCCTCGCAATAGCGGCGATCCTTGTAGTCGATCCAGTTATGCGCGAAGACGCGGTCGTTCGGGATGTCGTAGCGGGCCTGCAGCACGCGCACCAACACACGCCATGCAGCAATCTGCGCTTCGGTCGGCGGCTTCCTCACATTCGGGTAGTTGCCGACGAATTCGACTCCGATCGCGCTCTCGTCGTCGATCTGCTGATAGGTAGATGAATTGTCGATATATTTGTTGTCGTTGCGATTGCCGCGGTTGAGATGTTTCGGTACCGCCCATTCCGGCGTCGACCAATAGACCGTGCCGTCGGTCTCGACCCAGATGGCGACGCCGCGGCGATCGGGCTTCTGCATCTGCGCCACCGCATTGCGCCAGGCCGAGCCGACCGCGCCTTCCGACTGATGCACCACGATATAGCGCCATTCGCGGGCCAGGCGCAGGTCGGTCCACGGCCGCAGCCAGACCATGTTGAGGCCGGGAATGTCCGGCGTGCCGCGGGAGCGGGCGGCGATCTCGAAGCTTGAGGGCGGCGATGTTGAAATCGTCTGAGCGGTCGCCGGTGGGGCGAACGCGCACAAGGCCAGCAATGCAGCAACGATCCGGATCCTCATAACCTCGCTTCCGCGGACATTCCGCGATGTCCGAGAGCAAGCGTATCCGAGCGGTGCGCTGAGTCAAATCGCCGAAGAGAGCCGTAGGGCGGATGGGCGCAGCGTCATCCGCCGGCCGAGTTCAAAATTGAAGCTCCGTGGCGGATTACGGCTTCGCCTCATCCGCCCTACGGATGACCTCAGTTGAAGTATTCCGGTAGCGTGAAGCCGGCATAGAACTTGTCGTTGCGGATCGCGGACTTGAATGTGTCCGACTGATAGGCTGCGACGATGTCCTTGGCCCATGGCGCCTCGGCATTGCCGCGGCGGACGGCGACGACATTGGTGTACGGCTTCGTCATCTTCTCCAGCGCAAAAGCCTCGGTCAGCTTCAGCCCGCTATAGATCGCAAAATTGCCCTGCACGGCGGCGAAGTCGGCATCGCCGAGGGCGCGCGGGGCCTGCGCATTTTCCAGCGGCACGATCTTGATGCCCTTCGGATTCTTGATGACATCGAGTTCGGTGACATCGACGGGCTTGCTGTCCCTGATCTCGATCCAGCCGAGATCGCGCAGGATCCACAACGCGCGTTGCAGGTTCACGGGATCGTTGGGCACCACGACCGTCGCGCCGGCCTTCACGTCTTCCGCCTTCTTGTGCTTGGTCGAGTACAGCCCCATCGGCGGTGTCGGCACGGTGATGATGCCGGTGAGGTCGGTCTTCTGGCGTTCGTTATAGGAGGTCAGGAACACCGTGTGCTGCATCACATTAGCGTCGATGTCGTTCTTGAATACCGCGGTGTTGGCTTCGAGGCCGGTCGAAAACTCGTAATATTTGACGGTGTAGCCCTTCTTCTTCAATTCGGGCTCTACGCCTTTCTTGAAACCGTCGATATAGGGGCCGGGGACGAAGCCGACCTTGAGTTCGGTCTTGGGCGCGGTCTGTGCGCCTGCGGTGACGATGGATGTGAGTGAGAGCGCGGCCGCGGTGAGCGCCGAGACAAGCAGTTTCATGTGATGCACTTTCGAGAGGAGAGGGTGTTACTTCGGCGACCAGATGGTGACGTCAGCGGCATCGACTTTCACCGGGATCAGCTTCTCGGCGAAGAAGGCGTCGGCGATGGTCTGCTGCTCGGACAAGCCGGCCTTGGTGACGGCGCCGACTTTATAGGAGCGATGGCTGTTGGCTTCCTCGACGGTGGCGGCATCGATACCCCACAGGCCGGAGAGCAGCTTTGCAGCTTCCTTCGGCTCGGCCTTCGCCCATTTGCCGGTCTCGGTGAGCTTCTTGAAGATGACGTTCAGAACGTCGCCGCGCTTGGCGGCATAGGCGGCGGAGGAGAGATAATAGCGCTTGTAGCTGGCAAGACCGCCTGAGCCGTCAGCGAGTACACGCGCATTGCTCTGACGCTGCGCGCTGGTGAGGAACGGGTCCCACGCCACCCAGGCATCCACATTGCCGCCGACAAAGGCGATGCGACCATCGGCGGGCGGTAAGTATGCCGGCGTGATGTCCTTGAAGCTCAGGCCAGCCTTGCTCAATGCCGACAGCAGCAGGAAGTGGCTGCCGGCGCCTTTGGTGACGGCGACCTTCTTGCTCTTCAGATCGGCGACGGACTTCAGCGGAGATTCCGCCGGCACCACGATAGCCTGCGCAGCGGGCGAGGCGGCTTCCTCGGCGACATATGCGAGCTTGGCACCGGCCGCCTGTGCAAATAGCGGCACCGTGTCCGCAACATCGGCGCCGAAATCCACATTGCTGGTATTGATGGCTTCGAGCAGCGGCAGGCCGCTCGTGAACTCATGCCATGAAATTTTCACGCCGAGAGGTGCCAATGCCTTCTCAAGTTCGCCATTCGTCTTCAGCACCGCGATCAGCGTCGATGATTTCTGATAGCCGATGCGCACTGTGTCCGGTGTCTGCGCGCAGGCGAAGGAGGTCGAGAGCATGGTCGCGAGCGCGGCCATCTGCAGCGCGCGAGTGCGGCGGCGGAGATAGCGATTGAGAAAATGAGAGAAAAGGATCGGGAGCATGATGATGCCGCTTTGCAAGTATCAATTCGAGATGTGCAAAGGTGGGAGAGCAGCCGGTTCCAGTCAATGAAATGGCCGACTGTAGTTATCGGCGCAGCGATAGAGGCATTCTGCAAGACGTGGAGTGTGGAGCCAAACCTTCTCCGCGTGCGGCTTTGCCGCCTTTTGCGTCAGAATAATTTTCTGCATGCGGAGATGAAAGCTGCTCCCGATGCGGCGCGCCGGATCGCAAATCTTGCCGAGCAGTGCTCACCTTTGAAAACACAATCTTCGCGATCTCGCCTAGCGTTTCGTCATCACGTTGGCGCATCCAGCGCGACGCTATGGAGCACGAAGAGTTATGTCGAAGTCGAGACGCTTTGTCCTCGCGGCCATCGCCGCGACGCTGCTGCTGTCGCAATTCACCAGCAAAGTGCCGGCGGCCGAGCAGCCCAAGGAGATCCGCATCGGCTTCCAGAAGGCCGGTATCTTCCCTGCCGTGAAGCAGCGGCAGACCCTGGAGAAAGTGTTCAACGCCAAGGGCATCACGGTCAAATGGGTCGAATTCCAGTTCGGCCCGCCGATCCTCGAAGCGATCAACACCGGCAATGTGGATTTCGGCTATGCCGGTGATGCGCCGCCGATCTTCGCACAGGCGGCGCGCGCCAATCTGCTCTACATCGCTGCGATCCCGTCGCGGGGCTACAATCAGGGCATCGTTGTTCCCGAGAATTCGCCGATCAAGACGCTGGCCGATCTCAAGGGCAAGAAGGTCGGATTCGGCAAGGGATCGAGCGCGCATAACACGATCGTCGCCGCGCTCGAAAAAGTCGGGCTGACCTATGCCGACATTACGCCGGTCTTCCTCAGCCCGGCCGATGCAACGGCGGCCTTTGCGAGCGGCAATATCGACGCGTGGTCGATCTGGGATCCCTATCTCGCGCTCGCCGAAGGCAAGCAGGCGAGGGTGGTGGCGTTCTCCAAGGACGTGCAGGAGTCGATTTCGTTCTTCCTCGCCAACAAGGATTTTACGACCAAGCATCCGGACATCGTCGCGCTGTTCAACAAGACCTTTGCGGATGAAGGGAAGTGGGCCGATGCCAATCGCGCCGATGTGGCGGCCAAGCTTCACGAAGCGACAGGCGTCGATAAAGCTGCGACCACGAAGGCCGTCGAGCGCTCGAACTATGCGGTGCTGCCGATCAACGACAAGATCATCGCCACCCAGCAGGAGACGGCCGACCGCTTTTTCAAGCTCGGCCTGATCCCGAAGCCGGTGCAGGTGAAGGATATCGTCTGGACCTGGACGCCGGGTTCCTGACCGCGCGGTTGCGTTCCCGAGGGCTGGCGCACTGGAAACTGCGTCAGTTCGGGAATTTCATTCTCCAAACTGCCGTTTGACGGGTGATAAATTCACTTTTTGTGCAGTGCGGTTGAATTGCGCCCGGAAATCAGTAGGTTGCCGCCACGGCGCCAGTGCCTCGCAGGCGTGTCTTGCAGGCCGGCCCCGATCTTCACATCCGCACAGAAACGTCATCCAATGAACGCTCCCGTGTCCAAGCCGACTGGAGTGCCCGTGCCAATTATCGAACAGCAGGGGCCTGCCATCATCTCCTTCGACGGCGTCAGCAAGATTTTCCCGCCTCGCAAGGACTCCGCCGAGGTGAAGGCGGTCGATGATATCGATCTTACCGTGCCCGAAGGCGCCATTGTCGGCGTCATCGGCAAGAGCGGCGCCGGCAAGTCGACGCTCATTCGTCTCATCAACGGTCTCGAACTGCCGACCAAGGGCAAGGTCACCGTCGATGGCCTCGATATCGGCGCGCTCGACGAGCGTGCGCTGCGCCAGGCGCGCCGCTCGATCGGCATGATCTTCCAGCATTTCAATCTGCTGTCGTCGCGCACGGCCTTCGACAATATCGCGCTGCCGCTGGAGATTGCGGGCACGCCGCGAAGAGACATTCCCGGCATCGTCACGCCGCTGCTGGAGATGGTCGGCCTGGCCGACAAGCGCGATCGCTATCCGGCCGAACTCTCCGGTGGACAGAAGCAGCGCGTCGGCATCGCGCGTGCGCTCGCGACGAAGCCAAAAGTGCTGCTGTCGGACGAGGCGACCTCGGCGCTCGATCCGGAGACCACGGCGTCGATCATTGCGCTGCTCAAGCAGATCAATGCGGAGCTCAATCTCACCATTCTCTTCATCACCCATGAAATGAGCGTGGTGAAGAAGCTGGCGCAGCGCGTCGCCGTGATGGAAGGCGGCAGGATCATCGAGCAGGGCACCACCTACGAGATTTTCTCCAAGCCGACCCATGCGACGACCAAGCGTTTCGTTGGCGAAGTCACCGGCGGCAATGTGCCGGAATGGCTGCAGTCAAAACTGCTCGCCGATTATGCGCCGGGCCGCCAGGCCGTCATCCGCATCGCCTTCACCGGCGCGGATGCTGATGAGCCCGTGCTGTCGCGCCTCACGCGCGCTTACGGCGTCGACTTCAACATCATGCATGGCCAGATCGAATATGTTGCCGATCATCCGTTCGGCACCCTGATCGCGTCCGTCGCGGCCGATCAGGAGCTGCAGGCCAAACTGGTCGCCGATCTCACCAGCACCCGCAACACCGTGGAGCATCTCGGCTATGTCGCCTGAACTCATCAACATGATCGCGTCCTCCACGCTGGATACGCTGGTGATGGTGGCGCTGGCCGGCATTTTCGGCACGCTGGCCGGCCTGCCGCTTGGCATCTTCCTGGCGACGAGCCGGGCAGGTGAGCTGTTCCCGGCGCCGAACGTCAATCGGCTGCTCGGCCTCGTCGTCAATGCGACGCGCTCGACGCCGTTCATCATTCTCGTCGTGGCCATCGTGCCGCTGACGCGCCTGATCGCCGGCACCTCCATCGGCACCAGCGCTGCCGTGGTGCCGCTGACCATCGCGGCGACGCCGTTCATCGCCCGCGTGATCGAAGGCGCGATCCGCGAAGTCGATCAGGGCCTCGTCGAGGCCGCGCGTGCTTTTGGTGCAAGCCCGCTGCAGATCGTGTGGAAGGTGCTGCTGCCCGAAGCGATGCCGGCGGTGACGCTGGCGCTCACGCTCGCGACCGTCTCGCTGATCGGCTACTCCGCCATGGTCGGCGCTGTCGGTGGCGGCGGGCTCGGCGATCTCGGCATCCGCTATGGCTATCAGCGATTCATGCCGGAAGTGATGGCCACCGTGGTCGCCGTGCTGATCTGCCTCGTGCAGGGCGTGCAGAGCCTCGGCGATTTCATTTCGCGCCGCCTCGACAAGCGCACGCGTCATAACTGAGGCGCGTCCGCGCGCTGGCTCATACTCGTTTCTTCACAATGGAAAACATGATGTCTCTTCGCCGTCTCCTTCTCTCCGCCGTCGCTCTCGTGGCCTTCACTTCTGCGGCCTCCGCCGAAACCATCAAGGTCGGCGTTACGCCGGGCCCGCATGCGCAGGTACTGGAAGCCGCAAAGGCCGTCGCCGCCAAGAAGGGCCTCGACATCCAGATCGTCGAATTCTCCGATTACGTGGTGCCGAATGCGGCGCTGGATTCCGGCGACCTGCAGGCCAATTCGTTCCAGCATCAGCCTTACCTCGACAACCAGGTGGCCGATCGCAAGTTCAAGCTGGTCTCGGTCGGCACCACCATCAACTTCCCGATGGGCATCTATTCGAAGAAGGTGAAGAGCTTTGACGAAGTGAAGTCGGGCGCCTCGCTGGCGATCCCGAACGATCCGACCAATGGCGGCCGCGTGCTGATCCTGCTGCGCGACAAGGGCATCATCAAGCTGAAGGACGGCGTGGGCTTCAAGCCGACGCTGCTCGACATCACCGAGAACCCGAAGAAGCTGAAGGTCGTCGAGGTCGATGCCGCCCAGCTGCCGCGCACGCTGCCTGACGTGGATGTCGCCGGCATCAACACCAACTACGCCTCGCAGGCCGGTCTCGATCCGGTGAAGGATGCGATCCTGCGCGAGGATCCGAAGGGCCCGTATGCCAACATCATCGTGGTGCGCGCTGCCGACAAGGACAAGCCCTGGGTGAAGACGCTAGTGGAAAGCTATCAGTCGCCCGAGGTGAAGGCGTTCATCGACGACAAGTTCAAGGGCTCGGTGCTCGCCACCTGGTAGTTCTTTTCCCTCCCCCTAGCGCGGCATAGCAGCGCGACGCGGGGAGGGTGGCCTGAGCCTGACGAAGCGAAGCTTCGTTAGCGAAGGACGGGTGGGGTGCTTCCCCAAACGCCGTCCGTGCGTGGGGATAGACCCCACCCCAGCCCTCCCCACTGCGCGGCTTCGCCGCTTGAGGGAGGGAGCGCGACGCCTGAGCGTCACTTCCTATCCAACCTGTCAAACAGCCCCGTTATTCCCAAAACCCATGCGATCACATTCTCGCGGCGCTGACGCGCCCGAGTGATGCGCATTCCTTCCACCCTCTCCTGAAAAGAGGGCGCGCGGAACGCCGGGTGCCCGATGCACCCGTTGGTGCCTGATGCCGATGCGGTACTCCGCAAGGATATGCATCAGGACTTTCCGGAGTGCCGAGCAAAACAGCCCGGCGTTCCGCACGCGGTGTTTGGGGGCCGCTGCCTGCCCAGGGGAGCGGTCAGATCCCCGTTATCTGGCCCAAGGCGATGGGCCGGGGGACGCAGCAGCATGTTCCCGGACGCCGCCGAGCGGGTCGTCCGTCACGCGGCACCGGCGTCGGTCCATCCGAGGGGGAGACATCTCCAGGCCGGTGGCAGGTCCGGCCAGGATTCGTCCCGCCCGCAGGCGAACGTTGTCCAAGCACCGCGCGACGCCCAAACCTTAGCGTCCACCGCATCCAGCCCCGCGAACGTGACGATCGCGCTCGCCCCTCTCATCGAGGCCGGACGCGAGGGATAATAATCCTGAAAGGAAATTCGTCAAGAACAAAATGGGAACGATTTCGTTCTTCTTCTCCCTCCCTCACGCGGCGCAGCCGCGCAGCGGGGAGGGTGGATCGAACGCGTAGCGTTCGAGACGGGTGGGGTGTTTCCGCAAACGCTGACGTCACGTGGGGAGAGACCCCACCCGGCGCTACGCGCCACCCTCCCCATTCGCTTCGCTCCGGGGAGGGAGACTACGCGCGATTGAGCGTCAGATCGCCCATCTGGGGACTTTATCCGCAGGGAGGTTGAGGCCCCCGGCGCAACGTGTTACCTGACGCGGCATGCGGGTATAGCTCAATGGTAGAGCAGCAGCCTTCCAAGCTGAATACGAGGGTTCGATTCCCTCTACCCGCTCCATCGTCATAAGCGACTGTTTAGGTGGCGAAATCTCCGCTCGCTGACGATATTTTTTTCGCCGCTGTACGGAAGTCGTACAACGCTCATACAACGAAATTCCGAGAATCCATTCAACAATCGAGTCCATTGTGGCTGGTTTTCCCGGTACGCGAGTCCTTAACGCGTCAAGATTTCGCGTTCCCGGTCGAATCCTGATCCCAAGATTCGGTGCGTTCCCGATCAGGTCCTTAACAATTCCGTCAACGTTCGTCGTGAAATCGAAACGAGTTCTTCAGGCCGACCGATAAGATCAGCGCAATTCGGATCGGAAAGGCCTTAATGCGCGGAGGCTTCAGTGTGACAGGTTATGACCGGACACGACGAGACAACCGGTGAAGCTCAGAAAAACCCTCAGTGGTCACCCGCAGATTTGGAGGCAGTTATTTCCATGCTCACGGCGGGTGAGCCGCCAGAGGTGATTGCCAAGCACCTGCGCCGCTCGCAAAACGCTGTGAGAATAAGAGCGACCGAGCTGCGCTTGTCAGCGTCGAGCAATCTCGAGCTTCGTAGCGAAACTCTTCGACGCAATGTTCCCCGGAAGAATAATGCGGCTCGCTCGCTGCATCGGCAGACTCGGACGTGCCTTCGAGGTTAGCTCCCATGATCCGAATAGGTTCGGATCTACCGTGAGGGAGGACTCGATAAGACTTTCTTCGCCCCAGTACACTCAGAGACCACAGCGGTCACCCACGTTGTCTTGGGGCTGCGTGCAAGCCCCAACTGGTTTAGTCTGCATATGTCGCCGACGCGCAGCGGTTGGGTCGGGATAGCCATAATTAGACTTTTCTACGCGTTTTCGGCATCGCGATCGTTCAGAGCTCGTATCGCGGCCTTGGCTTGACGGGTGCCGATGAGCGTGAAGCCATAGGCACAGCAGACCTTCTTCACCGCTTCCGTCTTTCGGTTCAAGGCTGCGGCAGCGCGGTTAACCGTCGCGCCCTCGTTCGAGAATTTCTTGAGTCGCGCGATTTCGGCGTCGGTCTAGCTATGACTAGTAACGTGCGGCATGTGCCATCTCCACTCATTTCGGATCGCGATGTCAGCGCCGTCTTCCAGTCGCTGCCCGGATCGACCTTCATCGTCAACGGCGCCCAGCCCGCCCGCAATCGGCCTCGGCAGAGATGAACTTCAATGGCGGCTGGTCAGTGGAAGCGACATTCGATGGCGAGTCTCCGACGTCAGCACCGGCTACGCCGGCAAGCGTGTGATGCGCTAAGAGTGTGAATTATCCGATCGCACTTTGCGACTCATTGTCCGGGCAAGGGCGCTTCTTTCGGTCGAAACGTCGCGAGGAGATTGCCACGCCAGAGCTCGACCACGCAGTCTACCGCCAGGCGCTTGGCCGTCGCGATCGCTTCGGTTGGATCGGTGTCGGCCGACAGGTCTCGCCGATTGGCTACTCTGCCGGCGCTGTCTATTTCGTAGATCCGATAGACGAACACCAGAGCCTCGTCGCTGGAGAAAACCGAGATTAACGACGTCATTAAGTACGCTAGGTTTCGTCGTTACGATAGCGCTCGGCGACGATCTCATCACCTCGTTTGATGGCTGCCCGATTGCGGTAATGGTGCTGAAGAACTGCAAATATCAGCGCGATCAGAAGTAACAGCGCGCCGAGCCCGAAGAAAATTTCTTGACCCATGACGGCACCTAGTTTGTTTCGCCACCCAGGGCGGTTTGGTTCCCTGCATCTCGGCTGGGTACTGTTACGCGGATCTCGTGCCCCTGTTTAATGGCAAGCGATGCTGCGGCGATAGCAGCTTCGAAGGCGGCCTCTTTCGTGTCATAAGTGCCTTCAAGAGCCTCATCGTGGCGGATGCTCCAGCCCGAACCGTTCTCGACCACATCGTACGCGGCTAATCCCATGAGCTCCTCCTGTTTTCACTTTGAAAGGGAATGGTCAGGTGCGGTTTGAGTTCCAAAATCAAATTCCGGTCACAAGACATAGCGCTTTTGCGCCGCGCAACTTACCGCGGGCTTTTCTAGTCTATTCCATGCCGGGCGTTATCCGCGGGCCCATAGTCCGTACACTCCGAAGACGACAAGGGCGGCACCAAAGATCCAAACTAATAATCCGACCGTGAGCTTCTTAGCTGGTTCAGGTGTGTGATCTGTTGCGGGCGTCTCATGCTCAGCGACTGGCGTTTCATTATCGGCTGTCATGTCTCAATTCTCCATGTGAGCCCGCAATAAAAAAAGCCCCGGTTTCCCGGGGCTTTTGAGCTACTGGCTGTACTAACCGCCGCCGTTGGTTCGGCCGGCGTCGGTGTTCGTGGTGGCATTGTTGCCTGAGGGAGTGCCTGACGCTGCATTCGACCCGTTGAGAGAGCTGGCGTTGTTGCCGCGCTCAGATCCGGTAGCAGCTGGCGCCATGCCGGTGGTCCCGGTGGGGCGATCGATTGCCGTACCGCGGGCGTCAATGCCCGGCTGCGTCACACCGTTCCCGGCTTCGTTCATTTGGGGAGCGCTCGGATTGGCGCCGCTCTGGGCGATGGCAGGTGCGGTGCTGAGCATCGCGATAGCAGTCAGTGCAAAAATCTTCTTCATCGGTTTTCCTCTCGTTGTCGTATTCCCCAACGAGCAATGCCGATTATCGAACTACGTTCCAGCGCTTGCTGCGGAACGATGCCGCGGTCACTCGGTTGGGCGATTGCCTCGCTTGACGCTCTGCCCCGGATCATGGCTCGTCCCGGCGATCCAGGCTTTTTTGGTGAAAAATGCGAATTCAAAAATTTCCACTTTTCGGATGCATTGGAGCGGTAGCGTTTGTGATGCTGTTGCTTTACGCGACCAACTACATGAGACTCGATGGTGCTACACCGCCCCCCGATCGAGCGTTCCGACCTGATGCGACGGATCAGAGAAATTAGCCGTCCGGTTTTCGCGCTCGATCAGAGCATATAAAGCGGATGGCGAAGTAACGGAGATCCGAGATGAGAATTGCGGTGGTGAGGGCAATGTTGTCTGCCTGCTGCCGCCATCAGCGGAGGGCTGTCCCGGGGCTAGCTACGACCAAGATCGCTGCGACGAGCGTTAGCAACCCGAAGTGATGAGCGGGTTATGCTCGTCCGTCAGCGTAGGGCAGCCAGTCCGGCGTCGGTCGCACAGAGCTCTCCGTCGCGCTCTTCGATCCAGCCAAGGTCGCGCAGACGCTGAATCTTCGCATCGCTGACTTTTGTGAATCGATGCCGCCGAGCGATGATATCTCGGAGCGCCAAGCGAAGAGCAATCTCTCTGTCATTCCGCACCCTTGTCGAATATGTATCGGCACAATGTGATCAGGAGGGCTTCCAGCCTTCGATCTGAGACAGCGCTGTTCGAAAAAAGTCGACCACTTCTGCCACGTCCTTAGGTTTAGGCTCCGCGCTACCCGCGCCATCGAGGAGGGCGAGGATGTTCCGCTCGTATTCTAAAAAGTGCCCGTCGCCTAATAGGAAATCGTGTTGTGGGAAACGGTCCTCAAGCTCCGACATCATGCGAGCTTGTTGGGCGATCGATGCGTTGGGGCTCATCAGAAAGATGAAGGTTGTCACGGCTTGACCTGAACGCTGGTGCGGGGTCGCCGGATGCAATCGTCAGCGACCCCGCGCGCGCCAAGGCCGAGTGGGGACGGCCAAGTCTGCGAGAGTTGGTTTCTGTGCGATCGAGCGGCGCTTCTCATCAAGCAATTTGTCGCAGGCATTGTTGGTTTGTAAACGAAAATAGGCCTCAAGCGAATTAGGGAAGGCTGTGGGATCGGCTAAATTATCGAAACAACCCGGCGGAGATGCTGTGTCAGCCGCCATTGATTGGTCGTGAGACATGGACACATCACCTTTCTGTGCAAATAAAAAATAGAGCCCCGAAGGGCTCTATCTCACTGCTAGTTGCCGCCGCCTCCAGAGCCCCCGCCAGCGCCACCACCGGCCCCGCCACCAGCTCCACCACCGGCCCCGCCACCAGCTCCACCGCCGGCCCCGCCACCAGCTCCACCGCCAGCGCCGCCGCCAGCGCCACCGCCTGAGGTGCGGCCCTGATCACTGTTTGTCGTGCCAGTGTTCCCGCTCTTCGTTCCGGTCGGGCTATTTTTGCCGCTCATCGAGTTCGCATCCCCGCTGCCGCCAGGAGGAGGGCTAGTTTGAGAGACCGCTGGAGCAGCGAACAGTGTCAGAGCGACGCCTGCAATCAAAAGCTTCTTCATGAGTGTTTCCTCGTCAGGTTGCTAACGAGAGCTCAATCAGACGTTTGCGGACACGTTCCGAACTACATTTTGAAAACGCTCACGGAACGGAGCGCAAAGAGTTGCGTCTCATCGGTACCTTCTTGGGAAGGTTTCCTCTGCCTCGGTTGGTGAGCCAGGCACAACTGCCTCGGTGTCGATCCCTGTTGCGACACCGGGGCTCTTTTTATCAGGTGAGAAAATGCGAGAGCGCCGGAGGTTGAGGCCATTTTACGGATGGGCTCTGGCAATCGTCATCGCTTTGGGTATCGCAGGCGGCGCCGTCAAGGTGTATCATGAAGGTGGTCGCACTCCCCCGGACGCTGCGATGGAGCTGCCAAACAGGCCGACCGCTAGTCGATGACTTGGTCTAGGCCTTCAGCTCGGAGCTTCGCGAGCCTGTCCTTCATTTGCTGAACTTGCTCGGCTGGGTGGCCAGACCAGCCAGCCACTTCAGCAATGACGAGAAGAGGGTCTCTCGATCGATACGACATCGTCGGATTTCCCGCAAATTTCTTGTCCGTCAGGTTCGGGTCATCAACATAGGTGCCGGTCGGCTCGACAATATAGATCCGTTGTCTGTTATCGCCACGAGCGAGCTCGGCTCCCCATATAGCGGCATCGAGGGTGCTCGCGAAGTAGACCCACGTCCAGATGCGGTTATCGCCAAAATTTGAAGGATGACCCGTGGCGACGAAATCTCCAGGCTTGAGGTCGGCCCGTGTGCCGTGAAAAAATGACTGTTTGAACATTTCAGCGGCTGCCACAATGATATCCTTACTTACCGCAGCAGCTCCAAGGTCTTGGCTATCGGCGTGCTGGCTTTCGCGACTTTATGGCCAGCATATCGGCGATATCTATAGCTGTGTCCAGCCGCTCGGCTTGCTCAAGCAGACGATCGCGCTCCGGTCCGAGAGGTTGCTGTTCGGCTCGCCGACGGAGAGTGGCGACAATTTTTGCCCAATAGCTTGCGGTCGCTTCCATGACTGCCCCGGTTAGAAACGGCCGAAGGGGGCTTTATCGTCGAGTGAACGAATAGCTGCTTTCAGTTCGCGGGTGCCAGCCAATCCTATACCGTAACGGCGTGCGACCTTCGCAATGGCCGACGTCTTGCGGTTCATCGCCGCCGCGGCACGCGTGACCGACGCGCCAGCCTTCGACAACTGTCGGAGGCGCTCAATGTCTCCGTCGGTCCAACTTCTGCTCGTGACATAACGCATATGTCGCTCCCTTTGCGGAGTCAGAGCAGACCCCTAGCGGATAGTCTGCTCGGTAGCCGACATAGGAGTTAATTTGAATGGTTCCGGCCGAGGCACTTAGGAGGCGTTCAGTGATCGTAAAGCCTTGCGTTCCAAGAGTGAGGGTTGCTGCAGGCAAGGAGAAGTGTCAGCTCCTCGACATCGACAGACGCGTGCGATAGGGATGGGCCTCTTTAATCGAAAGAGGCGCGAATGCCTGCTTCGACAATGTTCAGTATCTTGCCCCACGATGAAGGGTATGTGATTGAAGCTACCGTTCCGGATGGCACGGTGAAGCGCTTAATCGGACTCTTCGACACGGAGGAGCTGCGCGAGCTTGGTTGTTAGCAGACGGCCCATCCAAATGAAGCAAAAGAAGCAACGCGATTAGCTCGCTTCAACTTCGCGGCCCGTGGGCGACACGGCCGATGCTCGGCGCATCAGCAATCATCCTAGCAGTGGATGTTTTGGTGCCAACTGAGCAGCGATAACATTTACAGCGTCAGCGATCTCAACAGCGTCTGGCGCCTCGGGATGTCCGACTTTAAAGCGAATGCGCGGGTGCCAGGTTCCGCCATTTCTGATGATCTGGATCAGCAGCCCCTCAGGGATATCCCGTTTTTTGCGCAGCTCAAGTTTGATCAAGGTTTGAAGTTCGTTCGGCGTGAACTCGATTTTTGGCATTGCACTTGCCCGTTGCGTTGTTTCCCTAAAATGGCGAACCGCCATCTCAGTTCCGCGGTTTGCAGTATCAAAATTGTCCACGAGGGCGTGGCAAAGATGTCTACCTCCGCAGCGGGACACAGGCCATTCATATCAGCTCTTGCCTGGCGCAGTCGGCCGCGGAGCCGGCGGCGAGAGAAAGTTGCCGAACGGTCTAAGAAGTTGTGAGCGATCGGCGCGTTGTGGTCCAACAAACGTTGCCTCGTCCGGAACAGTGCTCCCAATCTGCAGTTCGAGAAGCATCGCAACGATCAACCTAATGGATATGACATGAGCAGGATATTGACACTTGTTGCAGCCGCCACACTTATCGTCGGTTTCACGGCTGACGCTTCAGCGGGCAAAGGTCGAAAGCACCAATCTCAGACGCAGACCCAAAGCACTATGACGACTGGCCAGTCTCGAACCGGCTACACGGGTGGCAATGCCGCTTTACAAGGCAACAACGGAAATTCCGGGCAGGGCAGCAACTCCCTCGGACACATAAAGGGCGGCAACATTGGTGCTGGCAAGTGATCGGTCGAGCCCTGGCGGCGGCGGCGACCATCACGGTTTGCGCAAGCTTGGGCGCCGTCGCCCAGACTACGGATCCGGGAGGGACGGCAGCGACGAGTAAGACTGGCGATGCGGCCGCCAGTTCAGCTTCAAGCAGCCCGTCGTCGCAAAGATACAACCCGAGCGGCAGCGGGACGTCGACGTCCGGTGGGCGGGACGACAACAACGATCAGGGCCGAGACAAGGCGCCGAACACCAACATAAAAGCGGCCCCTCGTTACAACTCGCCGAAGAACTGACGCATCCGTGCCGACGGGTCGCTTCAGGACGTCACCAGGGTTATCAATCGCCGCTTCCACCGTTTTCGGATCGGTGGTTTCACGTGCAAAGCCTTGATGAAACAAATTCGAGTCCGCTCCCCAGATTTCAAGAGCGGCCTTCATCGAAGGGGCGGCGATCGCAAGATCGAAAAAGCCTATCGAGGTCTGGTAAACCTTAAGCTTCCGCGGCATGGCTCAATCGCAGGCTGGGCAAGCGTCGCCAAGAGCGTCGAGGACCTCATCGACAGCAGCCACACGCTCCTTCTTGTTCTTGCCGGAAAACTTACGGTGCTGGGCGAGGTCCTTGGCGTAATCAATGGCGTGATGACTGTGCCGGAGTCGCATATGGCCATGGTCCGGGCAAGCGGTGATAGCGTGGGCCTCAAGCAGAAGGTCGGTCGCCCACATCTCAAGCGTCTCCCGATCGTTTCGATTTTTCTTCTTAGCCTTGGGCATTTTGGTTTCTCTGACGACCATTTGTGGTTACGGCGACGGGTGTGGAACGAAAGATGACATCTCCAATAACGTGGCGTTCTTCTGTATGGATATTTTCGGCGCGAAACGCGCTCTCGTCGCGCCAGTCGCGTCCGAGGGCGTCGGCGGCGGTCGCCAGCGCTCGCGCGTCATTTTCATTGTCGGCAGGGACAAGCGCAATTTGCCTGTGCGGGCGTGACAAGTCCTCGAACACAAGCGTCAGTCGATACAGCCTATTGGTTTCCAGAACGGGTATCCGTTCCGAGGCGATTTCCTGGATGTCGTCATCATCGGACATAAGACAGTAATCCGGACCGTGTCCGGCTTCCAAAGGAGTGGGCCCGGAGATCGTCCGAGCCCATCACAGGTCACCAATAGCCGTAGGTACGATACACGCGACCGCCCCATGGTCCGCCGCCCCAGCCGTAGCCTGGACCGCCCCAAGCATA